>NZ_PYNX01000008.1:0-167760 GCF_003026755.1 Photobacterium sp. GB-50
TCCAGATGAGCATTCAAGCCTCAACACGTTGAGGCCGAATTAAAGCATATCTCTCGCCCACTTAGTTATTCAGTTAGGCAAAGCAAACCACTCAACATAACACCATACATAATGCGCACTTAAGTATAATGTTGAAATGATGGAGATTTAGCTTGGTAGCTTTGTTGGTTACTGAGTTTTAAGTGCTTCAAGTAGCTCGTCCATACCATCATCAAATTCAGGCGCACCTCGGTAACTTGTAATTCCATGATGCTCATGTGCAAACTTCATTGTTGCATCGGCTGACTCGAATGGCCCGTAAATCTCAAACTGATGTCCTTCAATAACTTTCGATAAAAACCACATGCCGATTTTAAATGTATCGTTGGTGCTGCGTTGTACATCTTCAACATTTTCGACTGTGATATTTGAAAGTATAAATTAAAGTTTAAGCTTGAACTTGTGGTTAACTTTATCGTAAGAAAAATATTGGCACACTTTAGTTGTCATTGTTAGTTCACCAGAATTGATTTGTAGTTTTCAATGATTTCTTGGTCAGCATCTATTAATGATAATATCCGAGTTAAACCAAGCGACTAACACTACAACAATTTTCAATCCCTAGCGTTTAAGCTCTAGAGACCAAAAATTAATAACGGTAAAGCTCGATCTATCTAATGTATAAAGTCCAGCTTTGTAAGCTTGGTCTTCTTCAGATAAGATTAATTTCATTTTGATAAACTAGAAAATGTAACCCAAGGTCTGATGGTGAGTAACAAACGCTTAGATAAGGTAGTTAAATTTTCTCAAACGAAAGAGCTGAAATGCAACCAGAAAAACAAAACGAATAAGCAGTACGGCAATTTAAAACCATTAATCCCGCACTTATTCACCCTATAACGTTCACCTCTAACACCAAGAAGAAACCGTGACTTCCCTACTCTATAACCCAATTTATCCCAACTAGAGTTACCTTAAAGGAGACCTTTAATCAGATAATAAAGAGGACATTTTTAAATAGGAAAACATAACTACGATGTTATTTAACTTGGTCGCTTTTTGTAATTACTTGGTTTAAATTCTCCAACCAATTCGACCATGTAGTCGCTAAATTCATGTGTACATGGATATAACTCAATATGTTGTTGATGTTTCTTCAATACTATCGAACGAATAAAAACAAGCTTTCTTCTTTCAACTGATTAATGGCTAATTAAACAGAGAGTTACACTGATATAACCTTTAAACAAAATAGTTACACCGTCACTTATAGCATTTAAAGCTTCTAACTAAGTCGTTTTCACTATCAATTTGATTAAAAAACAGAAGAATTTATATACAAATGATAATATGCCAAGCATATAGTTGCATCAATATAGAATTCGATACCTTTTTTGTATAAAATAGCCTCTCTTTTTGAGTAGTTATCCCCTTTGACAACTCTATTATTGATAAGTAAATAATGAACGATGAAGTAAACAACGGAATAGAACGTTTTGGTCGTTTTGATGTTGATTATTCGCGAAGAACGATCACCCGTATAAGTGATAATGCTGTTTTAAAAGTCTCACGCTCAGAGACTCATATCTTTGCTTTATTAGCAAACACCGCAAACAATACTGTACATAGAGAAACATTACTAAAAGAGTGCTGGCAAGGAAAAGTAGTAACGAATAATTCGTTAACTGTAGCGATAAAAAACCTTCGCACTTCATTTAGTAAAATCGGTGAGCATAATATCATCACAACTGAGCCAAAACTTGGTTACTCAATTAGAGAAACCTCTCTGCTTGATGATGGTTCTCATCCGCCTCTGTCTGAAGATATTAGTAAACATATAGAAGCTCATGAAATTGCAGAAAAGTTAGAATTAGAAGAGCATCAAGAAAGCATTATTGATAAACCAGTAATTACTGAGAAGAAAAAAAAATTCAGCTTACTCAATAAATTAAATACATTCAGCCTATTTGATTTTCTGATTGTTTGCTTTTTCTTTTTAGCTACTTTATTTGTCTGTTACCAGTACTTATTTTTTGTTAATACAACAGATGTTGATGGTATATCTGTTAATTATAATGGCGTTGAATTACCAAATCCTGTTACACAGGCAATCATTGATTATAAAGCAGGCGATATAAGTCAATGGTATGCATTCCCTATCGGTGGATTGTGTGAGCGTTATAAATTAATAGGTGTGCATAATGAGCACTATATTGACTTAACTTCACAGGTGAACCAGGAGCAGTGCGATGCTTAAAAAAGCTTTCCTTGGCATATTCCTAGCTCTATTGTTTATTATTGTCCAAGCGATTTTTAATGCTGTCAGCACACAGTCGGCATATTTATTTACTAAGGAATACCCTGCTTTTGGCTCTGAAATTATAAAGGTTGACCTAAATGATGGGCGAATTAAGATTAATACAATTAGAAAAGATAAAGAAAATCGAGTTATTTCATCATCTTTATTTAGTGGTGTATTTTTAAAAATTCAAAATCATTATTACACTTTTGGTGTTAAGCAATTAAATAAAAGTCGTGAAGTCGATTTCACTTTTAGTAACTTCTATATTGATTATCTTCGAACAAAAGAAGCTGTTTATATATCCGATGACAGAGGTATTCTAGAGCTAGCTTCAGGTAAGTCTATTTACCTAAGTAGCCTACTATTAGGTCAAAAGATACGCTAAAAATAAGCCGGTGTTTGCCGGTTTATTTTTAGTTAATAACACTAAGTTATAGTGCGCTAGGATGGTGACGTTTTGATTAAAAGTTGATATATTATAGAGAGTTAAGGAGTACCTAATGGCAATAACAATCCGTGATATAGATAAGCATTATTATATGATTGAGTCTCTTAAATCATTAACGAATAGTAATGTTACAACCAAAGCGCTGATAAAAGGTGGCTATTTAGCCGTAGATTTAGGTCAACAATTAGAAGATGAACGACTAAAAAGAATAAAAGCAGAGAGTGAACTTCAGGAATTAAAGCAAAAGTTTTCATCTTATATCAAAAGTAAAGAAGAGTTATTAGATGCATTAAAGTAGATTTAATAACAAGTTAAACTTATCTTTAACTTGTTATTATTCGCTTCACTTTGCACAAATTTTCAGCTCATCAAATCGTGTTGATTCGTCATACTCTCGGTTAAATGATAAATTTGTATAACTCGCAATACAAACTTCTGCAGTATAAGAAACAATACTTCCATCAACAAGATGGCCACCTATTACCTGCCCTTTTTTATCAGCTACCGAAATATGAAGATGGACATGCTGTGGTGTTAATGTTCCTGATAATGTAAGAATTTCCAGAGGGCCAGAAACCTCTATTGTCTTAGATTCATCAGCCAATCGTATATTCACTTTAGACAAACAACCAATGCCTGAAAGTAAACTTCCTGCTTGGATCTTATTGTCTTGTACAAAGTGCAGAATACTCTTTTTAAGATCTTTACCTTGGGTTAATCGAAACGCGTATGGTATAATCACAATTGACTCTTTTAAATAGTAAGTGTAATAAACGTTTTATTACACTTACTTCCAATTAAGCACGTTTGCCCTTTTTAGTTGAATGAGAGCTATGAGGGAAAACATTACGAATACGTTGTTTTGTTTTACTTGGAATATCCTTTGAAAAATCAATTTTTGTAGTGAATCGATTTTTATAAACTTTGATATGACCACTAAAAGGTGTTTTATGTGCGATCTCTTTACATGCGGTTTGAAAGCCAGTCGGTACACTCCCTTTCGTTTTTATCAGTTCGCCATTTTCAAATTTCAAAACCATAATAGGACGATCTTTAAAGACGATAAAAATAACAACTACTGCTAAAACAAGTACATATTCCATTTGCTTACTCCTTAAACGTAACCTTTAAAAGAACAGCAACCACCAAAAAACGTTATTTATCAAAGGATTCAATGTTCAGTAGTTCTGTCAGGTTATTCTTGATATCACTAACCTGTTTGTTAGCTCGCTCTGTTCGGTTACTTTCACTGATCAAATATTCGATAGTATCGGATAATGTAGAACCTAACTCTTGCGATTTTTCTGCCAACTTTTCCCAAACACGGAAATCTAAATCGATTGATTTTTTTCGTGTATGTACTTGTTCTGCATTAAAATGGCGCTTTCTTTTTGCTCGAATCGCTTGTTTTAATTTATTTTCAAGCGCAGGAGACATATTTGAACCGATCCATTCAATCACTTTTGTTGGTTCGTGTTCAATATCGAAAAGAGCCTCAACAGCAGCTTCTGCTTCACTGCGATCAATAAAGCGTGTAATTGATTCGCCTTCCTTGTGTTTTTTTACTAAATAAGCCCATTTCCAACCGGATTCAAGATTTTCAAGCTGCTGATATTTCATAAAATTACAATTTTCTCATCGTCAACGAAAAACGCGTTACAGTGTAACTCTGACATTCTTAAATAACAATCACCTATATAGAATAACCGATTGTTTTTATGAAACATAAATATAGCTCATAAGTTTCTATTATGAGCTCTTTGATTGTTTTATACTGCTTACCTTTTCACAGTAACAATAGAAAGCTAAATTTATGCATGAAGAATCTTGGCGTACAATGTTTCCTGATTATAGCCAGTACCAAACAACTCTAGAACATTATAGTAATCTTGAACCCGCGACAGTTGGTACTCTTCAACCTCGACTATCAGATGCCGTACGCCGCTTCAGCGCGCTTAATTTACAGCCTCGTATTCTACGTATTACGGCGCCTGATAACACGTTGTATCGTGACTATATTATTGAACTCATAAAAAAATACCAATATCAAAGTAGTAATAATACATCTAGCTCACAAACGAGTGAAAATGAGCAACCGATCATCATCGCGGGTGATGATATTACTGCTGAAAAACTATTTGGTGCCGTCTATCCTGCTCTAGAGTCAAATAGTTTAGCAAAACCAAGCGTTAAGCATGGTTTATTACACCAAGCAAATAATGGATATTTGATTTTATCAATCACCGCCCTTCTCAGTAATCCATCGTTATGGCCGCGTTTAAAAAGCGTACTAATGGACGGCATGCTAGATTGGGAGGCCGCTAACAAAAAAGTACTATGCCCCTTACCTGCGCCTGAGAAGGTAAATGTAAAACTTGTAATCATTGGTGATCGTCATTTAATGGCAGAACTTGATCATGCAGAGCCTGATCTTGCCGCTGGTTTTGCTATGTACGGTGAATTTGAACAAGATCTCTTATTAAACGAATCCAATCTTGAAGAGTATCTTCGTTATATAAAGGCGATTATTACTCATCATAAACTGCCAGACTTGGCTGATACGGACGCTGTAACTGCACTGCTATGTGCAGGTGCGCGTTATGCTGAAGATCAAACACGCTTACCACTTTGTTTGCTTTGGCACCTAAATCTATTGTCTGAAGCAAGTATAGAGACAGACGGCAAAGTTTTAACGGCAACAAATATTAAAGCATCACTTCGCGCTAAAGAATATCGTGAGTCTTATTTGCCAGAACGCGCTATTGCTGATATTCACCATGGCCAAGTCCTGATTGCTAGTGAAGGTAAAGAAGTGGGTCAGGTTAATGGTTTAACCGTGGTTGAAATGCCTGGACACCCAACAGCCTATGGCGAACCGGCTCGTATTTCTTGTGTGGTTCACTTTGGTGACGGCGATATTTCTGATGTCGAACGTAAAGTTGAACTGGGCGGAAATATTCACGCGAAAGGCATGATGATCATGCAAGCGTTTGTTGCAACAGCGCTAGATTTAGATCAAGCCCTGCCTTACTCAGCGTCCATTGTTTTTGAACAGTCATACTCTGAAGTCGATGGTGACAGTGCCTCTCTTGCAGAACTCTGTGCATTAATGTCTGCATTATCTTCACAGCCTATTAATCAGCAAATAGCGGTAACCGGTGCTGTTGATCAGTTTGGTCGTGTACAAGCTGTAGGTGGGATTAATGAAAAAATCGAAGGCTTCTATAAAGTGTGTGTTCATCGAGGGTTAACGGGTAATCAGGGTGTTATATTACCAAAGACTAACTTGAGTAACCTTTGTTTAAATGATGAAGTCATTGAAGCAATAAAAGCGAAGCAGTTCCACATCTGGGCAATAGAGAACGTTGATGAAGCGATCCCTCTTTTAACGGATAAGCCATTCCGTAGCGATAATGATGAAGATGAAACGATTTTATCTTTGATTGAAGAAAGAATTGATTATTTCCACCATGGTGACCTTTCAAATGAGATTGGTCTGTTAAATCGCCTACGTTTACGTATATCTAACTGGTTTGTCCAGAACTGATCCGAGTTGTTTAGCTTACACGTGTAAGCTAAATTGCTCCCATACATTTGAAGGAGTAATTGATTCTAATGACACGCCAGCATTCTTATACACACGAAGAACTTGTCGCTTGTGGCAACAGCGAACTATACGGTCCTGACTTCCCATCATTACCATCAGATAACATGCTAATGATTGACCGTATCGTAAATATCACCGATAAAGATGGTGATCACGGCAAAGGTTTTATTGTCGCCGAATTAGATATCAATCCTGACTTATGGTTTTTTAACTGTCACTTTAAAGGTGATCCTGTAATGCCTGGTTGCCTTGGTCTTGATGCAATGTGGCAACTAGTAGGCTTCTTCCTTGGTTGGTCTGGCGGTGAAGGCAAAGGTCGAGCACTGGGTGTGGGTGAAGTTAAATTTACAGGTCAAATTCTCCCGACAGCCAAAAAAGTAACTTATGAAATTCAGTTTAAGCGTGTTATCAACCGTAAGCTAATCATGGGTGTTGCTGATGGCCGTGTACTGGTAGACGGTAAAGAAATCTACGTTGCTAAAGATTTAAAAGTGGGTCTTTTTAAAGATACTGACAATTTCTAATCAGTGTGGCGAATCTAAATACTCAGCCCTGAGGCATTTATGTCTCGGGGCTTTTTTTATCCACCAGCATAATAACCTTGTATCTCTTCTACGTACTTATCCGTTACATGACTCTGACAAATCAACGAATTAAAAATAATAACACTCTTTAGTTTGCAATCACAAAAACAAGAAAATAGCCATTAATACTCATTTGATTGCAGCCTCTGTAATATGTATTAAGTAGATAAATCAAGAATGCTATCATTTCTTATTATGCATAAAAAAGCCCCTTCTCCTAAGGGGCTGCAGAATAGGGTTAACCATGAGGGAGGTTATTATTTGTAGAGACCTTGTTGTAACTCTTCTCTAGCGTCTCGCCAACCACCTAGCCAGTTAGTACGGGCATCTGTACCTTGGTACGGACATGCATCTGTAGAACGGCCATTTAATCCGGCTTGATAACCTCGAGCCTGCGCACGTTCTAAACGATCCCGCTTTTGTCTCTTCATAGTTCGGTCCTCATCCTTATCTGTATATTACTTTTCATTATCATTACATAATGATGGAGTTTTTATGTCTCCACTTATAAAAATGGGTTATTTCGAACAATTTATCAAATTTAAAAACGAAACAAGCCCACAAAATGTGAGCTTGTTGGTATAACATAATTTATTTTAAAAATTACTTACGGCGCCTGAAACCAATAAAGCCTAACGCTGTCAAAGCCAAAATGCCAAGCGATCCACCAGAACGTTTTACTGGCTCCTCGTCTTCTGTTTTACGAACAATAATATCTTTATCAGTCGCATTTGCCTTAGGTACAAGCTTAATCGCAACCTGCTTTTCAGTCACAGAACACTGTGCTTGTTTAGTTAAGTTTTGATAACCACCAGCACAGTAATTTGCTGTTGCTGAAATAACACCTGCGTCGTTAATATCGGTTGCAGAAATAATACGGTAAGAGTTTGCAACCGTATTCGCTGCACCGCCATCATTGGTTAAGTCATCTAGCATCCATACACTACCAGCCTTTAGCGGCCCTTGCGCTGCAGAGCCTGCAATGTAGGTAAATGCACGATGACGACGCTCAGAGCCATCAATTTGGTTCTTCGTTTCTGAATCAACCCAACCTACAACCTGATCATTATCATTAATTGCTGTTGCATCACCATTTGAACCACGGAAGAATAATGGGCTTATAGATGTATCAAGGAACTTAGTCTGGTTCGTTGCTTTATCAAAGATAAACATTTTTTGTGGAATCGATTGGTTTTCAGCTTTATGGCTCTTTGCTATACCAACAACTTTAAAGCTCGAGTTGATGTCGTTAGCCATTGTGTATTGATAATTACGATCTTCGCCAGTTGAAATATTTAACCCAGGAACAAAAGTTTGTGTCCATTTCGTTAAATCAGCACTAGGTTCAAAGTATGCGGCTTGCATAACATAAGAATCATTACTATTAGTATCGCGAGATGCATAGCCTACAGCAACAGGAGCGTTATTGACCATAGCAACCGCATTAGCAGATGCCTGTGAAGAAACATCATCATGATCAGGGTCAACAGCTGCTAAATTTGAACTAATAACACCTGAATCAACAAGTTTACCAGTATTATCAACAACCCAGAAAGCAGCTGCATTAGCAAAAGTACTAAACTGGCACTCAAACGTACTGTACAGATTGTCAGGGTTAGTTGAACAATCCTTAAATACTTTGTAATCATCATTATCGTTAAAATTTAAACCGATATTGATGTTATCTGTATTAGGTACACGAGAGCCTGGATCTTTTAAAAATGATGGGGAAAAAGAAGAAGAACCTACAACCAGTAAGTTACCATCCGTTATTTCTACTGCTCCATTTGCAGTAGTTTGTCCCATATTTTGAACAAATTTATCAGTAACAGACTCTGGAGGTGAAAGTAATGTACCAGCCTCATCACCAACATTCACAAAACCACGTTTAGCAAAAGCACGAGGATTTACCGAACCATTCTTAAATACGGCTGAAGTTGACGTACCAAAACTGTAATTACCCACGATACCTTCAAGAACGGCATCAGTAGTATTTGCTTCGATATCACCTAGTGTTTTATCAATTGAAGTATAACCACTAGCTTCATCAGCTTTGGTTGTAACAGCTACACCATTTTTAAGTGCAAGAGCATTTGAATGGTAACCATTTAACCATGTCTGTTGAATATGTTGTAGACCACCTAAACCTTGACCGTCTTGAACATCATCAATATTGTAGTCATAACCGTAATACTCATTATCAGCCCAAACATTACAGATGTTGTAGCCTAAGTTATCACGACAGTAACTAAATAACCCATTCCAATCATCAATGAACTGACGATTCTCATTATATGCTGTGGTATCAGATAACGGCGTACCTTGAGTACCACGTCGAACGGTTCCCGCAACATCATATGAATCAGCATTACAGTTGTTACCTGTAAAGCAATTGTCGCCTTCAGCAGATGGTTTAATACCCGTAGTAAAAGCTGAAACAGGTGTACTATCTGCATTTGCCTGTGCACTAGGGAAATATGCTTGAGCTGCAAGTTGATCTGATCCTGCAGTTGAAACAGGGACAATATCATAAACAGCAGCGCTAGCTTGAGAGGCACCAGCAACGAGGATTGCAAGTGTTGATAGTTTTAACATCTTATGTGGCATTAGGATTCCTTTTGCATCGCTTCCAATTCTTCCCATCGTTCAAAGGCAACTTCAAACTCTTCTTCAAGCTTAGCTAAACCTGTAAGGATGGCTTGTGTGTCATTTTTCGGATCGGAGAAAAATGCAGGATCATTAATTTGTTCCTGAATTTTCGCGATTTCATTTTCCAAGTCTTCAATTTTTTGCGGCAAGCCAGCTAACTCATGTTGAAGAGTAAAAGATAGCTTCTTACCTGCGCGTTTAGGTGTAACATCTTTTTGCTTTTGTTCTTGAGCAGCTTTCTTGCTCTTCTCTAATTCGATTTTTGCAGCCTGCTCTTTTGCTTGATTGGCATAAGAATTCGCACGCTGAGATTGTGCATCATGGTAACCGCCAACGTATTCGTTAACAACGCCCTCACCTTCAAAAATCCAGCTTGTAGTCACAGTATTATCAACGAATTGACGATCGTGACTCACTAAAAGTAACGTACCTTGATAATTGGCAAGTATATCTTCTAAAAGTTCCAATGTTTCGATATCTAAATCGTTCGTTGGTTCATCAAGAACCAGCAAATTATTTGGTTTTAGGAACAATTTTGCCAACAATAGTCGGTTCTTCTCACCACCAGACAGCGCTTTAACTGGCGTACGAGCACGACGAGGGTGAAATAGGAAATCTTGTAAATAACCTAGCGCATGACGAGTTTTACCGTTAATTGTCACTTCTTGCTTACCATCAGCAAGGTTATCCATTACGGTTTTCTCTGGATCGAGAATTTCACGGTACTGGTCAAAATAAGCCACTTCTAGCTTAGTACCACAGTGGAAGTCACCCTCAGTTGCTTGAAGTTTATCCAGCATCAGTTTAATTAAGGTACTCTTACCACAACCATTAGGACCAATTAAGGCAATACGATCGCCACGCATAACATTAAAGCTAAAATCTTTAACGATTTGCTTATCGCCATAGCTATAACCGATATTCTTCGCTTCAAAGACAATCTTACCTGAACGGTTCGCGTCTTGTAGCTGCATATCCGCTTTACCTACAACATCACGACGCTCTGCACGTTCATTGCGCAATGCTTTAAGTGCACGAACACGACCTTCGTTACGAGTACGACGCGCTTTAATACCTTGCCTTATCCACACTTCTTCTTGTGCTAGTTTTTTGTCAAATAATGCGTTTTGTTCTTCTTCTACACGCAATAACTCAACTTTTGCCTCTAGGTAACCTTCATAGTCACCAGGGAAAGACACTAATTGGCCACGATCTAAATCAACGATACGAGTCGCCATAGAACGAATAAATGCACGGTCGTGCGAAATAAAGATAATTGAACCACGGAAGTCTTTTAGAAAACCTTCTAACCATTCAATCGTTGTTACATCAAGGTGGTTTGTTGGCTCATCAAGTAACAAAATATCAGGATCACACACTAGCGCACGAGCAAGTGCTGCTTTACGTTGCCAACCACCAGACAAATCAGTAAGAAGTGTATTCGGTTCAAGCTTCAAGCTTTCAAGTACTGCTGCAATACGCGTATCTAACTGCCAACCGTTATGGTGGTCAACTTGCTCCTGAATACGCGATAGTTTATTAATGTTTGCTTCACTAGGATCGGCGGTGACAAGGTCCAATTGGTGATGGTACTCACGCAGAACACGACCTGCATCAGCAAGACCTTCCGCTACATAATCAAATACAGACCCTTCCGCATTACGCGGTGGATCTTGCTCTAAACGAGAAACCACCAGCTCATTTTGACGTTGAATACTACCGTCATCGAGTAATACGTCACCAGCAATCACTTTCATTAATGTTGATTTACCAGCGCCGTTACGACCAACAAGACAAACACGCTCATGTGGCTGAAGAAGAAATTCTGCTTTATCGAGTAAAGCATGATCGCCATACGCTAGTTGAGCGTTACTAATTTTTATAAGTGCCATCGTAATTAACCAAGCTTATTTGTTATTAACCATGTTTTTAATGAATCTGTATCAAAGGGCCAGCCCAATTCAGGAACATTACGATCATGATTTTGAATAGAGAGTACAGGTATAGTTACACCGTAACGAGAAAACAGTGCGTCATCAAATGCGATATCAACAATATCAACTTTATCTTTAAGTCCAACCTCTACGAGCAGACGGTATGCCTGCTCGCAAAGGTGGCAGCCTTCCGTGCTATAAAGTGTGATTAACACTCGTCTTCCTTGTGAGTAATAATCCAACAGTTATGGATTTGCTTATTCTTAGCAAAGTCCATTGGCAATGTTTTATTTGAGATATTCTTCGCCTGTAAGCCAAGTTCATTAATCTTATCTAAATCCATCTTGAACTGACGTTTATTGTTTGAGAAAACAATTTGACCATCAGGACGTAGCATGCGCTTTAGGTTTTCCATTAACATGATGTGATCACGTTGAATATCAAACGTCTGCTTCATACGCTTAGAGTTAGAGAACGTTGGTGGATCGATAAAAATCAGGTCGAAAGTATCATCAACTTCTTGTAGCCACTGTAAACAGTCAGCCTGAACATATTCATGTTGTGGACCTACCTGATTATTAAGCTCCATATTCTCTTGAGCCCAACGAAGGTAAGTATTCGACATATCAACGGTAGTTGTTGTCTTTGCACCACCGACAGCAGCATGAACAGTTGCAGATCCTGTATAAGAGAACAAGTTAAGGAAATCTTTACCTGTTGCCATTTGGCCAAGCATACGACGCGTAATACGGTGATCAAGGAACAAACCTGTATCTAAGTAATCATAAAGATTCACTTTAAGTTCAACACCGTACTCTTCAACAATCATGTGGCGCTCTGCACTTGATAGCTTCTGGTATTGGTTCTTACCTTTTTGACGCTCACGGACTTTAAGAATAACTTTATTGCTTTCTACACCCGTTACTTCAATTGTCGCACGCAACACATCCATAATACGACGACGTGCTGTTTCTTCAGAAACGGATTTAGGCGCTGCATATTCTTGGATAATTAAGTAATCTTTGTACTTATCAATCGCGGCATTGTAGTTAGGTAAATCAGCATCGTAGATACGGTAACATTCGATACCTTCACGTTTTGCCCATTTATCTAACTTAGTAATGTTCTTTTTAAGACGGTTCGCGAAATCAGGCGCGACCTCTTCTTGAACGATGACACCCTCAGATTGCCCTTCTTCTTTCTGAACACTACCCGCAGTGATCAAATAAGTTTTAAGTACACAATCTAATGCGCCGTTACGAAGCTTAAATTGCTTGTCTGCACGCATACGCATACAACTTAACAATTCGTTCGAACCTGAATAAATGGCAGCAACAGAACCCGCAAAAGCGAGTTTTAAACGGTTACCAAATTCTTTGTACAATGCAATAAGTTCAGGGGTTGTACCTAAACGTTCACCATATGGAGGGTTACAAAGAATAATGCCTGTTTCGAACCCTTCAGGGCGAACAAGCTGTGTGGCATCACCATATTCAAAATCAATCAGATCTTTAACACCAGCACGACCCGCATTATCACGAGCAATCGCTAATACACGACGATCCATTTCACGACCAAAGAACTTGGTCGTGACTTTTGCAGGACCACGACGAGATTTAACCGTTGCTTCTGCATGGATCTCTAACCAAGCTTCTTGGTCAAAGTCTTTGATTGATTCAAAGCCCCAACGCTTACGTTTAAGACCTGGTGCAATTTCAGCGGCTATCATCGCAGCTTCAATCACTAAAGTACCTGAACCACACATTGGATCTAACAATGCTTGTTCTGGTGTCCAGCCACTTTTCATAACAAGTGCAGCAGCATGGGTTTCACGCAGTGGTGCTTTACCCGCTTCACTACGGTAACCACGTTGGTGTAAACCGCTACCGGCCATATCAAGACCAAGAATACCTTTCTCACCAGATAGACGCATATGAATACGTAGATCAGGACGCTCGCGGTCAATGTTAGGACGACGTAAATCCGCTTTTGTAAATCGGTCTACAATCGCATCTTTAATTTTCATTGCACCGTATTGGCTATTACGGATTTCACGGTTAGTACCATTAAAATCGACCACAATACGTGTATTGCTATCAAAGTAGTTCATCCAGTTGATAGCTGTTGCACCTAAGTACAAGTCCATATCATCACGAACGTTAAATTCACTCAGTACTTGAATGATACGTGATGAGATTCGTGTCCATAGACAACAACGGTAAGCTGTTGCTTGTTCTGCTTTAAAACGGACACCGGCATGCACAACTTGAATGTTCTGTGCACCTAATTGTTCTAATTCATCCGCAAGCAAATTTTCAAGGCCGCGGGAAGTAATCGCTAGATATTGATTCATGGAGTTCTTTTCACACTAATATTGCGAGGAATTATAACTGAAATCACAAAAAATGCCTCGTCAAAACCATAATGAAATGGCTCATTTAGGAAAAAAAATTCATTCTTCAATCAGTACGTTCTCAATCAAAGAGGATGTAACAACAAACATCTTCACTTACCTGCAAAACTTGCGACCAATACAACGCTAAAAGTCATATTTAACGATTCTCATCAAACAAAGAACAAATCATTAATCTGGAATAATGAAAACCACCCTCAAAGCAATTTCTCACCCTGAGTGACATTTGATTTATCTTTAACATTCAAGAGCTTAAAAATTTTTTACGCTAAATACCCCTATTCAATATTATCACCCGCCCTTTGGTGGAATAAATTATTCCAACGCTATTACACAACCACTACTTCACTATTAACGCAGGAAAAAGAGGAAGGGATTGTCAATCAAACGTAATGTAACAAAGAAATTAACGTCATAAACCATCAGGTTTTACTTAAATAAAGCAGTAAGAATTGTCTGGCTATATATAAGAATTTTGAGATCTATGACATATTTTTAGTGTAATTTTTAACCAGAAAAATGGTGGATATACCTTACTGAGTAGCAATGAAGTCAGTTAACGAATACAAATATACGCTCTAACCTATCTTGAATACCTACAAGGAAGCGTAACTATCATGAATTACAGAAATTGATGATGCGGTATGTAGATAACAGTAGTTATGTTGTTATCGTTAGTTACAAAGAAAATGGATATAAAAATGAGAGATTTGGACGATAACTATCTCAATAAAAGGTGATATCTTTCTCACCATCTAATAGAGAAAAGCATGCAAATATACTAAGGGAGGCCGTACTGGACAGCATAAGAAAGATAGCAAATTAGCCTAAATTTAATGGGCTTTTACTACAAAAGATAACAAATACTGCTATCTACCGGGAGACTGATAAGGATATACGACAAAAATATGAGATGAAGAAACGACTAACCGACAAGCGCAAAATGTCGCTGTTCAGTTTCTACAAAACAGGGAGCCATTCGATCATTCATAACTTTAATGGTTTCGCAGAACTCCATGCTTTTAAGGCCGTCTAAATCAACAGTAGCAACATCAGCAAGCATACAGAGACTCGCGACCCCACTGTTTTCAATCACAACGTAATGGGCAGTACAAGAAGCCGTCATTAAAGTAATAACTTGTCCCTGTAACGGCTCTACACCTTGTTGAGGTGCGAAATACCAACTTTTTGGCATCATAGGCTTATGGAAACGTCGTGCGGCTGTAGCATTTAATGCTAATTCACATTTTCTAGCTGCAGAAATTGGCAGATGAGCAATCTGCTCTTGGAAGTTTTGATAGGCTTCAATATCATCAACATTAAAAATATCACTTATTTTAGCTTCTGGGGTAAGCAGCTTACTTGGTAACGATACACGGAAAAGCATATCGTCATTCAACTCAAGCATGAGTGAATTCATTTCAGCGTCAAAATACCATTTCCATGAATTATTTGGCTTTAACACGTTCTTACTCCTGAAAGACAGTGATTTATTTTGTATCTGTGATCATATGTTTAAATTTTAGCTTAATTCTACTCGCGTATTCATAAAATAAAAGGGGAAAATAGCGGTTCTATCACGAGTAAATCAGATGTATATTTGATACAAATAGACTAAGTACATAATTAAAAACCCAGCCTAGTATTCACTAAGCTGGGTTTTCGTATGTCAGAAGATATTTAAATTTAATACTTCAGTACGAGAGCGATAGCCAACAGTTAAAGACCGTTTACAATATCTTTAACTAAACGTGGGCCATGATAAATAAAGCCAGAATAAACCTGTACTAGGCTTGCACCAACCATCATCTTCTCGCGAGCAGCCATTGCAGAATCAATACCACCGACACCAATGATTGGTACTGCGCCATTTAATGCTTCTGACATTTTTCGAATAACTTCAGTACTCTTGTTTTGCAAAGGACGACCGCTTAAGCCCCCCGCTTCATCACAATGTTCCATCCCTTGAACCAAAGAGCGATCCAATGTGGTATTTGTTCCAATCACACCATCTATATTATTACGGATCAAAGAATCACATACCTGTTGAATCTCATGATCATCAAGATCGGGAGCGATCTTAAGTGCTAGAGGAACATACTTATCATGTTGTTTCGCTAATTCAGCTTGTTTAGCTTTAAGCTGGGAAAGCAGATCATCTAAAGCTTCACCATATTGTAAGCTACGTAATCCCGGTGTATTCGGTGACGAAATATTTACAGCAATATAACCAGCATATTGATAAACTTTTTCCATACAAATAATGTAATCTTCAACACCCTTTTCTATCGGTGTATCTTTATTTTTACCGATATTAATACCAATGATGCCGTCAAATTTTGCTTTCTTTACATTCTCAACAAGATTATCAACACCAAGGTTATTAAAACCAAAACGGTTGATAATGCCTTCTGCTGGGATCAAACGGAAAAGACGAGGTTTATCATTACCAGGCTGTGGACGAGGTGTCACGGTCCCTACTTCAACAAAGCCGAAACCCATTTCACCAAATGCATCAATACATTCGCCGTTTTTATCAAGACCAGCCGCTAAGCCAACAGGGTTTTTGAATGTAAGCCCCATAACTTCGACAGGACGTGCAGGAAGATTTTGTCGGTAGAAAAGTTCTAATGGAGTGCCAGTAAAGCGAGAAAAGTTCTCAATAGCGAGGTCGTGTGCTTTTTCAGCATCCAACTGAAAAATAGCAGAACGTGCGATGCGGTATAACATTGTAACTCCAAAATAAGTCCCGAATAAACGGGATGGTATTATTCACAGTTATTCTGTTAACTTCAATCGTTATTTTTTTGATTATTGTCAATAAAACAGTAACTTAGAAATTAAACCTTTGTTTAACAATAAGTTATAGTTTCGTGGTTTCACAATTTATTACACATAAAAGCAATCGTTTTCTTTTTAGTTGTGAAAAAAGTAACGTATTATTTTTATAACCTTATTGTTAACACTTAAATAGTGACAATGTAACATAATAACATCGTAAAAAGTTACATTGTCACTATATATGTTACACCGTAGCTTATACCATCTTATTAGGCGGTGACTATAAGTACACAGACTACTGTATCGGCCTTGAGTTGAGATTTAGAATGGTTAATTCACGTAAAGCGACAGAGAACTTTGCAAACTCATGCGCATTACCGACTTTAAATTCAGCCAGTACACTCTCCCATCGATCAACCGCTTTTTTATGTTGTTCCATCCATAGTGATATACTTTCTTCTGGCTTAGCAGTACTTGTCATTATAACCGCTGTTGTTAATTGTCTTTGTTGCCAATCTAGATCTTCACGAAATGAAGCTCTTGCTAATGCTTGCCAATTATTCTCAACAGCTTGGTTTTGAATTTGCTTTAAGAACCAATGAAGTGATAGTTGCGCTCCTAGTACAAAGTACACTCTTGCAATATGCGATATGTTAACGTCCATCTCTTTTGCAATTTGCGCTATATCCATGGCTGAATATAAACTGGTTAAGCGTGAAATGTTTTTGGCCAACCGCTCAGGTACCCCTTTGCGGATCATTTCATTCGCTTGCTCTTCATGCTCTACCACTTCTTCAGTTACAAGGTAACTATCTAATTCATTTCGTAACTGCTCAACAAAGGGTTGATAGAACACTATTTGTTGTTCTATACCTAACTTGTGCTCTCTATTGCGTAGGAACCATCGTGTGACCCGACGCAACATACGCCTTGAACGATAAAGCATGTCATATTGTGTTTGTGCTGAAACTTGATTATCTAATGCTCTAATTTCACTAAAAATCTGGTCAAACTTAAAGATCTCACGCCCTATTGAGTAAGAGGCTGAAATTTCATTTATCGTTGCCCCCGTTTCTTCTTGCAGCCGAGTAACAAAATTGCATCCCATTTCATTCGACATCAAATTAGCTAATGATGTTGCGATTAATTCACGTCGTAATGGATGGTTTTCCATTTGTGATCTGTAGTTATCTTGTAAAAATTGTGGGAAGTAAGCAGGTAATAGACGGGAATGATAAGGATCACTGGCTATATCGTGATTAACGAGTTTTTCTTTTAACACCATTTTACCGTAAGCCACCAGCACGGCAATTTCTGGTCGTGTTAAGCCAATCCCTGCCTTTTCACGCTCTACTAATGTTTCATCATCAGGTAGACATTCCAGGCTTCGATCCAATTTGCCCTGTCGTTCCAGTAAATGAATAAACCGCGTTTGTTCCTTTAATAGTTGTACTTGCTGTTGCTCTGTTACTGAAATAGATTCACTTTGGCGATAGGCATCATCTAATACAATGTCAGCAACCTCATCTTCCATCTTTTCTAAAATACTATTACGCTGTTTAAATGTCAGCTCATCAGCGGTCACTAGGCTATTGAGTAAAATTTTGATGTTCACTTCATTATCTGAGCAATCAACCCCACCAACATTATCGATAAAATCGGTATTCACTCGACCACCAGCTTTCGCAAATTCAACTCGACCTAACTGGGTTAAGCCTAAGTTTCCCCCTTCACCTACAATTTTTGCTGCAAGTTGAGAACCATTAACCCTAACAGCATCATTGGTGCGATCACCAACATCGGTGTGAGTCTCTTTAGTCGATTTTATGTATGTTCCTATACCACCATTCCACAATAAATCGACCTGCATTTGTAATATAAGATGTATCAACTCATTAGGTGTGCAACTTTGCTTACGCGTTTGCAGTAAAGTTTGCACAATAGGTACAAGCTTAATCGCTTTACTTTTACGTGAAAATATCGCCCCACCTTCAGATAAAACTTCACGATCATAATCTTCCCAACTCGATCGTTTAAGTTCAAAAAGACGTTTGCGTTCTAACCAACTTGCGGCAGGATCCGGATCTGGATCAATAAAGATATGCTGATGATTAAAGGCCGCTAATAAACGAATATGTTTTGATAACAACATCCCGTTACCAAACACATCACCCGCCATATCACCAATGCCGACACAGCTAAAATCTGTTGTTTGGCAATCTATACCTATCTCTCTAAAATGCCGCTTAACTGACTCCCAAGCCCCTTTCGCTGTTATTCCCATTTGTTTATGGTCATAACCATTAGATCCGCCAGAAGCAAAGGCATCACCTAGCCAAAAATCATAATCAGCAGCCAATGAATTGGCGATATCTGAAAATGTTGCCGTGCCTTTATCCGCCGCAACCACTAAATAAGGATCATCTTCATCATGACAAACGACATTTGCTGGTGGATACCGTTTACCCTCTAAGATATTGTCTGTTACATCAAGCAGCCCACAGATAAAACGTTGATAACAATGTAATCCCTCTGCAGCTATCTCTTCACGTGTTGTTAATTGAGGCTGCCGTTTGCAAATAAAGCCACCTTTCGCACCAACAGGCACAATTACCGTATTTTTAACCTGTTGTGCTTTGACTAGTCCTAATATTTCTGTGCGGTAATCTTCTTGCCTGTCTGACCAACGTAAGCCACCACGCGCAACTTTTCCCCCGCGCAAATGGACACCTTCCACATCGGGGGCATAAACAAATATCTCGTAACGAGGAATTGGAGCTGGAATTTCAGGGATAGATGATGGATTGAGTTTGAGTGATAGCCATGCTTTTGGCTTACCGGTATCTGTTTTTTGATAAAAGTTCGTTCTGAGGGTTGCTAAGATCATATCCATATAACGACGAATGATCCTGTCGTCATCTAAACTCTCGACATTCTCTAATCGCTCTACGATCTTTTTGATCAATAACTGCTCTGCTTTCTCACTATATTTCGCTTTGGGATCAAAGCGTAATTTAAACAACGACACCAAATAACAAGCCAGCTGACAATGATTAGACAGTGTCTCTTCTATATACTGCTGGCTAAATGGAAAGCCAACTTGTCGCATATAACGAGCATAACTGCGCAATATGGTAATTTCTCTACCAGACAAACCAGAACGCAGCACTAAACGGTTAAAACCATCACTTTCAAGCTCTCCATGCCAAATATCAGAAAAAGCATTTTGAAAACGATCTCTTGCTTCTGATAGGTCAAATCCATTTCTAACATGATGTAACATCGCAAAATCTAAGATCCAATTAACGACACCATCCGCAGTGATCACTTGATATGGTGATTCACCAATGACCCGCAAACCTAGATTTTCAAGCATTGGCATAACATCAGATAAATGAATCGGTTCATTACGGTGAAAAAGCTTCAATTTTACAATCGATGAGTCTGCTGATTCCTCTTGTGGTCGATAAAATAACATGCCTAATTTATTATCTTCATTCAGCCCTTCTAGCTGTAAAACATCTGCTACTGCAGAGCCAGGTAGCATTTGCTCTTTATAAGATCGAGGAAAAGCACGCGCATAGTTTTTGGCAATTGGGATCCCTTTGCTTTCGCCAAAGTTAGCCACTAATGACTGGGTTAAACGATCTTCCCACGAGGCAACAGCGACAACTAAATTATGCTCTATCGATTTAACATCCACATCGAAATTATTGTTCTTTACCCTAACGATGTAGTGCGTACGAGCTAATGGACTCACAGAAAAAAAGGTTGTGAACTCAACAGTTTGTGATGAACCAAGATAGTCTTTTAAAACACTTTGGATCTTACGCCTAAGCTCCGTGTCATAACGCTCTTTGGCAACATAGACCATGCAGGAAAAAAAACGCCCAAAAGGATCCCGTCTTACAAACAATCGCAGCATGTCACGATCTTGCATTCGTACTACGCCTACTCCCACCTCAAGCATTTCCACTTCTTTTGCTTGAATAAGTTCATCTCTGGGATAAGTTTCTAATACATTATTGAGCGCTTTCCAAGAATGAGAGCCTTCCGAATACCCACTGGCGTTGAGTATTCGTTTTACCCGATTACGGATCAATGGAATGTTCATTGCTGTTTGATGGTAAGCCGTTGACGCATATAGACCAATAAAGCGATGTTCACCAATAACATTACCTTTACTGTCAAATCGTTTAATACCGATATAATCAATGTAAGCGGGGCGATGAATACGAGATTTAGCATTACTTTTGGTGAGAATAAGCAGATCGGGCTTTTGCGCTTCAATACGCGCTGATTCAGGTAAACTGGATAAATTAAGTGGTCGTGCATGGCGCGGCTTTTTAAGTAGACCAAGCCCGGCCTCTTGCGTTGGTCTCAATTGATAATCACCTTTTATCGGCTTTAGGTCGTAACAGTGATAACCCATAAAGGTAAAATTATGATTGGCAACCCAATCAAGAAATTCAATCGCTTCCTCGCAGTATTGATTTTCAACAGGTAATTTTTCTGTTCTTAGACCTTTGATAATTTGATGCATTTTATCTTGCATCCATTGCCAATCATTCACCACTAATTCAATGTCTTTAAGCACCGCTTCAAGTTCATCTCGCAATATCGCCATTTGATCATTTTTTGTAAGACGATCTACTTCAATATGAAAAAGTGTCTGTAGATCCCCCTTATCACCGCACGCCTTAACGATGTTATTTTTTTTGTCGCGCTCAAAATAATAAGGACCATTCAGCATTAAATGGCTAGTAATATCTAATCGATTTAACGTCATACGTACAGAATCAACCAAAAAGGGTTTATCTGGCATAACAATCTCAACCACGGTGTGGGTAGATTTCCAGCCATGGCGACTTAATGTGGGGTTATACACACGAACGGATATTTGTTGCGGATTATTTTTAACCAGATGATGCCATAGGCTCAGCACAGCACCATATAAATCAGATTCGTTACGTTGTAATAAATCATCTTCAGCCAATTGATTTAATAGGCTTTTAGCAAACACATCAACTAAAGGTTGCTGGGTGTTATCAACTTTGGATTTTATTAAGCCATATACTTTTTCAAGTAATACAGGAACCACATTGTCTGGTGCATTCATAAGAAAATCCCATAACTTTTACTACCTTAGGTAAGTATAGGTATGCAATTTTCTGTCCGAGTTTCAAATAAAATACATGATAACAATTTAGCTATGATAAGAGATGTAAACACTAATCAGACAATTTAGTTAATGTAGTCAGTTTATTATTATCATCGACAGCAACTTGAAAACGCCCTCGTACACCCATTTGCGTTAAATACGGACGTAAACGCACAGCGGGCAATTGAAGTTTTAATCCATTCTCTGTCACCACAACAGCACTACTTGCGGCACCAGAATAGTGTTGTAAGAAAACTTGATAACTAATATTTACTCGAAAAGTAAAGCTTCGCATAATCCCTTTTATCTCGTTATTCGTTCAATAGCCCAATATAGAAAAAGCCAAGTCCCCATTACACACTCCCTCATAGAAAGTGTTTATTAATAAGGTACTTGGCTCTATTATTTAGCGAATTATGATTTATTGTTCAAGCGCTTTATGCACTTTCTCAAACAGATCTTTTGCTAAGTTATCTAATGCCGCTAACTTCTCAAGCTCGCTACGCATTAATTGCTGACGTGTTTCATCGTATTGGCGATACTTTAAGAACGGCTCAATTAATCGTGAAGCTACTTGTGGATTACTGGTATTTAATGCCGTTAGAATTTCAGTTAAGAACGCATAACCAGAACCATCTTTCGCATGGAAATGCACTGGGTTATTGGCACAGAAACTCGCCACTAAACTGCGCGTGCGGTTAGGGTTTTTCAAGCTAAACGCTGCGTGACTCATAGTATTACGCACATTTTCTAACGCATTATCAGCAGGATTAGTGCCTTGTAGCATGAACCACTTATCCATAACCAAGCCATCGTGAGTCCACTTATCACTAAAGTCTGACATTTGTACTGCGCGACAAGCTAATTGCGCATTATTTGCAGCAGACATAGCAGCCATCGTATCAGTCATGTTGTCAGCAGCTGCATATTGTGCAATCACTAAATCATTACCTAGCGCTGTATGTGCTAGATAAGATAAACACTTGTTACGCAATGCGCGTTTAGCCATAGCATCATGATCAAGACTGTATTCGCCTTGCGCTAAGCTACGATAAATCGCGAGTAATTCATCTTCCATTTCTGTCGCTAAAATTTGAGTTAACGCACCAACAACCTTATTGATTGCATCAACATCAACTTGCTTGTACCAGCCTGCGATTTCATTCTCGCTTGGCAGTGTTAGCATTTCAGCAATAAATGCAGGATCAAGATTTTCATCCAATAATGCGCCACGGAAAGCATCAATAACCGCTTCAGGTAATTGAACTGACTCACCAGCTTGAACAGCTGCCACATTGTTACGAATGTATTTCGCCAATAGCATTTGGCCAGCATCCCAGCGTGCAAACTCGTTACGCGCGTGGATCATCAAGAAGATCAACTCTTGATCTGAGTAATCATATTTTAAGATCACAGGTGCAGAGAATTCACGCAGCATCGACATCACAGGCTGTTCCGCAACATTCTCAAATACGAAAGTTTGCTCTGCTTCTTTTACATCTAACACGTTGTGAACAGGCATACCATTTGATTGAAGTGCAATAACCTCACCTTTGCTATCATATAGTTCGATATCAAACGGAATGTGAAGTGGTAGCTTTTCTTCTTGCCCTGCTGTTGGAGCTGTGTGCTGCTTTATAGTGACGTTGTAACACTTAGTATCTGCATCATATGACGTATCAACTGTAACAACTGGCGTTCCTGCTTGGCTATACCAACGACGGAAGCGAGACAGATCAATACCTGATGCATCTTCCATTGCTTGAACAAAATCATCACAAGTTGCAGCAGTACCATCATGGCGATCAAAGTACAGCTTCATACCTGCTTGGAAATTTGCTTCACCTAGCAAGGTATGCATCATACGGATCACTTCGCTACCCTTTTCATACACTGTTAATGTATAGAAGTTATTCATCTCAATCACTTTTTCAGGACGAATTGGGTGCGACATTGGACCACGATCTTCAGCAAACTGTGGACCACGTACAATACGAACATTGGCAATGCGATTTACTGGACGAGAGCCAAGATCTGATGAGAATTCTTGATCACGGAATACAGTTAAACCTTCTTTTAAGCTTAATTGGAACCAATCACGACAAGTAACGCGGTTACCTGTCCAGTTATGGAAGTATTCATGACCGATCACAGCTTCAATACCTTGGTAATCAGTATCCGTTGCTGTTTTAGGGTTTGCGAGAACGAATTTAGAGTTAAAGACATTCAAGCCTTTGTTTTCCATGGCGCCCATGTTGAAGAAATCAACCGCCACAATCATGTAGATATCTAAATCATATTCAAGACCAAAACGCTCTTCATCCCACTGCATTGAGTTTTTCAATGAAGTCATGGCGTAATCTGCGCGATCAAGATTGCCTTTATCAACGAAGATTTCGAGCTCTACGTTACGACCACTCATTGTGGTGTAGTTATCACGTAAAACGTCAAAGTCACCTGCCACTAAAGCAAAGAGGTATGAAGGTTTTGGGAATGGGTCTTGCCATTGTACCCAGTGACGACCATTGTCTAAGTCACCTTCAGCAATACGGTTGCCATTACTAAGTAAATATGGGAATGCTGCTTTATCCGCAATGATCTTAGTTGTGAAACGAGCCAGTACATCTGGACGATCAAGATAATAAGTAATCCGACGGAAACCTTCTGCTTCACATTGAGTACAGAAACCACCCCCCGACTTATACAGCCCTTCTAATGCAGTATTTGCTTCTGGATTAACGGTTGTAACGATCGTTAAATCAAATTGAGCAGGCAGATCTGATAAAGTTAAGTGGCTGCCTTCTTGAATATATGACGTCCATGTTTTGCCATTGACAGAAATACTCACAATGGCAAGTTCATCACCATCAAGTACAAGTTGGGCATCATCGTTATCACTAATACGAATAACCTTGCTTTGCGCTATCACCGTTGTATTGGTGTCATAAAGGTCAAACGTTAAATCGATATCTGTAATAGTGTAATCCGGTTGACGATAATCGGAACGATATTTAGCAGTAGGTTGTAAAAATGCCTGCTCTGTCATTATTATATTTCCTTTTATAAAGGCTCTACCAAACCTTGCATCAATAGACAGGTGTTAATAGAACGACAAACAATTTTCATAGTTTGATACTATAACGTTCAAACAAGAATTAATATCAAATATATCCGATAGTTTTATCTTTAACGGTCAATTTCTTAGTTTTCGCAATTAAACGATTAAAAATAAATCAAATTTCAATCGACATATCTAACCTCAGCCTTTTCTGGATATAAATTAATCAATTGTTCTATGTAAAGTACAATTTTTAAATAAAGAAATACTGTTTTACTCACTATTAATAATTATTATTTATCCCGGAAAAGTATGAGTAGTTAACTGCCAAACACTAGAAAACTTTTAAAACACTCAGTATTAATGAATAAACTCCCCGTCAAGCTATAGTTTATATATTGCTCGTAACGATAAGAGAATTAAAAACTCATAAATAATGCGTAAGCTATATATTTAGTAAGTAAACTTCATGAGTCTATAAAGCCTAATGAGAATGGTTATACTTGACGAACATCACATCTTAGTTCACAATCAGTCGTAACCTAAGGCATTAATAAATTCTATTTTTTTATTTATCTTCAAGAATATAACCCATTGAATAATAATAAAATCACGTTACAGATAGATTTATTATCACTTCTAATAAGTATCTACAGCCAGATATGAATAATAACCAACACAATATTGGGGTTATCAACTCCCTGCTTGATACTGATGCGTATAAATTGCATATGCAACAGGCAATTTTTCATCAATACCCAGACGTTGAAGCAGTGGCTGAATTCCACTGCCGAAGCGACGAAGATCTGCGCCCGTACTCTCAAGAGATCAAAGATCAAATCGCAAACATCGCAGCGCTCTCTTTTGCTGACGATGAAATCAATTATCTATCAACATTAACTTTTTTCAGTGCTGACTATCTTAAGTATTTACGAAATTTTCAACTAAATGCAGATGATGTTTGTGTTGATGATTCTGGTGAACAGCTATCTATTATCATTCGTGGTAAATGGTTGGATGTGATCTTATGGGAAGTTCCTCTTCTCGCAATTATTTGTGAAGTGCGCTGTGCACACTTATATCCAAATGCTACGCCCGAAGATGCCATTAAACAATTACAAGAAAAAATTTCACGCTTCTACCACAATGCACAAGATACAGATTTAAGTGAATTTTCGCTGGTAGATTTTGGCACTCGCCGCCGTTTTTCTAAAGCCGTTCATCATAAAGTTGTTGATTACTTAAAAGAAAACATGCCAGAGTTCAAAGGTACTTCGAACTACTATCTTGCATATACTCGTAATTTAACACCGGTTGGAACTCAAGCTCACGAATGGTTCCAAGGCCATCAGCAATTAGCCGGTGAGCTTGCTGATTCTCAACAATTAGCATTAAATCGTTGGCTACAAGAATACCCTAACGATTTAGGTATTGCGCTCACCGACTGTATCAATATGGATGCTTTCTTACGTGACTTTGATAAACGTTTATCTGAACGTTTCATTGGTTTACGCCATGATAGTGGTGATCCTATTTCTTGGGGTGAAAAAGCCATTGCACATTACAAATCATTAGGCATTGACCCAAAAACAAAATCACTGGTTTTTTCTGATAGCCTTACACTTGATAAAGCACTGAACATCTTTAAGCATTTCAACCACCAAATAAACGTAAGTTTTGGCATTGGCACACAGCTAACCTGTGATTTACCAAATGTAAAAACATTGAATGTTGTGTTGAAACTAACTGAATGCGAAGGTCGCCCTGTAGCAAAAATTTCAGACGAACCCGGTAAGAGCATCTGTCGGGATGAAGACTATTTAGATCAGCTTCGTACTGCATTTAATCTCGCTAACGAATAAAACTTCATCTATTTTCAAATTAGAAAGGCGAACAAGTTATCTTGTTCGCCTTTTTGTCTGCACATCATAACCAATGCTATATTTGTTGATATTATAAAAATTATGGAATGACCTTCCCTTTCACCACTAGCATTGTCGCTACATTAATAAAAATTATTCTCGTTGTAATATCGCTTCCATTCCAAAATGAGTATTCGTTAACGTTAGCGTGTCATTGCTACTTAATTCAAATTCAGAATCGTGTTGCCCATCTTCATATAATAAAACCAGTTGGTTATCTTCAATATAATAAATACCACGATGCTCTTTTGATTTTCCTTGATCATTTGAGACTTCAGCAGAGAATAAAAAATCAGGGCGTAACGTGAGTGAAAGTTCAGAAATACTGTGGTCAACATCAGAACCTGATATCATTGAAGTTTTCCAATTACCTGGTAGATTTTCAGGGGCTAACTTAGTAAATCTTGCACCATCTAACACGAACTGATTATAACTAAGCATATAAGTATGCATTTGATCTTCTTCGCCTTCGGTGACAAAAGTAATATTGGTTTCGTCAATATCATACTCACCTGACCATTGTTCTATTTTTCCATCAATACGAAGTAAACGCATTGCAAATACATAGTCAGATTTAAACATCACATGCATTGCACGATAACTTTCACCTTCACTTTCTACACCGGCTTCTGTTGAGCTAAACCAATACCAATTACCTAATAAAAATGGATAGTCAAACTCCGTAATATCGTCGGCAATGATTGGGCGGCTAAATGCGCTAAAGAAGAATAACACGGTAATAAAGAATAGTTTTTTCATAGGCTTCCCCTGTTACTAGAACAAAGTGCATGTACTTTAAAACTAGTTGGTAAAGCTATTTTGCGATGAAAAATATGCGACAGATCACATTTAAATATGCGACAAGTCTTATTTATGAGATTATTACAGTAACAAAGAGAAATAAAAAAGCGCCCCATGAAGGAGCGCTTATTTATGTGTTGCTGGATACTATCAGAAAACTACGATGATTTTATCTTGGTTAAGTCAGCGGTAATACCAATGGCTTCATCCAAATATGCATCAGGTGCTTCATAATCTTTTGGTACTGCATCTAAATCAGCAAACGGTTTTTTACCGAGTACTTTTTGACGCTTATTTAAACGTACCAATCGATCAGCATCTTGTTTATCTTGCTCAGCTAAACGCATTTTTTCATTTAATGAAATTCTATTGATATCTTTTTCCTTTTTATAGGTTTTGATATCTTCATTAATGAAACCAAACTCCATATCATTCTTAATTCGTGCAAGGTGTTCTTCATTTAACTTAGGAAGAATTGACGAATAATTATGAAGTTGTTGATATTTAGCCGGTTTAATACTATCCCACGGTAATGCATTATCTTCTACACTTTCACCGGTTTCAGACGGATCAATTGCTGTTGGGAAAGAGATATCAGGCACAACACCTAAATTCTGAGTACTACCACCATTAATACGGTAGAACTTTTGAATTGTATATTGTACATGACCCAGTGGCTTATCGAATAAATCATATAAATGGTTTAAAGAACGGTGCTGCTGCACAGTACCTTTACCAAATGATTGTTCACCAAGCACCACTGCTCGACCATAATCTTGCATTGCCGCAGCAAATATTTCAGATGCCGATGCACTATAACGGTTAATTAAAACAGTTAACGGCCCATTAAAGAAAACTTGATTATCTGAATCACTGTTTACTTTTACGCGACCATAACTATCACGAACTTGAACAACAGGCCCGCTTGAAATAAATAAACCACTTAATGCTGTCGCTTCAGTTAATGCACCACCGCCATTGTTACGAAGATCAATAACGACACCATCAACTTTCTGCTCGTTAAGCTTAACCAATTCTTTCTTGGTATCTTCAGATAAACCGACATAGAAACTTGGTACTTCAATCACACCAATTTTCTTGCCTTCAACAGTTTTCACTTCCGATTTAACGGCACGATCTTCTAGACGAATTTTGTCTCGAACAATAGTGACAGTGTAACTCTTGCTGTTCTTACCTTCTGGTAAAACATCAAGAATCACTTTACTGCCTTTCGGACCTTTGATTAATTGGACAACATCATCTAAACGCCAGCCAATAATATCTACAATTTTTTCGCCATCTTGACCAACACCAATGATACGGTCACCCGCAGCCAGCTTTTTAGAGCTCGCAGCAGGTCCACCAGCAACAAGGGATTGAATCGTCGTATAATCATCTTTCACTTGCAGCACTGCTCCAATCCCTTCTAAAGAAAGGTTCATTTCTGATTGGAACTGCTCAGCATTTCGAGGAGATAGATAACTAGTGTGAGGATCAACTTCACGCGAGAAAGCATTCATGTATAACTGGAATACATCTTCACTATGGGTTTGCGTTAAACGTTTAACGGCGTTGTTATAACGTTTACCTAGTGTTTCTTGTATTTCTTTCCAGTTTTTACCTGCCAGCTTTAAATTCAACGCATCGTATTTCACACGCTTACGCCAAATTTCATTTAACTCAGCTTGATTTTCTGGCCACTCAAGTTCAGAGCGATCAATAACAAAGTCTTCATCTTTATCGAATTTAATCTCTGTATCTAATTGCGAGATCGCAAACTGATAACGGTCAAAACGACGTTGAAGGACTTTATTAAAAATATCAAATGCACCCGATGTATCACCAGATTTCAATTGATCATCAAACTGATTTCGCCAGCGTTCAAATTGCTTTACATCAGAAGCAGTTAGAAAGCTTTTATTATAGTCGAGCATTTCGATATAACGATCGAAGACCTGACTAGAGAATTTATCATCAAGTGAAAAATGCTTGTAATGAGAGCGGGTAAAGCGTGACGCTACCCTCTTACTCGCAGTTGCGTGCTGCTGCTCTGGTGCAAGTTGCGGCAAATCACTTAATGAATATTTAGCCTCTAAGGCTTGCGCTGAAGCTGCCAGCATCATGCCGGCAGCAATCAGTGAGAAACGGAATCGACAATTCATGCGTCGCGCATTCTCCCTTTATGAACGCAGGTGCTCCGCTTTAACAGCCATTACTAAGCCGTTATTTAAGCGAACACGCACATCGTCCTTGTTAATTTCGACAATAGTTGCCGGCATGTTACCTGAGCCCATATTCACTTGTACGTTCTTACCAACAATAACTTCGTCAGCTTTTAGTACAGGTGTAGTCTCAACTGGCTTCTTATTAACTTTAGCCGTTTTTGGCTTAATGTTCTTAGGTTTAGCAGTTTTTGCGCGAGTTTTTTTCGCATCGCCTTCTTTAGCTGCTTTAGCGATAGCCTGCTCTTTACGACGAGTACGTACTTTTGCTTTGCTTTCTTCTAAGGCTTTAAGTGCGTGATCAACGTGTTCTTGCTCAAGTACATCACACTCATTTCCATCAAGATCAACACGACTTACACCAGCTTTAACGCCGTGAAGGTAACGCCAGGAAGATGTGTATTGACGTAATGCTGTACGTAGTTGAGTCTTACTGATTTTTGGATCATCACTTAAGCGCTCAGCAAGATCTTGAAAAATACCGATCTTAAGTGGTTTAGCTTCACCCTCAATAGTAAAACATTTTGGGAAACGCTCAGCAATATATGCAATAACTTCTTTACTGTTCGTTAACTTTTCAGAGTTTTCCATGGACTTTCCTGACATAAACGAGATTTGCTCGTTATTAGTGCTTTGTTCAAAAAGAAATAGTGGGGCTATTATAATTACCTAATAAGGAAAAACCACCGAAAGCATGAAATTAGAGTACTTTTTGTAGCTCTGTAACCAAAGAAACTAGACCTTGTTCATCATTTTGGTCAAATCTTGACAAATCTGGACTATCAATATCCAGTACACCTATACATTTTTCCCCTATATTTAATGGGATAACGATTTCAGATTGACTAACTGCGTCACAAGCAATGTGCCCAGGAAAGGCATGAACATCATCAACACGGATGACTCTGTTATCTTTTACTGCCGTACCGCATACCCCGTTACCGACAGGAATACGAACACAAGCAGGTTTTCCTTGAAATGGACCAAGTACGAGCTCATCATTTTTTAATAAATAAAAGCCAACCCAATTTATGTTCTCTAACTCCATATTCAACAACGCACTAATATTAGAGAGATTGGCAATGAGATCTGATTCACCTTCAACTATAGCTAAAGCTTGAAGTGTCAGACGGTTATAAAAAGAACCTGTATTTTCCATAGCATACGCCTTACATAATCGTTAAAATGGAAACACTTAACAATAATAGGAATCATTATCACTGTGAAGCATTCATTCCCCACTATGATTAATTGGTCTTGGCTTTTTATTCAAGCTAAAAAACATCGTCCCCGCCTTATCACCGCGAATATTATTGCTGTTATTGCCACCTTGATTAGCGTACCAATTCCATTACTTATGCCATTAATGGTCGATGAAGTATTACTCCATAAGCCAGCTGAAGGGATCCAATATTTAAACCACCTTCTTCCCGAACAATGGCAATCACCTACTGGCTATATCTTATTAGTGTTATTTTTAGTTGTCTTAATGCGTACCGTAAGCCAAGCATTGAACATTTTACAAAGCCGCCAATTCACACTGGTATCAAAAGAGATCACCTTTAATTTACGTCAGCATTTATTGGATAAATTAGGGCGTATTAGCATGCGCCAATATGAAGAAAAAGGAAGTGGCGGCATTACTTCGCATCTTGTCACTGATGTTGAGACTATCGATAAGTTTGTCGGAGATACGTTAAGTCGTTTTATTATCGGCTTGCTCACCGTCGTTGGTACTGCTGGCGTTTTATTATGGTTAGATTGGCGACTCGGGCTATTTATTCTCATCATTAACCCTATTGTTGTTTACGCTTCAAAAATGATGGGTAACCGCGTTAAAAACCTCAAGCGTCAAGAAAATCAATCTTATGAAAAATTCCAACAACGTTTAGTCGAAGTATTAGATGGCATATACCAATTGCGCGCATCTAATCGTGAGCGTGAATTTTTAGCTCAACTAAAATCGCACGCAAATGATATACGCCACAGTGCTGATAAGTTTGCATGGCAATCAGAAGCGGCAGGACGCATCTCTTTCTTATTATTCTTGGCGGGTTTTGAAGTATTTCGCGCCGCTGCAATGTTAATGGTGCTTTTCAGTGGCTTATCTATCGGTGAAATGCTGGCTGTCTTTAGTTACTTATGGTTCATGCTTGGGCCTGTACAAGAGTTATTGGGGATTCAATTTTCTTGGTACAGTGCATCTGCGGCCATGCAGCGTTTAAATACGCTGTTAGATTTAGAAGAAGAAGTTCGCCCTACCGCTACCGTTTATCCCTTTAATCACAATGAAGCACTGGATATTAAAGTAAGAAATGTCCGTTTTTCTTATGACAATGATAAACAAGTGCTGCGAGGTTTAAATATTGATATCCCTGCAGGAAAACGTGTTGCTCTTGTAGGTGCATCAGGCGGCGGTAAATCAACCTTAATTCAATTACTGCTTGGCATTTACCAAAAGCAATCAGGTGATATTTTTATTAATGGTCACCCGATTGAGGCGGTCAGTTATGAATCTCTTCGCGAACGTATGGCTGTTGTGCTCCAGCAGCCCGTCTTATTCAACGATACATTACGCCATAACTTAACATTAGGTGGTGAATATACTGATGATGAACTCTGGAATGCGTTAGACATTGCTCAACTTACAGACATGACAGAGCGGTTAACACATGGCCTAGACACTGAAATTGGTCGACAAGGTATTCGTTTATCCGGTGGTCAGCGTCAACGTTTAGCGATTGCCCGTATGATCTTATCTAACCCTGACTTTGTCATTTTAGATGAAGCAACATCAGCGTTAGATACTTCAACAGAAGCTGCACTTCATAAAGCGCTGAATAGTTTTTTAAAAGATAAAACCACTTTAATTGTTGCCCACCGTTTATCTGCCGTTAAACAAGCTGATTTAATCTATGTCTTAGAAGATGGATTAGTCAGTCAATCAGGTACACATACTGAGTTAGTGAGTCAACATGGGTTATATCGAACACTTTACGGTTCAATTCAATCACCTAATAATGATGTTGAACAAACAGATCAACAACTTCCAGTAGCAAGAATCGGTACAAAATAATATAGTACCCATCCTTGACGCTCATGGGCTATCATTCACTATGTTTTTACAAACGTGTGAATTTTTATTTCGTGAGCGTTTTTATATCTCGCTCTTTTGCAAAGGAAACAACGTACTATGTCAACGGCCAGACGCTGCCCCGGTTGCAATTTACTCGTGCTCCCTGAGGTGGCTCAACAAGGACACAGTGCTTACTGTCCCCGTTGCCAAACACGTTTATATCGTGGGGGAACAGCAAGATTTAATGCAGAACTGGCGATTGCCGCAGCGGGTTTAATCCTTTTTATTCCAACCATTACTTTACCGTTAATCACAATACGATTATTCGGACAGATGATCCCTGCGACACTTCCATCTGGCGCCATCACACTTTCAGAAAATTTTCCTGGCGTTGCCGCATTAATCTTATTTTGTAGCGTTATTGCCCCGCTATTAGTCATAGGGGCGGTTTTTAGCGCCCAATTTTCCCTTAAATTTCGTCACTTTACTCTATTTAAAGCATCAACATGGGTTCTTCACCATTTAAAGCAATGGGTGATGCTCGATGTTTTTTTAGTTAGTCTCGCCATTGCTTGTTTTAAAGTCCAAGAAGTCGCAGAGATTAATATCGGTCTTGGGCTGTACTGTCTCATTACCTTACAGATATTATTTCTCGTGTTACTGACTCGTATCAGTGTTCGTCGTTATTGGGATGCGTGGCAACCTGAAAATGAACATATTAGTGATGACTTAGACACACTTTGTACGACCTGTCATTTAACGCAAGAACACCTGACCCATTGCCGCCGCTGTAATAGTCCATTACACGATCGCATTCCACATTCTATTCAAAAAACATGGGCATATTTAATTTCAGCAAGTATTTTTATCTTGCCTGCTAACCTTTATCCCATTTCAATTTTCATGAATAACGGTAAGCGTATTGAAGATACTATCTTTTCAGGTGTTGCTGAACTCGTCAGAACGGGAATGACAGGTATCGCAGCAATCATCTTTATTGCCAGTATTGTTGTCCCTGTCGCGAAAATTCTAAGTTTGGCTTATATCCTTTTAGCCGTACAGTTCAAACGAAAAACACACCACCTATTACGTATGCGACTATTTCGTGCCGTACACTGGATAGGTAAATGGTCGGTAATGGATCTTTTTGTTATCGCCATCATGGTCACATTAATCGACCGTGGGCAAGTTCTTGATTTCACGCCGGGACCTGGGGCAATTGCCTTTGCCGTCGTGGTAGTATTAACAATGTTAGCAGCAGAAAGTTTAGATTCTCGCCTGATATGGGACAATTATGAACAACGATCCAAATAACGAACAACCCAAAAAGGTGAAAATTCGCCGTGATCGGGGGTTATCACCGCTGTGGCTGTTGCCGCTATTAGCATTAATACTTGCTGGTTGGTTACTGTATAAATCAGTTAACGAAGCCGGTGAACGTATTCAAATCCACTTTAACGATGCCGTGGGTTTAGTCGCTGGAAGAACGACTATTCGTTATCAAGGCCTTGAAGTGGGTATTGTACGTGATATCAGCCTATCAAAAGATCTTAAGAGTATTTACGTTACTGCCGACATTTATCCTGAAGCGGTAAACATTCTTCGTAAAAATACCCGATTCTGGCTAGTCAAACCTAAGGCATCTATAACGGGTATATCAGGCTTAGATACTCTTGTTTCTGGTAACTACATTGCGTTATTACCCGGTGATGGTCCTGAAGCTACGAAATTTACAGCATTAGAAAACCAACCTGCAGATACGCCATTAGAAGATGGCTTAAAGCTGCAATTAAAAGCACCGAATCTTGGATCGATCAGTATTGGTTCGCAAATTTTTTATAAGAAGATCCCAGTCGGTGAGGTTTTCAATTACACCCTTAGTGATAACAAAAAAGAAGTCCTTATTGATGCACTAATCAAACCCAAGTATGCCAACCTTGTTACTGATAAAAGCCGTTTCTGGAATGTTAGTGGCATGCGTGCGGATATCGGTTTCAACGGTGTTGATGTGCAGTTTGAAAGCCTGTCAGCATTAATCGCAGGTGCTATTGCATTTGATTCACCAGATAAAGGTAAAGTCATTGAAGCAAATCATCTGTTTAAGCTCTACCCCGATATCAATACGGCCGGTCGTGGTATTGCTATCACGATAACCTTGCCAGATAACAATGATATTAGCGATTCAGGTTCACCAATCATGTATCGTGGCTTACAGATCGGTAAAATCACCGATGTAAGCCTTGATGAAAAAACCAACAAGATTATCGCACATGCCGCGATTGAACCTAGCATGCGTGAGTACTTAAATAGCGGCTCTCGTTTATTACTCGAAGAAGCTGAAGTATCACTTAATGGTGTTAAGAATATCGGCAATCTTGTACGAGGCAATTTCTTACGTTTAATACCGGGTAAAGGCGAAACTTCACGTCAATTTACAGCTATTACCCGTGACACATTAGAAGAGCAACAACCCGGTGTAGCAACCTTCAAACTGTATGCTGATAAAAGTTTTGGTATTAAACGTGGCACCAAATTACGCTTTAAGGGATTAGATGTCGGGCGAATCACTAACGTTGAATTAACCGGTGAGCGTGTAAGCTTTGATGTCTTAGTTCAACCTGAGTACACCCATTTGATCAGAAGTGGTAGTCGATTCTTCGTTGATGGTGGTGTCGATGCCAGCATTTCGAGCAAAGGTATTGATGTTTCTATTCCGCCAGCCGATCAATTAATCAGCAGTGCGATTAGCTTCACTTCTATCGGTAGCAAAAAAATAAACAAAAGCTACACCCTATTTAAAAACCGAAGTCTTGCCGATCTTGCGGATGAAAAACTGAAAGGCTATAGCAGCATTAGTTTATTTGCTGAAAAGTTACCCCCCGTATCTGAAGGTAGTCCAGTACTTTACCGTAACTTACAAGTAGGTGAAGTGAGTGACTTTGCTTTGAAAGATAACGGTGTGAGCATTAAATTAAATATCGAGAAAAAATACCGTCATTTGATCACTAACCACACCGTATTCTGGAACCGTTCAGGTATCGAAGTAGAAGCAGGATTAAATGGTATTAAATTAGTGACCGATCCCCTATCCACGCTTATCAAAGGTGGGATTGCTTTTGATAACATGAAGCAAGTGACTAACCGTATCGGTTCTAAATACAAGCTTTACTCAAGCTTAAGTTCAGCGCAACATTTTGGACAGCTGATAACTTTAACAGCCGATGATGCACGATCTGTCTCTAACAATACTGAGATCAAGTTCCAAGGCGTAACCATTGGTAAAATCATTAACATCGAACCCGATTTTCATACAAACAACGTGAAAATACAGGCTCGTTTATATCCGAAATACGCTCAAAAAATCGCAAAGTCAGATAGCTACTTTTGGGTGGTTAAACCAAAGATCAGCTTAAGTGGTAGTGAAAACTTGGATTCGTTGCTGAGCTCTTACATTGCTGTTCAACCTGGGAAAGGCTATTTTGCTGATACTTTTAAGCTTGGTTCGGCAGAGTTGTTTGATTCCCGCGTCACGATAGTATTAGAAAGTGAAGAGCGTGATTCAATTAGCGAAGGTACACCATTGCTCTACCGTGATATTCAAGTTGGACAAGTGGTTAACGTTTCACTCGGTGACTTAGCCGACCGTGTCATCATAAAAGCCCAACTTGAAAAACAATACCGCCATTTAGTGCGAAAAAACACTGTATTTTGGAACACCTCAGGTGTGAATGTTGATATCGGTATTACAGGTGCCAACATAAAAGCAGGTACATTTGATAGCCTATTACGTGGCGGAATTGCCTTTGCAACCCCCGAAAAGCAACCACTTGAACCACAAGTTAAAGCAGGAACACACTTCTTACTACATAAAGAAGCAAACCCTAAATGGTTAGCATGGCGTACTGCAATTCCTGAGAGTTAACAGCTAAAATCAAACAAAATAAAGAGCACTTCGGTGCTCTTTTTTATTCAGAAAAAACCTTTATTACGCTTTGTATTAGCAAAAACTGCAATTCATACCAATCTGTTATAAAATCAGCCTCATTAGCTAGTTAATAGAGATCCTTCCTTTGCATCCGAATATTCACATCCCTGACGCATTTATCGATTTAATCAAGCAAACCATGCCTGAGCATTTAGATATCGATGAATTTATTGCTTGTTGTAAAACACCTCTTCGTCGCAGCATTCGCGTCAATACACTTAAAATTAGTGTTGAGGATTTCTTAGCGCGTGTTGCAAATCGTGGTTGGACATTAACGCCGGTTCCTTGGTGTGATACTGGCTTTTGGATTGAACGAGAAGACGAAGATACTGTTTCTCTTGGTAATACCGCAGAGCACATGGCAGGACTTTTCTATATTCAAGAAGCCAGTTCGATGATGCCAGTAACCGCATTGCTTAAAGATAACGACGCATTAGACTGTGTATTAGATATGGCATCAGCGCCAGGTTCTAAAACCACCCAAATTGCATCTGCAATGCAAAACCGTGGCGCACTGGTTGCCAACGAGTTAGCCGCGAGCCGAATTAAAGTACTCCATTCAAACTTACAACGTTGTGGTGTTCACAATGCAGCACTGACCCATTTTGATGGCTGTGTATTTGGCACATGGGCACCAGAATCTTTTGATTCGATCTTATTGGATGCGCCATGTTCTGGTGAGGGTGCAATTCGTAAAGATGAAGATGCTATGGCTAATTGGAGCCTAGCTTCTATTGATGAAATTGCCGAAGTACAACGCAACCTTATTGTAAGTGCATTCCAAGCTCTGAAAACTGGCGGGGTTATGGTGTATTCAACATGCACATTAAACCAAAGTGAAAACCAAGACGTTTGTCATTTCCTAAAAGAAAAATTTGGTGATGCTGTTCAATTTGAATCGCTAAGCGATCTGTTCGATGGTGCAGAAAAGTCACTCACAGAAGATGGCTTCCTACACGTTTACCCTCAGATCTTTGATAGCGAAGGTTTCTTTGTCGCACGTATTCGTAAGCTGGCACCTGTTGAAACCGATAGCGTAAAAAAGCGGATGGGGAAATTCCCGTTTGCTCAGCTTAAAGACAAAGAGCAACAAGAGATAGCCCAACAGTTAAAACAAGATTTAGATATTACCTTACCTGAGCAACATGATGTCTGGTTACGTGATAAAGAAGTTTGGCTTTTCCCTTCTCAGCTACGTACTTTAATTGGTGAAATCCGTTTCCAACGTATTGGTATTAAGCTCGCAGAACAACACAAGAAAGGCTATCGCTGGCAACATGAAGCGGTAATGACACTGGCAACAGGCAAAGAATCTATCGCTATTGAACTTAATGTTGAACAAGCTAAAGAGTGGTTCATGGGACGCGATATTCGCCCAGGAATACCAGCAGGCAAAGGTGAAGTGATTGTTACTTACCGTGATTACCCTATTGGTATTGGTAAATGGGTGAGCAACCGTATCAAAAATGGCTTACCTCGTGAATTAGTTCGTGATACTAACCTATTTGATATTTAAGGTAAAAATATCGTTAGCATCAAAAAGTATAGTTAATGATGACTTTATTAAATGCAATAACTGGAAAATAAACATTATTCAACTAACATTGAAAGTGTAATCATACTCCATTTACTAACCAGTTAGCGCAAGGCTCTTACGAGAGCCATTCCCCTAAGCCCGAAACAGGAATCGTTTCGGGCTATTTTTTGCCTCAAGTAATATTTCCCAATCAGCGCTAAAACTTAAAAGCCCAGCGCTATAGATATTGTTATTACTTACGATAGATATAAAAAAACCGAGCATTACGCTCGGTTTAATTTAACTAATATAAGCATGCTATGTCTTTTGCACAATCTCAACTTTCTAGTGCTGAGAATTAGTGTTTATGTGCAATTTCAGCTTTTTTCAGCTCTTTTACTGCTTTGCTTACTTCACGACGCTCTTTCGAAAGCTCTGCACTGATGATGATATGATCATCAACACGATCTTCGTAGTCACCTTTCATGTTTTCAACAATTTCAACGATTTGATCGTGGCTCATATCGGCCTTAATGTAATCCATCAAGTTCTCTAACAACTCAACACGCTTACGGTTATCACGAATTTTACGATCGTTGTCTAGGATTTCGCGTTTAAGTTTGTTTTTACGACGTGTTTGACGAACGAGTTCAAGGATGTTGTTCATGTGTAGTCCTTAGTCTGAAAATAAAACCTTGTGAAACTGATTTAATGCAAGGGATAGAAATAATGCACTTCCTAGTACATAACCGTCGAGTCTCAGTTTATTACTGAAATCGTTATATCAGAAAGTCATTCGTAAACTCAAGCAATACTCATGATTAAATGCTCAATGATGATTCTATGAGCATCAACTTATGTTTCTCGCTTAAATATCACACAAAAAGCTCAACAAATTTTTGATATATCACAATAAATACCCCTATTTTAATTAATAATTATGACAATTAGACAATATATGTAATCTGTAATAACAAAAGGGTATCTTTTGTGAAATCCACCACAAAAAAAGCCTTCCTGTATTTGCAAATGGCATATCAGCACCTACTCTTGAAATAGACCAGTACTCGTTTACAACAATGCAATCTGGACAAGGATAGCTTCCTCGAAGTGTTCAAGCTCAAATAGCGTAGTAACCCGATATTGGCGACACAGTGTTTGATGTAAAGTTTATCAGGAGAAAACATGTCAAAAGCAACAGGTACCGTTAAGTGGTTTAACGAAGAGAAAGGTTTTGGTTTTATCACTCAGGATAACGGCGGTGCTGACGTATTTGTACACTTCCGTGCGATTACTGGCGATGGCTTCAAAACCCTAACTGAAGGACAAAAAGTTTCTTACGAAACAGAGCAAGGTCCTAAAGGTCTACAAGCTGCAAATGTTGAAAAAGCATAATTATTTGCTTATCTAACGTTACGTTAGTTCACATAGCACTTGATAAAAGGGTCGTCACGGCCCTTTTTTTATCCATAATTAATATTCCCACCCTACCGCCTCACATTCACAATCGACTGCATAAAAGTGATTTCCCAGTTAAAAATGCAAGATTAGAGCACACTTATAGATATTGATAGACCTGTTATTATTAAAATTCCTGATAAGAATTAACCAGCCTGATTAATAAGACACCTATTTCATAATATTCTTTGCTTTTTTTTTGTAATGCGGCTCACATTATAACGCGATAAATAAGTAACTCACTTGCTCTTTAAAATCGAAAATGGCTTAATATCAGCGTCCTATATAACAGGGCTATTTATGAAACAAAGTGAAAGAAAAACTTCGTTACACTGTTCAAACGTACACAGTTGTCCTGAAGCGCTTCAATATTCTTTTGTACATAAGTAACACATTAATTTATTTCAGGAGACATCACATGTCTAAAGCAACTGGTATCGTTAAGTGGTTCAACGATGAGAAAGGTTTCGGTTTCATCACTCAAGATAATGGCGGCGCTGACGTATTCGTTCACTTCCGTGCTATCGCTGGTGAAGGCTTCAAATCTCTAGCAGAAGGTCAAAAAGTTTCTTTTGACGTTGAGCAAGGCCAAAAAGGTCCTCAAGCTGCTAACGTTGAGCGCATCTAATCTACAACGAACAGTTGAAGAAGTAAGGGTATCTTTGGATGCCCTTTTTTATTTCCGTAGAAAATGATATCAAGCGACTTAAACAATATATGCCTACTCTTTACGATTTAAGCACATCTTAATTCTTGGTGAGCCATAACCAAAATAATCGTCTTCTTGCCCTATCTCTACAAAGCCTAGTCTCTGATATAGCTTTATTGCCGTGTTCTTTGGGTGCACAGTCAATAAAATTCGATTGTAATCAGCTAGCAGCGCTAATGCCTTATTCAACAACGCTTTTCCAACACCTTTCCCTTGCACCTTATTCGCAACCGCAATACCTAATATCCACGCATCGCTCTGCGTTTCTGTTTGTCTATTAAAGCTTGGGCTTGCAAGTACATAGCCTACTACATGTTCACATTCTGAAACGGCAACCAATAATCCACTTGGCCAACAATCATATGCCTGACGAAATAAAAAATCAGGATAACAATGTTTGCCAAATAGCTCACGCTCTAATTGGTATATCGCAGCAAGATCTGATTTTTCTGCTTGTCGTATTTGATATAGCACTATCCATTGCTCCGTGACGTCATGCAGCCAATAAAAAACCAGCCCATCTGCTTAACAAAAAGTTAGCAAGATGAAGGCTGGTTTTATCCAGTATAGATTATAAGTAACCTATTACTTGTCAGCGCGGCTCATGAACTTTTGCTCAGCCGTGTTAACTTTAATTTTTTCGCCATTCGCGATGTATTCTGGAACTTGAACCACTAGGCCAGTTGAAAGTGTCGCTGGCTTAGTACGAGCACTTGCAGAAGCACCTTTGATTGATGGATCAGTTTCAACGATAGTTAGTTCAACTGTCGCTGGAAGTTCGATAGCAACAGGCGCGCCATCAACAGTAAGAACTTCGATACCTTTCGTATCTTCAGTGATGAATAGTAGTTCTTCTGCGATTGCTTCTTTGTTGAATGTGTATGGTGTGTAATCTTCATCATCCATAAACACATACTCTTCACCATCGATGTAAGAGAATGATGCTTTTGTACGACGGAAATCAGCTAAGTTAACCATTTCATCAGCTTTGAAGCTTACGTCTGATTTAGTACCAGTAGCTACATCATAAATACGCATTCTGTAAAGACTTGCGCCAGCACGACCACTAGGCGTTAGCTTACTAATTTCTTTAACAAGACCTACTTTACCGTTGATTTCAACAGCTGCAAATTTTTTAATGTCACTAGCCTTTGGCATGATCATAATTCCAAATAAAAATAGTGGTGAGAAATTACACCAAGATACAGATTTATAGCAAGTGTTATAGTAGTACAAACACTAATTTTTTGCGTTTATTCCCTAAGCTTGTTCAAAGCTTAAACAACCATAAACACTTTGCATAAAAAACCACGGTTTATCTGCTTTTGATATCCCATCCAACATTTGTGACAAAGGCTCAACCAACTGATTTCAAACATCAATCTAGAACTTTAATCCATCGTTATAAACAAGCAAGCACACACAGCTATTTGCTCACTCAATAAAGTTTCTATATAAAGCTACATATGTCACTTTTGGTATTCAGACATCCGTTTTTTCAAGCGTGCGAGTTCAATCTCATTAGAGCGAACAGTCAGCTTAATATGGTCATATTCATATTCTTCTTTCGTTACACTCATCACCGAACGAATATCCCCCATCAGCCCTTTTGCGGTATAAGGCACAATGATTTCTTCTTCTATCATCTCGTGTTGAGCTACATCGACAACGTATTGATGAAGTTTGGTAATATCTAGTGGATTACGGGTTGACGTCATCATAGCATCAGGAAATTCAGCCATTAATGCCTGTTGCTGATCAACACTTAATTGATCTGATTTATTCAGCACTAATAGTTTTTTTATACCATCAACACCCACTTCTTTTAGCACTTCATGAACAACGTCTAATTGAGAACGGAATGACACATCAGATGCATCAACCACATACAATAATAGGGAAGCGTCATGAGCTTCAGCCAAGGTTGAATGGAAAGATGCCACCAAATCGTGCGGTAATTTTTTAATAAAACCAACCGTATCTGATACTAAAATACGCGGTTGTGTTTCTGGTTTTAAGGCGCGAACAGTGGTATCTAGTGTAGCAAATAATTTATTTTCGCCTTCAACATCACTACCTGTTAATGCTCGCATCATAGACGACTTACCCGCATTGGTATAGCCAACTAACGCCACACAAAAAAGCTCTGAACGTTGAGTTCGACGCCCTTTCATTTCATCTTGAACGCTGACTAATTCACGGCGCAATTCCGCCAATTGATCGCGAATTTTACGACGATCAAGCTCTAGCGTTGTTTCACCCGCACCTTTACCCATTTGTCGCTCTTTATTACCGCTGGTGGATTCGCGTAAACGCGGCGCTAAATAATTAAGACGAGCAATTTCAACCTGTAGTCGTGCCGTTCGTGTACGAGCATGACGGCTAAATATCTCAATAATGATGCCTGTGCGATCAAACACTTCAACGCCTAATTGATTTTCCACATTACGTAATTGAGATGGGCTTAAATCACAGTCAAACACCACAACATCGGCAAGTACGCAGGGTAAATCATCGAGTGACACATCTATAAAATCAATGTCATCAAGAGGATCATCTTCACCATCGTCTTCAATAACACCAAGGTTTCCAGTTAACTGCGCGATCTCAGCCATTTTACCAGAACCAAGTACACTCATTTTTTTTGTTGAGCTTAGTTTTTGAGACTGTGTGCCAACAACTTTAAAGCCTAATGTCGTCACTAGGCGTGCTAATTCTTCTAATGAACTTTTTGCTTCATCGCCTTTAAATTGCGGCGTTTGGATTGAAATTAGTAATGCGTTGTTTTTTAACGGTTTTTGTGTTAATTGCATACTGAATGCTAATGCACTAACGTGCACCCTATCTTTATAATTACCTTCATCCTACGCTCTTATAGTCAGGCTTTATACAAGAAAAGATATTATTATTTAACATTCTTTCTATTTATTATTACGATAATAAAGATATATTCTCTGTTTAAAGGTTCTAACGATTTATTTTAAATACCACCACGATATGTCATCGCATTTATCTAAGTATCCAGAATAAATTTAAATGATATATTAATGAATTATAAAAATATTATTTAAATACAACGTGACTTATTATGTAACAACTCACAATATTAGATTATATTATTGAATCACATAAGTAATATAAAACAATACCTTGATTAACATTCAACCATGTAATAATATCCGCGCCTTCGTTTTGAATATATCAATTAGTTTTAGAAAGTATCTTACTTTTAGCTTTATCTAATAGTTCTATTAGAACGCTAGATCACAAATAAAAAATTACGGTTCTTCATGTTACAAATAGCGATGCTACTTTTCGGTGCACCTTTCGTAAAAAGTAAAATATTTCATCTGTTAGGATTCAGCACCCTTTGGGGATTTGCTGGCCTTCTCATCTTCATTGATGGCCTTGACGGAAAAGTATTTGATTCCTTCAGTTACTTTCTTTTACTTGAAAGCTTAACAACTTTAATCGTAGCGCCTAGCGGATTGGGGTTGCACCGTAACATCCTTATTTTCAAAGGATTAATATTCCTTTGTTGCGCAATTGCGGCACTCGTAAATATCAAATTTAGCAATATTTTATTATCTGCGACTTTTGGTTTAACTTATATTTCTGTTGGTATTTTTAATATTGCATCCGCTTGGGTTGTTCGTTTTGCTCATTGGAAAAGAGCTATCGTGTGGGGATGTATTCAAATCTTTTATTCTATTTTCCTATTACAAAATTATAATTATGTTATTTCTTACTTTCTTGGGTTTATTATGATCACAGGAAGTATTCGAAGTATCATTGTTCTAATGAAGGTTAGTTCATTAAAATACAACAGCCCTATTTTTCAATTATTAAATAATAGTGGAAATGAATATATATCTACAACTGACAGCGTATATTCGATAAATAGCACAGAAAATAGAAATAATACGCAACCGTTAACAATACATATATGGACACCAGAGGGGTCAGCAGAAAACCCACATGTTCCTCGCCCCATTATTAATCGTTACATTGCAGCTACAGATGTAAACGGGGTTATTTCTACCGGTCATGCCGCATTAGAAGCAGGATTTGAGTGTTATATTAGTTTATATCCATCAGAAGATATTGATCGCTCACCTTCTGAGTTTATTCGCACTCTAAAAGCGACTCCTGAAAATAATGTGCTTGGCCGTTACCTACCGGATTACAAAACCGAAGCCGCTGAATGGTGTGAATCAAATGTTAAAATAGAATTTATTCAATATAACGCACTAACATTAAAGCAGTTCTGGCATCATTGTTATAAAAACCCTATTTATAATTTAACCTCCAATAACTGTTCAAGTAATACCGCTTATGCACTAGAAGCGGCATTAGACGGTGTCTTGTATAAAAAAAGCAGCAGTATATTCACACTTTTAAAACTGTTGTGCAGCCCTGAGTTATGGCTTGCAGCTCAAATTCGACATCGTGCAATGATGATGGCATGGACACCTGGTTTAACGATGGATTATAGCCGCGTGTTACACAGCATTGTTCAACCAGCTTCATTTCCTTGGTATCAACGGTTATCACTTAAATATTCTTTGCAGCAAGCAATCAGACGCACACAAAACAATTTAGCGAGTAATTTTTATGACTAATGTATACCTGATACTCTTTATTTCTATAATTGCTGAAACGCTTGCAACAACCATGATGAAAGCATCTGAAGGCTTTACCCGACTCGCTCCCAGCCTTGTTGTACTAGTTGGTTACGCGATCTCATTTTATGGGCTTTCTCAAGTCGTTAAAATCATGAATGTCGGCATCGCTTATGCACTTTGGGCAGGGATCGGTATCTTTTTAGTCTCTACACTGTCTTATTTTGTATATCAGCAAAAGCTCGATTTTCCAGCCTTGCTTGGGTTAATCCTTATTGCCGCAGGCATCATCACGATTCAACTTTTTTCAAAATCTGTCATGCATTAATAAACACATAAGCCATCAGTTCTGCAGCCATAACAAGTGTGGGCTGATATGGCTCGTTGATACCCGACCATTATTCCCATTGCTGTTCTCGGTGTAATTTGAATCACTCTAACCGACTCAAATACCGAGAACCAACGATGCTGCAATAGATAACATAATTACCCCTACCAGTATTTCTAACACCTTCCATGCTTTAGGCTGCTGAAATAATGGAGCTAATAAACGCGATCCATAGCCTAGTGAAAAGAAAAACACAAAAGATGCCGTGATAGCCCCTAGCGCGAATTGCCACTCATAAGGTTGATATTGGGTAGAAATAGAGCCAAGTAGCACGACTGTATCTAAATACACATGTGGGTTTAACCACGTAAAAGCCAAACAAGTCAGTATCGTTTTTAATAATGAACCTGATGTTCTTTGATCAATAAGCAAAGCATGATCCGTCATCAATGCCGATTTAAAACTCAACAGCCCATAAACCGTTAAGAAAATTGCGCCACCGTAACGCGCCACAGTTTCAATATCTGGATACTTACTGACAGTAACGCCAAAGCCTGCGACACCAAAGCTAATCAATAATGCATCTGACAACGCACAAACAATACAGATGATAAACACGTATTGATTCTTAAGTCCTTGTTTCAATACAAACGCATTTTGAGAGCCAATTGCCAGTATTAAAGATAAGCCAAGCGAAAAGCCAGCAAGAAAGATAGTCATTACAGCACATCCATGTAAAAAGTGACGAGTATTAGGTTAATACTATTTATCTACGTAAGTTACAAAGTAGTTAATAATTCAGCAATGAATGACCACTTTACTCATAATTAACAGCGATAATCACCTTTCAATTATACCCAAAAAGAAAGATGTATACTTTTCATACAGAAATACATGCAAAAACACGCCTCTCTGGTTTTGTTCTTCAAAAACTCTAATTCACTATTTATTGATAATAATCAAGATATTAGTTAATCCCGTAATAATCCATAACAAACTTAACAACAATTAATTATCGTTTTACGATAATTTTTTATTTATTTAGTTTTGTTTTATAGCTATATTAGCAACCGAACCAACGCACAATATTCATTAAATTATTAGAGGTATATAATGAAAAAAGTATTACTATTACTAGCACTTAGCTCTGTTTCTGTTTTCGCACATGCAGCTCCAGCTAAACATTCTGAGCAAATGCTGGCACAAGTAGATAGCATTACCATTTATTCGGGTGACAATGTTGATAGCCAAAAACAAGCAGTTAAAACAATCAATAAAGCACTTGTACCAAACTTTGAAAAATGTGCAGTTTACTTACCGAAAGGTGCCTCAAAAGCAAGTACAACTATCACCCTAACTCGCGATGCTAATGGTAAAATGTCGCTTGATTGTGCTGGCCAATAAACCTGATACAAATAAAATACCGACCTGATGTAGGTCGGTATTTTTTTTATAAGTGTCTTTACCTAATAAATAATGAGGGTAATGGTGAATTAGCTGAATTGATAACTCATGTGAAGACATAATGTGTTAGGACGTTACTCTATTTAGACCAGTAGATATTTATTAGGGCAAGTAAGGCTATGTTCGACTTTCAGCAACACCCTTTATAATATTCACAATATTTACTTATATAAGGGAGGCTTCGGCTTGTTCAACACTTCGGATAGGTGTCGGCTACGCGACACATATCCTTATTTGTCATATGCCATAGTCTCGTTCTACTTTTGAAATTCGAACCTTAAATGACTCGTACCATAACTTACGACCGTATTTTTGAGCCTCTTGATGCTCAGTATTCGCCTTCCAGTTTTTAATAGACTCCAAATCAAGCCAGTAAGAAACTGTAATCCCTAGATCTTCTCTTGCTGATTCAGCACCTAAATAGCCTGGTTGCTGTGCGGCAAGCTCAATCATCCTATTTGCAGTTTCGCTATAACCATTATCGCCCGTAGTACGAACTGAAGTAAAAATAACAGCATAGTATGGTGGCTTTGGGGTATTAACTAAAAGAGTCATCAATTATCCTTGACATATAACGCCTTGTTAGTTGCTTATTTCAATAAATAATGGTTACTTTCCCAGACACCATTATCTAAAAGTTATCCTGACTTAAAATTGTTAGCTAAAATATTCGACGAAGGAACCAAAATTTAACTGTTTTAAGTCCTTTTTTATTTTCTAGTTAAGCTTACTTTACCCTCACTATGGGTGTACCGCAGCCCCACTAAATTCTCTTGCTAAATAATTAATAATTTCTGTTGGTTCAGTGATCGTCTTATTATTTTCAAGTATGAGTACAGGAAGCCATTGGTTTTCTTCACCCAATATATCCACTACTTCCTCTCTTGGTTTTGGAAACGCTATACGGCGAACTTCCACCATATCTTCCCAGTGCGTATTTACTGATAATGCACCTTCAATAAGTGCACAGTGTGAACAGATCCACATTTTCCCGGGACCATCTTCAAATGGCATGTTTAAAATAAATAATTTCGGCTTCATCAATGACTACTCTATATTTTTGAACAATACCTTACTCATCTCACCTTGCAAGGTAAACGCCCCGCTACGATTGAAACTTATAGTCGTGCTCTACGTCGCATTAACATCAACTGGGTAAATAGCCAGACACCTTAACTACCGACGATCTGAAACGATATTTACACAACAGATCAAAACACATTCATGAAGTACCCATGATAATTGTTCGAAATGTCATCCACGCTTCAGAATTAAAAAAGGTTTTATTATAAATTAGAGTGTTAAAATTACTGATTAACACTAGAGATAAGTGTCGGCTATCCGACACTTATCTCTTATATTCTTAACTCATTATCTGTAGATTACAAATGTTGAACTACATCAATACTTAAGCCTGCTGGATCTTGAATCATAAAATGTACTTGTCCCCATTCTTCTTCTTTTAAAGCCATTATAAAGTTAAGATCCATTTGCTTAGCTTCAGCATACGCTAAGGCAGCATCTTTGACTTCAAGCGAAATAACATACCCCTTAGCAGACATTATAGGATGTAGAAATTCGGGTTGGCTTGCGACGTTTGGCACTAGAAAGCCAAGCTGGATATTATTATTAGGCGAGACCAAATGAAGATAAAAATTTGAATCATAAAATACGGCTTTAAATCCAAAAACGGTCTCATAAAACTGTTTTACTACCTCTAAATCACTCGTCACCATTACGGGGAACATAGCATCAACTTCTATCATTTTATTTACTCCTGAGGTTAGATTATTAAAACAGTATTATTATTCATTTCATTCAATCTGCCTTGTACAAAGCGGACATAGTCCTAAACTCGCTGGGAGTAACACCAGATATATCTTTAAATTCTCGATTAAAGTGCGGTTGATCATAATAATAATACGCCCATACATTGACGAAACTCTCCGTATTCATCGCACGTAATATTTTCTGAAAACGAAAAACCTTTGTGAATTCTCTGGGCGAAAGTCCTAAATATTGTGAAGTTAATCGACGAAGGTGCCGAGCTGACACACCAAATTCAGAACACTGTTTATTGGATAAATCAATACTAGATGTAATGCTTCGATCACAATACAAAATAAAGCGTATTAATCTACGATCAACTTCGCTAGAACTTAAATTACCAAGTAATATTTGAGAAATAAATTCGCAGCGTCTTTGAAATGACATTGCCTGATAAGCGTTATTGTATAAAGCATTTAATAAATATTTGGGTAATAGATCACTGACGATTGCTACATTATCGTCATTACTCCATTGCATCAACGGAGCCTGTATTATTCCTTGATGCCCTAATATACGAAACCGAATACCAAAATATGAAACAGGCCCTGTCATTTCAAATATTTTAGCCGAGCAGAAGGGGGTTACAACAAAGGCGTCTTCAGGAAAAGTAAGATTAATTATTATGTCGACACAATTATCTGGAACACTACGATAAAAATACTTACCATCAGGTACGTTAAGCTGCCAAAACTCCTGCACCCAATTACTTAACGGCGGTATTGGTTTAAAAGTAATATAATAATTTGGATTATTTACACGACCTTGCAAGGAGTCATCATTAATATCTATCAGCATAATTGAATCCCCTGCCTCTCAGATGGTTCAGGAAAAATATAGCGCGCCCATAACGGGCAACTTTTTAGGCTACTAACCTACTGATTTAGTAAACCAACACAAAACACTCTATAGTTTTAGCATGTAAAACTACATTCATCTTTTCTGGTTCACTCAATTCAACACTAGCTTAGCCAATCTACAACCATATGATTTAATAGGTAGCTTCATTGATGGTTCAATAACTTGATTAATTATAGAAGCTGGATATAAGTTTAAACTGCGATTACTTAGCTTCACGTTGAAACAAGTTATATTCGGGTATTTGCTGTTCAGCAATGCTTCTTAAGTTTTCAGGTAAGAAACTTAAGCAAAGGTGGAGATACTCTTGTTCAAAAAGTGTTGATTGAACACAAAGAAAGTAAAAAATGTATGTCATTATTCTTATTAATACAAATTGAATATAAAAGCCACAAGCTTTCCATGAAAGCCTGTAGCTTTAATTCATTCTTTTATCACGCTAATAACTCAAGCCTAGCTCTTTAATGATAGTTTCTGAACGCTCGATACTGACAGTAATGCGAGATTCTAAACGTCCCATAATAAACTCATGGCGTTCTGCTTCATTAACACCAAACATGTCTAGTTTATCTAACATAAACACGACAAAAAGAGAGCCTAAACCAGAAAGTAATCCTGTCAATACCATACTGATAGTGCCAGCAAACGGAATCGTCCCTAATGCAGTAGCAATGGCTTCCCCTGCCATAATACCGCCAGTGATCACTAAACCCGTGGCTAAGATTTTAGTTGCTTCATGGGCTGCTTGTTTTGCTGTCATTCCTTCGGGTGGAAATATTAATGTTTTTAACGCTTTGGTTAATGACATAAAGCCTTCACGGATAATACGCACCATGTTTTTTCCTGTGCGTACAAACATGTTCAGTAATGCGGTAATGATTGAACTTAAAAAGCCTGACAACGCCCCTGCTGCAAACGCTTGAGCCACATTCTTCCATTTTGAAAGCAGTTTGTTTTTGATGTTATTAAGCCGAGAGATCAATGCATCCACCCACGACATTTCCAGTGCGTTACCTTTGAAACCATTATTAAATATATCTTTTACTTCTATGAAGGTGGCAGAAATAAACTCAGATAACAAAGCACCTAATGCTTGTTGTAAACCTTGTTGGCTACCCGCTTTTACACCATCTACCGCACCACGTTTAGCAACAAAAACGGTTTTACCAACAGGATTTGACGGTACATATTTCTCCGCGGCTTTTTCTGCTCTTGTATGTGCAGCGTTAGTGCGTCTTTTATCGGCTTGTTCATTGGTTTCTGAGAACTCTTTAAGATCCTTTTCACCTTTAGATCGGTTTAAACTGTTATGGGTAAATTCATGATTATCAGGATCAGCTGCAAATTGGCGTTTCTCAACATCCGATAACATATATGCCCCACTTTCATGAAAGGCTTTTAGCGATTTAACATGGTCTAAATCCATCTCAGATGCATCGTGATATTGACCTGTATACGTGTCTTTAATCTGCCCCTGCTCGTTAGTCGATTGCAGCTTTAGTTTTTTCCGTTGTGTATCAAACGATACACCTTCACCACCAGAACTCTTTGGTGATTTGGTGTAATCATCACGATTGTATTCAAAATTACGATCGACATTTTCTAAGTCAGCACGACTTAAATTAAGTGGGCTTAGCAGTTGATTGATCAAAACGTCTTTACTTGATTCAAACAACACATCGTATTTTTCTTTATTAAAATCACTATCTAGCATCTTTAATGATGCTTTTACTTCTGCTTCAGAGACATTAAGATCGTAGATCGGCGCTTTTTCTAACAGCGCATTATCAATAAACTCTTGATCAACCTGACGGGCTAACATCTGTTGCGATACTTCAGAATTTGCCAGTTCTTTAATATGGCTTTTCTCGGCATAATTACTGCGAAGTTGCTGTCTTTTCTTAAAGCGTTCCGATCTACTACTCATTTTTTACTGCCCTGTCTTACGCTGCTTTTACCAATGTATTCCATGCTTGTTCGAACGCTTTTTCATTCTCATGAACACGACCATCAGCATGCATCACCACTTCGATGATTTCGTTGTAAAGTTCAAATGAATTCAAGCCCACCTTTTGTGCTAATGCAAACGCAGTATTAACATTTGGTGGGTTCTTAGCCATATCTTCGATTTTACGCTTCACGTGACTTGGTAATTCACTTGAAGACACACCCGCAATAAATTCATCAATCTCTTGGCGTTCTTCTAATGAAATTTCACCATCACAATTAGCACACGCAAGGCCAACTGCTTCCATTGCGATCAGTAAATTAAAATAATTTTCAGTTTCGTCTAAACGATTTTTTGCGTCTTCAAACGCAGCCGTTAATTTACTGTATTTAAGTTCCTGTTCAGCGTTAGCGCGACGCTCACCACGGCGTTCTGCCTCTTCTTCACTGTCGTCCATTGCTGCGGCAACACCACCGGCGGCAGCACCAACACCACCCGCAATCGCTGCACCTGCTGCAGTAATTGCACCTACTGGTCCTGCAATTGGTAATGCCACTACACACGCAATCCCAGCGGCTGCGCCACCAATAACTTTCCAAAAGCTCATGTATTAATCCTTTTCAATATCAAGATATATGTTCAAATTGAGTCTCTATATTTAACAACCACCAGCATTTCATAACCATACAATATAAGGCCAAAGAATTTAGGAATCATCCATTCCACTGCAGCTAGCTAAATATGAAGCATTAAATTTTATTTATAATTTATAGGGTTTTATAAATAGTGAGTCTGTGAAGTAATGCGCATTCCATTACAGTCGCGATATTTTGCTTAGTTTCTTTGTTCAATTTGCTACCGAGACAACAAATTTCAAATATCTGAATATGACATTGACAATGATTGCTCCACCAGCAAAATTAGCCGTGAGATAAAATCCTCGCTACACTGTTTCAAACTAATACAACAAGGAAAGTAAACCATGATCGAAAAAGGCCAAACATTACCAGCCGCAGTGCTCAGTGAACTCACACATGACGGTATGGTTAAACACGATACCGCAGAGCTTTTTGCCAACAAACGTGTTGTGCTGTTTGCTGTACCTGGGGCATTTACTCCTACTTGCTCTGAAGCCCATTTACCGGGTTATGTGGTGCTGGCAGATGAAATTAAAGCAACGGGTGTCGACATTATTGCTTGTGTATCTGTTAATGATGCCTTTGTAATGCAGGCTTGGGGCGAAGCGCAAAACGCATCTGAAATTATGATGTTGGGCGATGGAGATGGTAGCTTTACTAAAGCATTAGGGCTTGAAATGGACACTGCTAACTTTGGTGGTATTCGTTCTCAACGTTATGCAATGGTTGTTGATAATGGCGTGGTAACTCAGCTCAACGTTGAAGAGCCAAAACAATTTGAAGCGAGTAAAGCGGAAACGATTTTAGCAAGCTTGAAGTAACCGCAATAAGGCTTTAAACATCAATAATATGGTTCAGTGTAGTGTTCATTGAACCATTTTTATATTTAACCAACTCTGAAAGCGCCAACCAGATCACGACTAGCTGTATTTTCAGTGAATATGAACGTCTTCATACATTGGCCAATAAGAAATGCGCACTAAGCTAGTGACAATGTCACAATATTTCGCTGAGTTTATTTCTCAACCATTGGTTAGCTGAGTTATGTTCATCACGCTTATGCCACATCATAATGTGTTTGAAAGGTTTAGAAGAAAATGGCAATGGCAGTATTTGTAAGTTAAATGATGAGGCATATTTTTCAGCCATGAGTCGACTAACTGGCGCAACGGCGTTGCTCTCTGACACTAATGCTAAAATTGAAACAATAGAGGCGGTTTCACAGTCTAAATCTCTTGGCAGAAAGCGTTCATCAGAGAAATAATTCATTTCAAGTAAGTCTATTCGCCTTTTCTGCATGAAGATTGTTTTTTCAGCATAAAACTGCGCTTGCGTGATTGTCTGTTGGATATTGGGGTGATCTTTGCGACACACAACAACAACTTCATCATCGATAAATGATTGATAGGAAAAAGACGGATTAGTACGTAAACCAATATCAATGGCTAAATCTGCTTTCTGTAAACTTAACTGAGATAGCAACTCTTCTTCTGTATTAGGCGTCATATAGAGGTTTATTTTGCAATTCCCCATTGTTGGGTCGAGCTCAATTTTATTTCTAATCGTGTGCATAACCACCTCATTTACATAAACCGTAAACGTGTGATGATTTTGAACATCAAACCCCCCGATATTACCTAACGCACTTTGTACTGTCGTTAGCGCTGGCTCTATCTCATTCGCTAATTTAATTGCGGCATGTGTTGGGCTAATCCCACGCCCTTCTCTTACAAAAAGAGGCGTCCCTAACTGGGATTGTAATCGCTTTAATACGCCACTTACCCCAGGTTGCGTTAAACCTAATGATTCTGATGCTAATGTGATGGAACGAAGCCGATACACTTCTAAAAATACCACCAGCAAATTCAAATCTAAATTTGGTTTCATCCTTGATCCCATACATAACCATTCGTAATGCTTTGCATAAAGCATACTTTATATATCCCAATTTTTCATTGCCTTAGACTATAAACATCAACAAATCATTGAACTTATAAAAGCCATTGCCACGGTGTTAATAAACCACACCTGACTATGACAAGCTCTTTTCATTATCACAATGAAAGCGTAATTAATCAGGAGATGCTCTATGTTCTATTATCCCCATCACCAACGTTCATCCTACCTCCTTCACCTTCTGTTTATTAGTGTATTTAGTGGTCTTTGCTTAGATTTAGGCAGCAACTTATATCTATTATTCAGTGATCACCCACTAAATAATTTTGCGAGTTTAGGCCGTTATTTGGTTTATATCACTCAAGGGCATCCACTGGTTGAAGCTATACAGCAGGTGCCAGCCGTTCCCCATGATGTTCTCATCGGTTGGATTATGCACTTTAGCGTTAGTTTAGTTTATACCGTGATTTATATTAGCTTTGTTGAGAAAGGGTTGTTTCTAAAACCAAGCCTTAAAAAATCGCTTGTTTATGCATGGTCATTGTTATTTTTTCCATTAGTTGTGGTGAGTTATGCCTTTGGTGAAGGCTTTTTCCACGTGAATAGTCCCAATATGATCCACGCGATTTTGTTCTCTACTTTTTGTCATTCTTGCTACGGTATTGGTTTGTATATCACTACGAAAGTGCTTTACGCTAGTCGATTAGAGATTTTCAAAGAAGCGGAAGAACATCATGCAATAATCGTCAACAATGCGACATAACATTAAGACAAGGTAATTTAATCATTGCGTTGTTCGATTAAATGCATTGCCAATCACGCGATATATTTTATGTAGCGTCGCGTGATTTGTTATTTATCTGAAAAGCAAACATCAGCAACTAAAGTACGAAGTTTGAGTACTTCATGCGACTGCTTGAGCAATTTGTAATACAGCACACTACTTATACAAACTGAACTTTTTAGTAAATTCTCGTAATGTTTCAGTATCACCAAACAAACAAACTCCCAAGTACTCCAAATCAGCTTCTTTCGTTTCTTTCGTCCTCAATTGCTGTTCTGTTGATCCCCCATCAATCATAGTACTTGTAAAATCAGTGAATTTAATACCACGGCTCAAAGCCTCTTCTCTTACTTTACGTAATTTATTTGAATTATCAGCTTTCAACACAATGAATGGATAATGCGATAAACTCGGATGCACATTGCCATCCAAATCAACATAATCTAGATAAGCACCTTCATCTTCAGACAGTTGTTTAGACAAACCAACACTCAAATGCCCAAGTACATTCAAGGTACGCCCTAAATCCATTTTTTTACTTAAAACTGAAATATACCTTTTCTGATTTTCATCAGGTAAATCAACCATAATATATCCTTATAAACTGACCGTTCGTATTAGCTGTATAAAAGCTCTTGCGTAAAATATTAATGCTCTGTGCCTTCATACACCCACATTGATTCTGTTTTTCCTGCACGTTCAAAGCCAAGTGCTTGATAAAACGCAATGGCTTCACCATCAGCAGTCAACATTTGTTGGTGAAATCCACTGTATACAGACAACATTGCTTCCATCATGTTACGACCAATGCCCTTACCCTGATGTAAAGGGTGAACAAGCATATGGGGATAATACACAACAAGATAACCGTCTGTGATAGCGTTCCCCACTCCAACTAACTTACCGTTAGCACGAGCAGTAACCAAAGTATGAGAATTACGTAATGCAGCTAAGAGTTGTTTGGGTTTATCTGCTGAAGACCATTCATTCGCACGGTACAATGCGATAACTTCAGCTTCTTCAATCTCGCCGTTAAGTTCAACGTTAATATCCATATAAACGGTACTCCCATATCATCATGCCGAATGTTTTAATCATATACTTAATAAAAATGCGACTTTTAAAACATTCTTATCTTATTGATAAATAACGTAGCATCACAAAAAGTAAAAATCCACATGCAGTCAACATTCAACACTCATACAGTTAGCATGGGTATTCTTATAGGGCATTATTTAATATAAGAAAAGATCCCGTAACATGTTAAAAAAAGTCTGCTATTGGCTTAAGCGATTCATTCAAGATCCCTTTTCGCATTTCCTTATCGCGGGTGCTGTGCTGTTTATTGGTTATTCACAGTATTACTCGTCTACTTCTGTAAACACCATTTTAGTTACGCCGTCACAAGTTGAGCAACAAAAAAAAGACGATACGCTTTATTTTGGTTCCCCCCCGTCGAGCACAGAACTAAACAAAGACATTAACCATGTAGTGTTAAAACAGATGCTATCTCAACAGGCATTAAAATTAGGCTTGGAGAAAGGCGATCCAAACTTAAATGAAATGTTGATGCAACGTTACCTGTCCTATGTTTCACAGTTAGCTAAGATCAATGCCACCAACACAACCTTATTACATAAATACTATTTAACGCATCAAGCGCGTTATAAGCATCCCGATATGTACTCATTGTGCTATCACTTTTTAACGCCACAAGAAGTGCAACACCCTATTGCTACGATGGATTCTCAACAATGTTTAAGTGATGTGAGTAAGCAGGCATTATTGGCAAAGCTGGGTACAAAAACAGTAGACGCATTAGCCGCACTAGCACCAAACCAATGGTCAACACCGATTGATACTCCCTTTGGCGCGATAGCAGTAAAGGTACTCGATTATCAAAAAGCAGGCGTTCTCAGTTTTAAGCAGGCCAAGCAACAATTATCACAAGATTTTGCCCGTGATGATGTTAATAAAAAAATAGCTGCCGTTATTAAGCAATATCACATTGCACTACCCGCAGGTTCAGATTTTACCGTTAACACAAAGACACTATTAAACAATGTATAAGCACATCTCTTATTTTATGTGGCGCTTAGTTGTTGGCACAGTCGTTGGCGCCCTGATTACGGTAGTAATGGCACCACTGGCAATGGCGCATCCTTATCAGCCCTCAGTGGGTTTGATCACACAGTTAGATAATCAACAATATAAGTTGGCGTTAAAACTACCGGTAATTGCAGGTGAACATACACAAATAACACCCACCTTAACTAATGGCGGCACGGTACGTTTATTGTCATCACAGCGAAGTGACAATGGTTTCGGAATGGATGAACAAGATTATTTGCTGCAACTTAAAGCGAATACATCATCACCGACTCTGGTATTTAACGGACTAAAAACAGGCCAGCTACTCACGCAGTTAACGCAAAAAGATGGGAAAGTGAGTACGCTTGCGCTGTATAAAGGGCATAACAGCCTACACTTAACCGATAAGATCTCGATTTGGACAACAATAAAGCTATTTGTCACCTTAGGTATCACCCATATCTTAACGGGGATTGATCACCTAATGTTTGTGGCGGGCTTATTGTTATTTACGCGCGATTTTAAAACCTTCTTAAAGGCCATTACCTGTTTTACCTTAGCCCACAGTATTACGTTAAGTTTATCTGCGCTTAATCTGGTACACATTCCAGAGCCGCCAGTAGAAACGGGAATTGCACTGAGTATTTTGTTTTTGTGTTATGAGCTTACTCGCCCTTATGACAAACAACATCCAACATTAAGCCGAAAATTTCCGTGGATAATTTCATTTTCCTTTGGTTTGTTACATGGATTGGGGTTTGCCAGCGCATTAAAAGAAGTAGGATTAAGCCAAACCAGCATTCCGTTAGCCCTCGCCTGTTTTAATATTGGTGTTGAGATCGGGCAATTGATCTTCTTATCGTTTCTTATCGTGCTATTGAAGTTGTGCGCTAAAGTGCCTGTATTTCATCATAAGTTCTTTCAAAAAGTGCCTTTATATACCATGGGGATCATGGCGTCTTTTTGGTTTATTCAACGGGCGTACATTATGTTCCATGTTTTATAGTGGAAGTTACAGAGAACATAATACGTAAACAAATATTGTATTTTTGCTGCTAGCTTGCATTCACCAATACTGTAATAGTGGCAAGACAAAAATAAAAACTGAAGTTAGTAAAGGAAGTCATCATGTATATAGCAATGAACCGTTTTAAAATCCGTTTAGGCTCTGAGCAAGAATTTATCGATATCTGGAAGAACCGTGATACCTACCTAGATACCGTACCGGGTTTTCAATCATTCAACTTGCTTCAAGGTACATCAAACGATGAGTACACCCTGTTTGCCTCGCACTCAGTATGGGATTCTCGCCAAGCGTTCGAAGACTGGACACAATCAGAAGCATTCCGTAAAGCTCATGCTAATGCTCGCGGTAATAAAGACATTTACTTAGGTGCACCAAACTTTGAAGGGTTTGAAAGCTGTCTGTAATTAACATTTCTTGTTAAATATATACCCAAATACGATTTACCTGTGTTTGGGTATTTTTATTGCCTAAATGCTGAAGAGATCTTTAAACATCACAAGATAAAACACCACCGCGATCACTCCTAATAGCCAAGCTAATACAGTAAAAACAATGCCCAAATACATCACTTTCTCGCTAACGAACTTAGAGATCAGCTTTACAGAAAGATAAGATGAAACGATAAAACCAGAGACGACTATCAACAAAACAACATTGATCAGAGGATGGCTAAGACTCTCACCATGAAGCAACATATAAGTACCAATCGTACCCGCAAAAGACAGTACGGGGATCAGATATATAATCAGAAATATCGCTGCAGTGCTCATATTTACTCCATCTTAGTTTAGGCGCGATGACACGTCACAATGCCGTTCAACATTTATAACAGCACCTTACGTACCTAGCCTTGCAAGGTAAACGTGCCACAACGATATATACACATAGTCGTGCGTTGTATCACATTAGATATAAGTAAAGAAATTGGCAGATACATTACCTATCACACCACACTTATAGAAAATTAAGTCACTTCTCTAACAAACACTTGTTATCACTAAAAAACAATTAATAGCTTTTAAATTAAAAGACTTAAGTGCAATTGTTAACAAACAAAATAGATAACGTATTCCCACTTCGCGAATGTTAAATAAATGCTAAAATTAAGAAAATTTATTAAAAATGATATGCCTATTGTGAAGAAAGAATCGATACTTTTATCTGCACATCGCAAATTCAATTTATTATTGAGTGACCTTGTGCTGAGCTCAAAAATTGAACCTTTCCTAGAGCGAATGGTTGATATGGTAGAAAGTTTTTTACCAGGCAGTAAAGTATCCATTCTCACTTTAAATCAACAACAAGGCACCTTACATACAGGGATAAAGAACAACCTTCCTGATTTTTATAATGAGGCTGTTAATGGTATCAAAATCGGAAAAAATGTAGGAAGTTGTGGTGCTGCAGCCTTTCTTAACAAAACAATCATTGCTAGCAATATCAATGAACACCCAAACTGGAAGCCGTTTTTAGCCGTTACACAAAAAGCGAATCTACATTCTTGCTGGTCTGTACCTTATACCGATTCAAACTCAAATGTATTAGGCACATTCGCCATTTATCATAACGAGCCTAAATCACCTTCGGACATTGAAGAAGAAATCGTTAATGTGGCAGCACTCATTATATCAGTCGCTTACGAGAAATTAATACTCGAAGAACAGCTACGCTTTAGCGCAACACATGATGAATTAACCAAGCTACATAATCGTACTTATTTAAATGAAGTAGCGACTAAATTTATATCGTTATGTGTTAGAAAAAACTTAAAAAGCTCACTGCTATTTATCGATCTAGATAAATTTAAATTAGTTAATGATAATTTGGGTCACAAAGTTGGTGATGATCTACTTGTTTTAGTGTCAGACGTTATATCTCAACAAGTACGTAACTGTGATATTGCATCCCGTTTTGGTGGCGATGAGTTTATTATCGTAATGGAAAACACCCATACAAGAGACGGTACTCAAGTCGCAAACCGACTTCACAACGCTATTATGGCCAAAGTACCATCCGATATATTGGATTTAGGATTTGGTGTAAGCATTGGTGTCGCAACGTCAACAGAAGAAAATCACGCCTTAGATCAACTCATTCAGAAAGCAGACCAAGCAATGTATCATGCAAAACAGCACCGTTTAGGTGTATATAGCGATACATCACTTTAACTAAAGCAGCAAAAAGTGATTAGCTAACTCATTGCTGCTAGTAGAAATATTTCAATTAAGCTATCAGTTTTTATCCAAACCAATAAACCCAGCAGCAATATCTTTAAGTAAGCTTTCTAACTGCTCTGCAAATAAAATAGTGACGCCATCAATATTCTGGAAGTCCTCAGGATGATCATCTTTTGAACATTGAGTCACAATTACGTATTTATCAATAATAGTGAAATTCTCATTATTCCAATGATCCGCTTTTTGAATTTGTTTTATCGCCCCACCACTCATTAACCCACGATAATCTTTTACCTGAATGGCAATGCCATAACTTTTACCGAGCAAACCCGGCAATGTAATAAGAATATCGGTTCCATGCTCTTTCTCTAAAACTCCACCTGTACGCTCTACTAAAATCGGTTCAGGTAAAATTTTTCGGATACCTTCAACTAATGCATATTCCCATTCTTCATTAGAGAATTGCTCATTCATTTGTCGGTAGAAATTTGTATAGAAGTCCGTTTGTTCTAACGATTGACTGATATTGTCGGTGAGAAGATTATTAAAGCGGTTAGAGAAACCAATAGAATCGACCAGCAACTCATCATGGTTGATCAACTTTTCGATACTGTCTTTGCAATGACTCATATTCCAAAAGCGATTGACCTGTTTTAAGCTGGCTCTTAGATCCCCCAACACGTTGGCATTTTTTCTATTAAAACTTTTAATCAAACGTGCAGGAAAAATATGACCAAAATCGCCTAACTTAGGATCGATAGAGAAATCATAGCCCTCAGAGAAGTCTTGGGTTGCTTCTACAATCGCCACTTCATTCCACGTTGGTAAGCGAGGTACTAATAAGATGTCACCTTTCTTTACCTTACGAAAAATAGGTAGATTGCGACGAGCGCCACTGTCCATAGTGAGCTGCCTTAAGTTCTGCTCATCATCCCATCCCCAACCTTGTCTTAACCTTCCTTCTTTTAGTTCCTGACGAAAGAAATCAATTTTTGTCTTATCAATTCGGTAACCCCAAAACTTTCTAGACATCTAACACACCTAAGATTAATAAATAGGTATGCAGTTTAATCTTACTTAATATTAAACAAAGAGATATACAACAAAACTCACACTTCAGTCACAATAATTTACTTACCTTATTAATGTGTTTGAGCTTTATAGAGCAAGTTATAAACGCAGTAGATATGATGGAAAAATAGAGGGTAGCAAACATTTGGTGAGTTATTTCCCAAAAGGTGTACAAAATTAAAGTGGAAGGATTATTTAAAGGTGATACCCGTTGTTGAGATACCATGAATCGGGTTCGTCTTTCTGATTTTATTAGTACAAAATGCGAATAAGGAATCAAACATGTTCGATTACAACAGCTACCCTACTGTAAACATCTCATATACCACTGAAAACAGCATGAACATGACACTGTCACACCGTAGGAATCAACAAGAAAAGCAACTACCTGATTCACCGCCACCAGCAAAAACTTATGCTGAACTTAATGAGCAATCACACATCTTTTGATTAGTTACGTTGAAGTATTAGAGATGTTTCAAATCACAAGTCGAGCAACGATTTATAAGTGGCGACAAACACGCGGCTTCCCTGAGCCAATTACATTGATGCCCTTACGTTGGTTACGTTCTGCAGTTGAAGAATGGAAAGATAATACCAGTCGGTTTGGAAAACGGTTTTAGAAGCAAAGCGATCTTGGTAAGAGATCGCTTGGTTTGTTTGTGCCAATTAATCATCAAACAGAAATAAGTTTAACCAATCAAGCATTCGTAACATATTAATTCACGTCTTAAAAAGCTAGGTTATGAAAGAGGTGCGCAAGTAGCAAATTAGGACTCGATAATGCTATTAGTGATTAACTCCAATTAAGTTCGAGTGTGCAGCCTATTATGCGAATTTCGCCAATTATGTATTACCGTTGATGCATTTTCTTTGGTGATGGCAATATGTTTTTGTAAATGCTCAACACTGACTTTTATAGGATCATCAATTTCACAAAAGGTACTTACTACGTCTGTGAGGTTATTAAACTGGATAGGTTGAATACTGTACAAGCCATGAGCTCTATACCAGCCTCTTTCTGCGGCAAAACATCGTGCTATAGAGGCATAGAAGAACTTGGAATAGCTTACCAAAAATAATGGATTTAGCATTTGTTGAAAAATTGATGCCTCAACAGGTTTAGCGCACTTTTCTAGAATATTTTGCATATTATTCAGATAAATAGGCAAGTCAATGTTCCGATAGGCTTTCATGGGGGTTGTATACAATTGGTGGTCAACCTGTACAATACTGCCGGCTTCCATTAACTCATCTAAATAATAAGAGGCATGACCCAAGCTTTTGCTTTTTAATAAATTAGCAACTTCTGGTTTTGTAAAAGGTCTCTCACTCTTATTCATTGCTTCAATAATCACATCTTTTTGTGTAATGTTTTTAAAGCCTTTCTTACGTCCAACTGAATCTGCTTGTGATCGCCCATCGAAATAAAAACCATAATCTTCGCCAAAGTGCTTAACAAAATGACGAATCTCATAATAATTAAATCGCTTTAGATAATCTGATGATTGGTAACACTCATTGAGATGAAAAACATCTCTTGTGTTGTTTGCAGTGTAGGCTGAGAGTTCTGAAAACATCTTATCTAAACTAATAACATCAGAGTTGATAAAGCGAGTATGTTTATATAAACCTTTCCCAGCAAGGTATATATAGTCCTTATTGTTAAAGGCTTCATGATCTAATCTATCCTCGTAAATATCAGATTTAGAAAAACCGTTTTTATTAGCTAACTTAGCAATATCAGACCAAGGTAACCCTTTAGGTTGATTAACTAGCACGCAAGCCGAAGCTTGTGATTTACTAAGTAACTTTGGCCATAAGTACTCACCCTCTACAACCAGTTGCCCTTGCTTCTGAAGATTAAAAATAGCGTTTCGGCTGCTTTTTATACTACTCAAACCAGACTCTTCAATTACGGTTATCGCATCTTGAATATGTAATGGCGCACCGTTTTCAGCAAAATAAGAATTTAAAATCGCTTTATCAACTTCTGGATAAATATATTCAAATAGTTTTTCTTTCTGAAGGACTATTTCCATAAATTCGTAGAAAGCCCTTTCAGATGAAAAACAATTAAACAAATCAGGAACTTGATCTTTCAATTGAGGTTCCATGTGAGGTTCTAACAAATACCAAAGAGACTTGGGGTTAACTCTTAGATTCGATATGAACTGATTATTAATCTTTGCTTCTCTTTGTCGAATTCGCTCTCTTGTTAGCTCATACCGAATTCCTACCTCTTCTAAAGTTTCCTTATCTTCTACAAAGCCCCAACGACTTTGAGCAATATCTACTTCATCATCGCTTAATTTATCTAAGAAATGATCAATATCATCCAGCAATACCTGCTCAATTTGTTGCAATGGCATAGTGTCAATAGCATATGGAACAATGATTTTTGATTGTAGTTCCATATAATCAACTTCACCTTGTTCTATTGCTCGGATTTCAGCCACGATAATATTCTTAAATTCAATCAATTGGTCAACGGCACCTCGACCAAAGCTAGGCAAAGCTAAAAGCTCATCTCGTTCGAATTTCAAAACGTCATCTATCTTCGGTGTCATAGCTGACAGCTTGAAATGTCGAATATATTTTTCTAGTGGTTTTACAAAATGTTGTTCAACACCATACATACTTATCGAATAGTTAGAAGTATCAATCCCTAATAGGTCAAACTCTTCTTTATTCATTTCGTCTAATTCTGGGAAGTCTCCATTTTGATCGTTTACTAGTTTCTTAAGTTCTTTTAGTGTCTCCACATAAGAAATACCAATACCATTTAAGTTTATTACTTCATTTTCGGTAAGATCTACTACATCTTGAAGAGTATTACCTACTTTGAACTGAGTGTTATTCAAACTTATGTTTCTCAATCGTTTAAATAGCTTTATAAATCGAGCAGGCAGTTGAACTAAGTCTAAAGGTGTTGCTAGATTTGGAACGATCAAAATATCTTCAGACAAGGGTAACTGAAATTCATCATTTGAATTTTTACTTTGATGCAGAGCTACATCATTTTTTTCTAAGTCTACTGAATTATAGCTAACATAAATTTGACGAAGAAAATCAGCAAAGTACACATTATTATGAAGCGTACTAAAAGTTGTAGGGGATAAACTTTCGACTATGTCCCACAAGGTTTCGTAGTTATATTCTTGAAGGTCACTTGATCGGGACAAATCGCGAACGAGTTTGCGTAGTGCTACCATCAAGCATTCTTCATTTAATTTAACATCCAAGCACTTCACCTTACTTCACTTCCTTTAGCTTCTTTAAAAAGACTGAGATTGAACGGTATTTTTCTTTGATTTTTCGCTGTTCTGAATCTGTTATCAATTTTAAGTCTGAACGCGATTTGATCATATCTTTGTACTGCACGATAAGCTCACATTCAATTTTGGTTACAACTTCAATGTTTTCATTTTCTTCCTTCAAATTTTCTAGAGTGGGGTGTTCTAGTTCCAATAAAGGTAGAAAATTCTTAATTTCGCGTTCTGTAAATTCAAAGAGTTGGAAATACATAAAGTTATAAGCAATTGCTCGAAAGCTTGGTAACACTTTTTGTTGTGTAGAAAATTCAGCTACAAATTTCTTTACCCTTTCGACCATTGATTGACAATCAATGTCTTGATCAAATGCTGCCAACAAAAAGCTGTAATATGAGCCGAAATGGGTTGCTATCTGATCAAGGCTTACATCCGGTAAGCAACTTTCAAATTCTTCAATTACGGGAATTTTACCTGTTTCTTCTTTCAACAACCTAATTCTGTCAATTAATATTTCACGGCTATTGAGCTGCATCTTCATATGTTCGAGTAAAGTCAGAACTTTTGCTGCCTCTTCACTATATTTAACCTCAAGTGTAGAGTTATGAAGTATACATTTACGCTGTTTAGGCTCTTCGTTATCAACAAGACTTGCTTCATCAAGAGGTGTCCTATCAACAGCTTGTGCTAGTTCTTTAATTTCATTTAAACGTTCTAGCGAACCGACAAAATCCAGTACATGCACATAATCTTTATTTGGTGTCTTACGTAAACCTCTACCCAATTGCTGTAACCAAATCGTTCTAGATCCAGTGTAACGCATAAAAACTAGCAGGTTTGTTTCCGGGATATCGATACCCTCATTAAATAAATCGCAAACTAAAATGTATTTGAAATCACCTTCTCTAAAGTTTCGAATGTTTTCTCTTCGCTCTAGCTCTGACATTTTAGAATGAACTAAGGTAGCACTGCCAAGCTCAAAAAATCCTAGCAAATGTCTCATATGCTGAATATTTCGACAGAATATGATGCCTTTCACATCTTCGATTTCTTTCTCAACAACAGTTCTTTCGATAATTTTTACAACCTCTTCATCCTTTTTATGCAAGAACAGACGTTTGTCTAAATCAGAGACCGAAAGACCACTCTCAAGTTGATCAATTTTATCTTGATCAAGATCATCTAAAAGCACTAGGTATTTAGGGAATGCTAACTTACGATGCTTAAGCGCCCAAACCAAATCGTACTTACCAATATGGCCATCTGTACCACCAAAAAAGCTCAAAACATCTTTTTTATCAGATCGATAAGGTGTCGCAGTTAACCCAATCAAAAGCCTAGGTTCAAAAAGATTTACTACTTCAGCGTATGTATGTGCTGGGGTATGGTGAGCCTCATCAACTATAATAAAGTCAAATGATTTAGAGCTTAATGAAGCTATTTGACCATACAAGGTATCAAACGATGCAAATACAAAGTCAGTATCTTCAGGTTTCGAACCTGAAAAGCAAGCGGAGAAGCTGTAATTTCCCACACCTAATACATTTTTAAATGACGTAACCGACTGCAACAAAATTTCTACTTGATGGGCGAGAAACAATACTTTTGGTCGCTTTTCTGAGTCATTAATTAAACGTTTGACCAAATGAGCAACAGTATAGGTTTTTCCTAAACCGGTAGCCATTTCGATCAATAGCTTAGTTTTACCAGACTCGAAAGAAGAAAGAGCTTCTTCAATTACATCATGTTGATACTTACGAGGCTTAATTTCACGGCCAATTTCTGAGTGTTTTTTTACCCAAAGGTCTTGTAATCCATCACGGTCAATTAACTCGACCCCTAACCGTAGCGCACGAGCTTTTACTTCGGAGGTAAAATAAGAATTCGTCACTAAGATCTTGTTGGAAACGTTCGCAAGCTTCGCACCAGTGATTAACTGATTCAATGCTTTGACATCAACTGTTGTATCTAAATTTCGTTGCTTGACCTCAATTGCGAATTTACGTTTACCTTTATAAGCAAAAATATCAACACCACCATCACCATGGCGATACTCTTTACCTACTTGTGTTACTTCAGCGTCATTCCAGCCAGAAGCCAAGAATAAATCTCGAATAAAAAGCTCAAAATCATTTGGGCTCAACTTATCAATGCTCTTAAAGTTTTTAATCATTTAACCAAAACCGAATTTGTTATACTTTTTCTTTGAATTTGCTTTACATCACCTGAAGTAAAATCTTCTAAGATGCTTCAGCTGCTTTTTTTTCACCAATGTGAATGGGATGATTCATAATGTTAATGACATATTTGACTTTTAAACGAGTTAAACTCAAGTTAGCCACACTTAGAGTTACTAACTTACACCCTATTATATATAGGATGTAGTCATGGTTAATCTCCGGACTGTCTAGTCGATTAGATAATCGCGCATCAAAAAATCATTTAAAATCAAATACATTACCTCTAATGTATTTATTTAGATACATCCATTCCAATGAGTGTCTTCTAGCTCTCGAGTACTCTTTAACCCAAAATCAGAGTAATTAGCATGCTGATCAGATCGAGATTGACAGCCTTTCGTAGTTACTAATATCTCGCTACTATTCGATATCCCTATAAGTAAACCGTGGAGGTTACGGACTTGGATTAGACTTACATTATTTTTGTAATATTTACATTCAATCAAAAAATCTATCGAAAACTATCGTCTTAAGATGGATTCCGTTAGCTTCCACCAATACGAAATGCAACAAAGTCACATACGCTAACTCCCTTAACTTCTCTGCACTAAAAACCCGCCAACACCTAAGTTTCTAGGCATAAATATATCATAAAGTCTACAAAGCAAGGCTTTGTTTTGACCTTGTAATAAAGATGATTGATTATTGATTAATCAGTCGATAATTTTATGTATTAACTCTACGAATTAGTTAATTTTATAGTTTCTGTTTAAATAAGGGAGAAAGTTCGTATTTTATGAGATAACCGAAGAGCATCCATAAATAGAAATGTGGCATTTCCGTGTTAGAGACTATACCCAAAACGGCTAAAATCAGTAGCCAATAAACCTAATTCAAATAACTATCCCGCTTCTACGCATACAACTCATACTCCTCTAATAAATCTTTCAACCAATCATGTTTGCTACACCCCCATTTAGCTCATCGTCAAGCATCTTGTTAGCCACATGTGGCATAATACCGAGTTCTTATTTACTGGTGGATAGTGAAAATCTAAAATCATATGTACGCCAATCTTAAATAGGTAAACAATCTCTAATTCGGTGGATATAACGGTTTGCTGCTGAAATGGTAATAGAGTTATTAATATTTCCACCTGAAAAAAGCACAGCATCGTAAGTTGCGATTATGCGTTCTAATATCGCCCTTGCTTTCGTTAGGGCTAAGTATCTTGTTCGTGTATTGGTTTTAAATACGACTGCCCCACAAAATAGTTTATTTATTTAATGCTTTGTGAGTTAGCTCGGTCGCACTAAAAGCCAACCTAATCCTGCTTGGTTCTTAAACGTTGGTAAACTAGTTCTGACTTCTGATGCTTTATCTACGTGCTACCTTTTTATGTGGTCTAATCCTTTTTTTCAATAATGCACTTACTCTTACAGAAGTTTAAAAATGCTCTTAACTGGTGATTCGTGACTTAGCCCTTTTGGGTTTCGTCCAGATTCTCTCAATTCCACATATCTCAACACCACGGTTAATTTATCCGCCTCTCACCTTGCCTATTTGCCCTTAAATACGGGATACTTAATGTTATGCGTGCTTAGGGTTTTACTCTGAAGCGTTTAACGACTTAAATACAATAAACTGCTGAATTTATAAGCAGTTTTAACAATAAGCCATTGCTTAGATAAAGAGTAATAATAACAACCGTAATGGCTATGGATGATTTATGAACGATAAGAACCAAGCAACACTTTATTGGATTGACTACGAGACGTTTGGCGCAAGCCCTGCCAATGATCGTCCTTGCCAATTTGCGGGTGTCCGTACTGATATGGACATGAACATTATTGGTGAGCCACTCGTTATTTACTGTAAACCACCAGCAGATTACTTACCGTCACCTGAAGCGTGTTTAATCACGGGTATTACACCGCAAGAAGCGATGGAAAAAGGCTTATCAGAGCCTGAGTTTATTGAAGCGATTCATGCTGAACTGTCAAAGCCCAATACATGTGTCATTGGTTACAACAACGTTCGTTTTGATGATGAAGTGACGCGCTATACCTTATACCGTAACTTCTTCGACCCATACGGTTGGGCGTGGCAAAATGGTAACTCGCGTTGGGATTTATTAGATATTATGCGTACTTGTTACGCATTGCGCCCAGAGGGTGTCAACTGGCCACTTGATGATGAAGATCGTCCTAGCTTTAAGCTTGAAAAGCTCTCTATTGCTAATGGCATTGAACACGCTAATGCTCACGATGCAATGGCTGATGTTTACGCAACAATCGAGCTAGCTAAAATCATTAAAACGAATCAACCTAAGTTGTTTGATTACCTGTTTGATTTACGTCATAAACGCAAGCTACAAGAATTAATCGATATTGTTAACTTAACACCGTTAGTTCATATCTCTGGCATGTTTGGTACTGATTGTGGCAATACAAGCTGGATTGTTCCAGTGGCATGGCACCCTGATAATAAGAACGCTGTAATTACAGTGAACCTTGCACTTGATCCTACCCCATTAATTGAGCTTGATGCCGACCAACTGCGTGAGCGTTTATATACTAAGCGTGTTGATTTAGCGCCAGATGAATTACCGGTGCCCGTTAAAGAAGTGCATTTGAATAAGTGCCCTGTTCTTGCTCCAGCTAAAACATTAAAAGCTGAAGATGCCGCGCGTTTAGGGATTGATAGAGAGCAATGTTTAAAGAACCTTGCCTTGATTAAACGGCACCCTGAAATTCGTGAAAAGTTAATCGAAATGTTTAGTGTTAAACGTGAATATGCGGCTAACGATAATGTTGATGCGATGCTCTACGATGGGTTCTTCTCAACAGCGGATCGTTCAACCATGGATATTATCCGTGAAACAGCGCCCGATCAGTTAGCTTCCCTTGAAATCAATGTCGATGACAAGCGTATTAAGCCGCTGTTATTCCGCTATCGTGCCCGTAATTTCCCAATGACCTTAAGTTATGAAGAGCAAATACGTTGGAAGCATCATTGTCAGGATTTCTTTGAGGTGAATATGCCAAAGTATATGGAGAACTTTGAGGCAGTCGCCTACGAGCATGAATCTGACGAAAGTAAGATGAAGGTTTTACACTCACTTTATGATTATATATCTAAATTGGTTTAAGCCTTTTTACTAACACGATAGCGATGAATGAAGCCTATTACGTGACTTTCTTTTTGAATGTCGCGAATAGGCTTCTTTTTTTTAAGATTTTTATGTAGTGATTTATTTGATGATTACGTCATTAACGTTAACAATTAAAGACAACAATAAAACGGCTCACTGATTTGCGTTTATTAATAACGGAATAGCGATCATTGATACCGTGACGCTAGAGATCTATTAAGCGGTAGGTGTGCACTATGACAACACAAACCCTATTGAAATGTTATAGCTACGACAAAATAGATTTTTTTCCTGAAAAGCATCTATTGATATGGAAAGATCATACGCAAACGTTATTAACGCGAGAAGAATCTCGGTTATTAGAAGTGTTATGTCTCTGCGCTGGAGAAGTGATTGGAGCCGATTCACTCTACCGTAAAACGTTTACATCATTAGATGCGTTTGAAGAAACCAGTGATCACAATTATGACTTGAACTTACTACTGGTATCACTCACAGGTAAGTTACAATGTAACGGAGTAATGGCGATACCTATCCATGTTGTGCCTCACTATGGCTTTCGTGTCCCATTACCTTCGAAAACATCACGTCGACTGCCTTTTACTACCCGTCCTTGCCCTCGTGCTACCCCCTCTAAAAAAAAGCCATTGTTATTCAATAAGGCATGGTTTAAGTATGTGGTAATCGATTTTATTTGGCTAAAAGTGACGATTCTTTTGACACTTGCCGCGCTCATTGGTCTATTTTTGTGGAATTAAGCATCAATAAATATCACGCGATCTACATTTTTTAACGAATTATCTAAATAACGCTCTTTTTTGTGTGACAAATAACACGTTTATTTGTATGATAAATAAAATTTTCTAGCATTACTTTTTTTACTATGGATTACATTCGATCTTTTGCCATTGTTATGTTTTGCTTTTTACTTGGTCAAGGCATACAACATCTGACTCATTTGCCGATCCCTGGCAGTATTATTGGCTTGTTTTTACTGTTCTTTAGCCTCGTTACTGGCATATGCAAAACAAAATGGGTCGATAAAACCTGTAATTTACTCATCAAACACATGGCATTGCTATTCGTGCCTGTTGGAGTTGGCTTAATAAACTACCTTGGTTTAATTAAGCACAATGCAACTATCATCTTTGCGAGCACATTAGGCAGCACATTAATTGTATTGCTTGTGATCGGCCTTGCGCTTCATCATAAGGAAAAAGAGTCATGATCTGGTTAGTTGCAACGCTAGTGGTATTTTACAGCATGCGCTATTTAGCAATGAAGATTCGTAATCCACTTTTTAATCCATTGCTCATTTCGCTGATTATTTTAATCGCAGCACTGCATTGGTTACAGGTGCCGTATGAAACCTACTTTGCAGATAACGAAATAATTAACTATTTGTTAGGTCCTGCGGTAGTGGCCTTAGCCTTACCTTTATATCAGCAACTGCCTTTAATTAAGCGTAAGTGGAAAACCATTTTAAGTGCCTGTTTTGTTGGTAGTATCTTGTCGATGACATTTGGTACCTCCATTGCGTTTTTAATGGGTGCTGATGCTCAACTTGCAGCCAGTATTTTACCTAAATCTATTACCACACCACTTGCGATGGCCGCTTCTCAACAAATTGGCGGGATTCCTGCGATTACAGCAGCAATGGTTATTATTGTTGGTCTATTTGGTGCAGTGTTAGGTTATCCAGTGATGAAACTGGTCCGTATTTACCATCCGTTAGCAAAAGGGTTAACGATTGGTACGGTATCTCATGCTTTAGGTACAGCAAAAGCTGTCGAAGAAAATTATCAAGAAGGGGCATTTAGCTCATTAGCGTTAGTGATCTGTGGGATCATGACAACGTTACTCGCTCCCATCATGTTCCCTATTTTAGAACACCTGTTTTTCCACTAAGTTATTCCTATCTCATGTTATGAGCTTAAACACTAATTCTTATTAGTTTTAAGTTCATAATGTTTTGATAACTATTTATTACAGGAAAAATTACATTTACATGTGTGAGTTCGCTCTCGATAATGTATACCATCCTGCACTATCATTATTAATGTGACTCAAATCACACTTGATTGATGACAATTAACTTAGAATGTTTCTCCATCAACAATACGGAGTAACACACCAATGCACGCAAAAGTTATGGATGCATTAGGTCAATTACCTAAAGAGCTTGCATCAGCTTTACGACCAATTATTGAAGATAAAGATTTTGATTCAACAATTAGTCCTGAACAATTTGAACAGTTAGTTTCCCAAACTAATTTATCTGATACTGATCTTCGTCTTGCTCTCCTTCCTGTTGCTGCTGCTTACGCTGTTGTTCCTATTTCTAATTTCTATGTTGGTGCTATTGTTCGTGGTACATCTGGTCGCCTATATTTCGGTGCAAATATGGAATTTGTAGGCGCAAGTATGGCGTGTACGATCCATGCTGAGCAATCTGCAATTAGCCATGCTTGGATCAAAGGTGAAACAGGCATTAAAGACGTAACGATTAACTACAGCCCTTGCGGTCACTGTCGTCAGTTCATGAATGAATTGAATACGGCGCAAGATTTAGTTATTCAACTTCCAGAACGTCAACCTATGACACTGCAACAATACCTGCCTGAATCTTTCGGCCCTGCTGATCTTGGTATTAAAGATGCGCTATTAAGCGACATTAATAATGGTATTACGATTGCTGAGCAATCAGAGCTTGCTGTTGCTGCTTGTGATGCTGCAAACCGCTCTCATGCACCGTACTCTAAGAACTTCAGTGGTGTTGCATTAAAAGCTAAAGATGGTCGTGTTTTTGTGGGTATGTATGCTGAAAATGCGGCATTTAACCCAAGCCTACCACCGCTACAAGTTGCGCTAATCAACATGAATATGTCAGGTTACAAACTATCTGAATTAGTTGAAGCGGCATTAGTAGAAAGTGCAGAAAGCCTAATCAGTCAATTAGCGCGTACTCAAGCACTACTAGAAGCACTAAATCCTGATATTCAAATGACTTATGTTGCTTACTAATCGTTAGTGCTAGCAATATCTGTTGATGTAAGACCGCCATAATAGGCGGTTTTTTATTGCCTATTGCATTCAACACAATCAGTTATATTGGCTATCTAAAAACAAAAGCGTATTATCTCGCTATGCTTTTTTGACGAAACCAATTTTTAATGTCTGATTCACATACCCCAGTTCATAACCCAGTCCAAGGTGCCGGATGGATGCTTTCTGCAGGCCTTGCCTTTGCGATTGTAAATAGCCTTGCACAATTTCTTAGTATTAAGCTCCATGTCTCTTCAACTACTTTTGCGTTAATCCAATACTTTGTTGCACTGGTGGCTATGCTGCCATGGCTGAGAACCATGGGTATTCGCCGTTCACTAAAGACAGAGCAATTCTTCCAGCACTGTTTCCGTGTCTTTCTTGCGGTGATTGGTATCCAACTCTGGCTATGGGCACTTGCCTATCCTGTTCCTATTTGGCAAGGCATTGCACTGCTTATGACTTCACCGTTATTTGCAACTATTGGCTCAGGTGTATTACTGAAAGAGAAAGTTGGCGCTGCACGTTGGTGCGCAACGCTTGCTGGCTTTATTGGTGCAATGATCATTTTAGAGCCGTGGTCTGATTCATTTAGTATTGCGACATTATTACCTGTCGGCGCTGCGGTTTTCTGGGCGGGTTATTCTCTGATGGTGAAAAAGCAATCTACTACAGAATCACCAACCACTGTTGTGATGTATTTACTTATTCTGATCACGCCATTTAACTTGTTACTGGCTCTACCTGATTTTACTATGCCAACAGGCGGCACAACATGGACATTAATCATCGCTGCTGGTCTGTTAACCGCACTGGCACAATGGGCGATTGCTAAAGCCTATGCCGTCGCTGATGCGTCATTTGTTCAACCATTCGACCACGCAAAATTACCACTAAACGTGTTAGGTGGTTGGCTTGTATTTGGTTGGGTACCACCGGGTCGATTATGGTTAGGTGCGGCGATTATTATTGCTTCTGTGGCCTTTATCACCCAGTGGGAAAAGCGAAAATAGCTAGTAATAACCGTACCCCATAAAAGATTCACTAACCGCCTTCTTGGCGGTTTTTTATTATAAGCTCTAAAGCTTTTCTAATATTTACTATTAAAGTCTATTTAAATCCCGACGCAAACGTTTGCTTAAATGAAAAAACAAGGTATTATCACGCCCAACCAACACTATCCAACATAAATAGTAAGGAATAATAATGTTAGGTACAGCTAATGGTTCAAATGCAACACGTGTTTTACTTTTAGGCTCTGGCGAGCTTGGCAAAGAAGTCGCGATTGAATGCCAACGTTTAGGTATTGAAGTGATTGCCGCAGATCGCTACCCCAACGCGCCAGCAATGCAAGTTGCACATCGTAGTCATGTAATTGATATGCTCGATGGCGAGGCGTTAAAACACATTATTGAACTAGAAAAGCCCGACTACGTTGTTCCTGAAATTGAAGCCATTGCCACTGACACGCTTGTAGAATTAGAGCAGCAAGGTGTTAACGTTGTGCCTACCGCTAATGCGACGAAACTGACAATGAACCGAGAAGGTATTCGTTGCCTAGCCGCTGAAACCTTATCGATTCCTACATCACCTTATGAATTTGCCGATCAATTTGATGATTTCTCAGCAGCGGTACATCGCGTTGGTATGCCATGTGTCGTAAAGCCAATTATGAGTTCATCTGGTAAAGGTCAAAGTGTGATTAAAACCGAGGCGGATATTGAATCTGCTTGGCAATACGCACAAGAAGGCGGTCGTGCTGGTGCGGGTCGTGTGATCATTGAAGGCTTTGTTGATTTTGATTACGAAATCACCTTATTAACTGTTCGTGCGGTGGATGGTGTGCATTTCTGTGCACCTATTGGTCATCGTCAAGAAGATGGGGATTACCGTGAGTCATGGCAGCCACAGCAAATGTCTGAAGCAGCATTAAAAGCGGCACAGGATGTGGCAGAAAAAGTAGTGAACGCACTTGGCGGTTTTGGTTTATTTGGTGTTGAGCTATTTATTAAAGGCGATACCGTGTTATTCAGTGAAGTCTCTCCTCGCCCACATGATACGGGTATGGTGACGCTTATTTCACAAGAGTTATCAGAATTTGCGCTTCACGTTCGCGCTTTCCTTGGTTTACCCATTCAACACATCACCCAATATGGCCCATCAGCTTCTGCAGTGATCCTTGCTGAAGGTGTATCATCAAACATCCGTTTCGATAACCTGTTACCTGCACTCTCTCGCCCACAAACACAGATCCGATTATTTGGTAAACCTGAAATTAATGGTCGTCGTCGTTTAGGTGTCGCGCTTACACGTCGAGAAGATATTGTTAGCGCAGTAAATGATGCCGTCAATGCCGCTGGTGATGTTGAAGTCATTTTCGATTAACCACGCTTAACCCAGCATATTACAATTTCTCTATCAGCAAAAAGGCATGGTTTCCACTAATAAGAAACCATGCCTTTATTTTTATCTGTACTTTATAACAACAAGTTATACTTCAATTAACCATACTTCTTCGGCAAATCGCGATAAACCACGTTGGCGACGAGGATGACTTTCATCGGCATCATCACGTTCAAGATGCGTCACTTTACAACCCGCAAATAATGCTTCAACGTCTGCTTTTGGCACTGAGAAAGGAGGCCCTGCCAATTCATCTTGTGGGTAGTCTAACGTCACCAACAAAATACGACCGCCAGTTTTAACCAACGATAACAGTTTGTCGACGTACATTTGTCGCATATCTTCTGGCATTGCAATTAATGCAGCGCGATCATAAACCACATCGACAGGATCGATATTTAGCGTGAAGTAATCACCTTGGTAAATCGAAATCTCATCAAATTGGTAAAGATGTTGATGGCCAACGCCTGTCACTAACGGCGTATACAGGTTTTCTGCAAAAAAGGCTTTAACTGCAATATCACTCAGCTCAACCCCAATCACGTGGTCATGTTTTTGTGCTAACCACACAAGATCTTCCGACTTACCGCACATAGGGACAAACACGCGATCATCACGTTGTGCATTTAACGCCGACCAATGCTTGATCAGTAACGGATTAACCTCTGATAAGTGAAAACCAATTCGATTTTCTGCCCAGCGTGAGTGCCAAAATTCTGCATCCATTTTATGACTCGACTTTTTCTAATTAAAATAATAATGCTGAAATAATAACATAGGTCAGTGGCTTTCAAAGAGTGCTAACAGTCGCTTTTTATAACTTCGCAGTGACTGTCAATTTTGCTATCTTTGCGCTTAAAACGGGATAACGCTGCTGACTTCAGAGTGAGCTAAATCGCGTAATAATGTTAAACCTTGTTGTAACCGCTGCTCAGAATTAATAGCCATTAGAGACAAACGGATATGCTTCGGATCGTCGCCATTTGCATTAAAATAACGCCCACTACTGACAATTAACCCTTGGTTTTTTGCTTCCATCACAAAGCGTTCCTGCTGCCAATGTTGAGGCAACGGCCACCAGATTTGAAAACCAGTTTCATTACCATCATGGCTTAAAATATCACGGGCTAGTTGTTGCCTTTTACAGGCAGTTTCACGCTGGTTTTCTGCTAACTCAAAGGCTTCACCACTCTCAATTAACTGCGTTGCCGCAATATAATTTAGCGGTGACGATAGCCAAATGTTAGCGCGAATAGTGGCCTGTAAAACCGCGATATGTGATTCGGGTACTTTTAAAAAGCCACAGCGTAAAGCAGGACTAAGGGCTTTTGATAAACCTGAAATATGAAAGCTATGCAGTGGAATGCGATTACTGATCGCGGCGATAGGATCTGGATTTAAAAAGCCGTAGATATCATCTTCAATTAACCAAATATTATTGCGTTCAATCACTGTTGCAATGGCATCTCGTCTTATTGGCGGCATGGTGATACCTGTTGGGTTTTGATGAGATGGCACGACAATGACTAATTTAGGCTGATGTTGAGTGATCACCTGTTGCAGATCATCAGGGCACATCCCCTGCTCATCAAGTTTGACCCCAACCACATGACGACCTGCTGCTTGAGCGATCGCCATAATACCGGGGTAAGTTAAGGCTTCTACCGCGATGGTATCACCAGGCTCTGTTAACGTATGAATAAGTAACGATAAGCCATGCTGTGCGCCATTCGTCAACAAGGTATTTTTAACATTCCCCCCTTCCAAACCAAACTTTTTCGCCCATGTTACAGCAGCCAAACGATGGCTTTCATGGCCTGAATGTTCGGTATAGCCCATTAAATGACAACTCAGTTGCTCTGCCGCATTCATCATGGCATCACGCAGTGGAGACAGGTTTTGAGACAAGCAAGGTTGCAAGATAGAGAAGTTAAAATCAGTTTCATCATCAGCCGGTTGAATAACATCGCTGAGTCTTGATGGTGAGCATACAAATGTTCCACGCCCAACAAACGATTCCACGCGTTTTTTATCTACCAGTAACTGATATGCTTTAGCTACCGTCGCGGGTGTGGTGTTTAACTCATCCGCAAGTACACGGTGTGTCGGCAATTTAAACCCTTTCGGATATTCACCATTGTCTATGCGCGCCTCTATTGTTTTTGCTATTTGTTTATATTTAGCGACACTCACAGTCTGATCCTATATTTATCATTATCACCAATCACTTAACTAACTTTAACCAAGTTAGCTCAAAAATGATACCTTAAATAAACAAATTGACATATGTCAATGTAACCCCTAGTGTACTAACCATCATTTGGTAACCATTTAGCTAACAATGAGCACAAATGGATAAAATCTGATATTACAAAGGTAGTTACAACCTTTAATAACAAACGTTCAGCTCGCCATCGTTTATGAATAAAGGCATTGCCTGCTGACGACATATCACATAATGACATAACTCAATTTTACTGTATTTGGTAAGGAGAAACCTATGACAACAAGTATCGCTTTTATTGGTTTGGGTGTAATGGGCTTCCCAATGGCACGTCACCTGTTTAATTCAGGTTTCGACACCACTGTGTATAACCGCACGACCTCTAAAGCACAGCAATGGGCATCGGAGTTTTCAGGACAATACAGTGAAACACCGCGTGAAGCTGCTCAGAACCGAGATGTGGTTGCGCTTTGTGTTGGTAACGATAATGACGTTCGAAGCGTTGTATTTGGCGCTGACGGCGTTTTAGCAGGCATGAAAGCGGGCTCTACGCTTGTTGATCATACGACAACCTCTGCGGAACTTGCTGAAGAGTTAGCGAAAGCATGCTTAGCTCAAGGCGTTAACTTTGTTGATGCGCCAGTTTCTGGTGGTCAAGCCGGTGCTGAAAATGGTGCACTTACTATCATGTGCGGTGGCGAACAAGCTGTTTTTGATAACGTATTACCGATTTTAAACAGCTACGCGAAACAAGCGGTATTGGTTGGCGGTTATGGACAAGGTCAACGCTGTAAAATGGTGAATCAAATTTGTATTGCCGGTGTACTACAAGGATTAAGTGAAGCATTAACGCTGGCACAAAAATCAAACCTTGATATCGAACAAGTTGTCAGCGTACTAAAGCATGGCGCGGCGGGCTCTTGGCAGATGGAAAATCGTGCTAAAACGATGGCTGAAGATAAATTTGATTTTGGCTTTGCTATTGATTGGATGCGTAAAGATCTGGGCTTTTGTTTAGATGAAGCGAAAAAACACGATCTTGAATTACCACTGACGGACGCAGTAGATAAACGTTATGGCTTATTACAAAACGAAGGGCTAGGCAGAATGGATACATCTGTCTTGATTAAAGCTTTCAATAAAGCGGTTTAATTTTATCTAGACCTCAGCCACTGAGATGAGAAAGTGGCTTTGTGAAAACCGATATTACATAACGCCAGAAAAGCGAAAGGGATGCACTTGCATCCCCTTCTGCCGACCCCGATAAACATCAAGATCAAAAATCCGTTTTCCAATTCTACATTGGAGTCATGGAATACCGATTGAATCCATTCAGCTTACGAAATTCTGAATAGTTTAATCGAATCACGACGTACTGTTACACCACGGAAAGTTACAGGCTCTAACAACGTCATTAGTTGCTTAGAAACAAAAAACTTACCACCGTAGCTACGATCGCCACCACGATTAACCCAATCAGCAAATTCATCAGCCAGACTGAACATAGAGTTACCGACTAGTAAAACAAGAACTTTAGCAACTTCGCTATCGTTCTGACGGTTAAACTCAGCGTCACGAACTTTTTTACGATATTCGTCGACAATTCTTTCAAGGCACTCAAATCTGCTCATATACACCACCATAAAAATCGAGGCGTGGATACTACTGCTCTAGCCTATTTAAATCAACCCATCGCCTTATGTTTCTTTAAAAAACTGATACTTTTTTTCAATTTGGTAACAAAGATGATGCTATTTATCATTAAAAACACGATTTAATTTCATATTCACCCTCTAAAAACTTAAATGTTATTTCATATGCATGTTTGTATAATGACAGTATTAGATAGAGACTATTAAGAAATACAAAATGATGACTATAAACACTAACTTTAAGCTGCTAGGTAAATTAAATCGTGAATATTTGACGATTTCAGCAATGATCGAAATTTACTGCTCACATCACCATTACGAAAAATGTAAAAAAGTTAATTTATGTGAAGACTGTGAATCTTTCAAAAACTACGTAAAACAAAGGCTAGATCGTTGTCCTTATGGTATCAACAAGCCGACATGTCGACAGTGCCCTATTCATTGCTACAACGTTCAAGAAAAGATCAAATCACAAACAATTATGCGTTATTCAGGCCCTAAAATGATGTATAAACATCCAATAATGGCTATTACACACTTAATTAATGATAAACGAAAAGTTAAAGCGTTAAATCAAGCAATGACTTCAAACAGAAAAATAAGAAAGAGTTAATAAACAACAAGTAAAAGTTAAATGTTCAGTAAAATATATTTTTACTTTTATATTTCATTCACTTTTAAGTCCGCTTTAGGGCTTGGCTACTTTATAATCAGCCTATTTACTGCTGTGTAAAAAACATACATCAATGTAATGACAAGAAATACCGATATAAGAAGGAAACTATTGAAAATAGCCCGTATGTACATAAATATTTCGTTTCATGACTTTTTATAAATAAAACAGTCAACATGTTAATTGTAGTAACAAATGGCTGGTATTTATCAGTAAAGGCTCATCACTTTAAATATTTAGAGTATTGCTACCTAAAAAAACAGCGATAGATGATCGCTGCTTTTTGATAACAGATGAGTTTTATTTAGTTTCGATAATAATCAATTACTTGAATTTTCACAGGTTTATCTGCGCTGCTAATATCGACAGTAAACTGATCGTCATCAACAACTTTCGCATTTTTTGCCCCTTCCCCAATGACGTCAACACCTTCAATCTTGGTATATAGCTTGGTGTAATCGTAATGCATGGTGACAGTTGCGGTAACAGGTTTAGAAGCCGTTAATTCAAAAGTACAAATACCTGTAGGACAAAACACATCAATATCTTCTGCGGACGTCACCGCGATAGAATCTACATTCTTAATTGGCGTACCGGTGATTTTTGCTTCCCCACAGCCTGTTAATAATAATGCCGTTGTAACTGCAACAAGGCCAAGTTGAATTTTTTTCACACTGATATCCTCATGTATTCCGCTGAACGGTGATCTTTGTTCACTATAACAAAGAAAGTTTTACGTAGACTATATCAAACATAACAAGTTCAATGAATTAGCATTGCTGAGACAGTGCTAACATCCATCAATCACAAACCAACAACAATCAATTCACAATTTCACCTCTTTACCCTAACAAGTATCACTAATTGTTTTCACTTCTGTTTATTGGCTAAACGAATACATAATTTATTTCTTATCAATAAGCAATAAAGGTTAATTTTTAATTAACCTTATAGGCATACTATAGATATAATCACCTACAATGTGTGAATAGGCTTTCTTTTATTCATGTTATAGACGCACCTATTTTTATTCCCACCCTATGGTGCACTCGAAGTTTCTAGGAGAAATAAATGAGTATCATTATTTTGGTCTGTTTGATCATTATTAATGGATTATTTGCTATGTCTGAGATAGCACTTGTCACAGCAAAGAAAAACCGGTTACAGCGATTAGCAGATGAAGGGAATATCTCTGCTCAAAAAGCAATAGAGCTAGGTGAATCACCAACTCAATTTCTATCAACAATGCAGATCGGTATCACTGTTATTGGTATTCTGAACGGTGTTATTGGTGAAGCTGCATTAGCTGGCCCTATTTCACATTGGTTAATTGAGTTAGGCCTTCCTGCAAAATCCGTTGGCTTTACTGCTTCAGCAATTGCGGTCATTGTTTTAACGTATGTATCTATTGTTATTGGTGAATTAGTCCCTAAACGATTAGGTCAAGTAAACGCTGTTTCTATTGCGGTATTTTTCGCCCGCCCAATTGCAGTTATCGCTTTTATTTCTCGTCCATTTGTCTGGCTATTGGCAAACTCAACCGATTTACTGTTGCGTTTATTGGGCAAAGGAAAAGACGACAGTTCAGCACTAACAGAAGATGATATCCGTGCAGTGATCGCGGAAGGTTCTCAGTCAGGTGTTATCCACCAGCATGAACATAACATGGTGCGTAATGTCTTCAATTTCGATGACCGCAAAGTATCTTCAATGATGACGCCACGAAATGAAATTGCGTATCTTGATTTAAATTATTCGCCTGAGAGCTATTTACAAAAATTACTCTCAAGCACGCATGCTTGCCTTCCTGTTGGAAATAACGGCTTCAGCGATTTAAAAGGCACATTAAATGCCAAGCAGTTATTACAATTTATCAATGATAATACGGCTGAAAATCCACTATCAATTTTAGATTACTTAACCCCTCCCGTTTTCGTACCAGAAAACTGGACAGGTACAACGCTATTAGAAATGTTCCAAAGCTCAGGTACAGACTTTGCCTTCGTGGTTGATGAATATGGTGATATTCAAGGTATTGTGACTTCTCAAGATATTTTAGAGGCATTAGCCGGTAAATTTACCCCTGATAATCCAAAGGATGTTTGGTCAAAGCAAAACCCAGATGGCAGTTGGAATTTAGATGGCATGATGCCAATCACTGTATTTAAAGATCTATTAGATATTAATAAACTGCCAGACGAAGAAGACGGCGGTTACCACACACTTAGCGGTATGTTAGTGTGGCTATTAGATGATTTACCTAAATTGGATGACTGTATTCGCTGGCAAGGTTGGCAATTCCGCATTCTAACATTAGAAAATAACCGTATAGATCGTATATTAGCTCAACGCTACGAATAATCTGTTGCGTTTCATTCAATCAAAAAAAGTTAGCCATAAAGGCTAACTTTTTTTTCATCTGCTCTATTAACTATAAGCAGGACTCGTTGTTTGTAACGTTGCTCTAAATGCCTTGATCATAAAAAAAGATAAAATACTTCAAAAGCAATACCAAATACTAATAAGCCGTAGGTATCATGTTTTAAAGAATCAGGAAAAACAAAATACATAAGACCCAAAAATACAAACGCAAATGGAATTAAATAAAAGATTGCAACTCGCCAGCCTACAACCCAATTTAACGAAAAGTATTTAATTAAAAAGTTCTTTCCGTTATTTCCGCCATTGACGATAAATAAAATAATAAAGTTAATTATAATCATTACGTCATCAGCAAGTGACTCTAATGAATCTGTTTGTGGTAAGTAATACGAATACAGCATCAACAAAATAGTCGGAATCAAAACATACAACGCAGATTTCCGCTCAGTGACATTATTGTGTTTTAAATCAAGCAACAAAGCTTTCAAATTGAAAAAATACATATCCCCCTCCCTTATTGTCAATAAGCCTATCCTGTGAAGGTGGAGGTGGAGATAGTGATTGTAATAATTGATGAATTAGAGTGAGTTATCAAATTAGAACGTTTTGATGATAGTCATTACAATCGAACGTGACCGTACAAACAATTACTGATTAATATAACGAAAGGTCAAGTTTATGCGTGGCTCATTGACACGTTTAGTTTTAGGTAGTGCATGTTGCCAATACTGCTGGGTCTCTCCTGCCATTATCAGCAAAGATCCCGGTGTTAATTGAAAGGCAATTTTCTCTTTAGTGGTTTTATGTTTAAACACGAACTGCCGTGTTACACCAAAGCTTAAAGAAGCAATAACAGGTTGATGACCTAATTCACGCTCATTGTCTTGATGCCACCCCATGTAATCTTCTCCATCACGGTATAGATTGCCAAGCACTGAGTTAAACGACGTTTTCGCTTGCTGTTCACACTGTGCTTTTAGATCTAATATTGCCGATGTCCAAGGTTGTGGATGCATGGTAAGCCCTGAATAAGTATAAACAGCATCACCGAGCCATGTTTGTAACCTCGGCTGAAGCACTGACCTACCAAATAGCGTTATGTGTTCTTGTTGCCAGTTCAGTTCGTTTTTCAATTGCTGAAAATACTGTTCAGACTGCTGTAAATTCAAAAACTGTGGATGCCAATAGAGTAATCCATTGTTGATTGTTATCCACTCCCCTTGATCAGCAAACAAATCCATCGTGTTTTCCTAAATTCATTTAACAACAAGTTATACGTTTTTAAGGTACAAAAAAGCCACAGTCAACACTATGGCTTTTAAGACGTTAAGATCAATTTGATTATCGTGAAAGCATCTCGACAAGGCACACAGGTGCACCGACATTACAACGATAACCTGTTGCTGTGATATCACCCGTCTCAACATTACGGTGATAGCTAACAATATCGTTAGAATGTTGATTCGCCACCAGCAACCATTCGCCATTTTGGGAAATCACAAAATCACGAGGGAATGCCCCGCCACAATCAACAGCGGCTAATTGAGTGACGTTTTCACCGTCTACATTAAAATAACTAATCTTGTTTTGAGCACGACAAGAAACATATAAAAAGCGTTCATCTGGTGATAAGTAAATAGCAGATGCCGCTTGTTTATTTTCTTCATTAGCAAGCAGTGCTTGTTGTGATACTTGCTCCCAGCAGCCATTTTGTTTTGTGATCACCACAAGCGTTTCAGACAGTTCACACACAACATAGCCGATTGATTCATCATGGCTGAAAACAAGATGTCGAGGGCCTGATCCTGCTGGCATGTTTAGTGTTTGATTTAAGGCAAATGATAATGTGTTTACGTCATAATCGTAAAAGTAAACGCAATCACTGCCTAAATCAACAACGGCTAACTGATTGGTATGCTTTAGAAATGTAACTTGATGTGCATGAGGGGCTTCTTGACGATCAACATTTGGTCCACAGCCATCAACAAATAAATCTGCGATACACTCTGTCGGTTGACCTTCTTCATCTAAACCATAAACAGTGACATTACCTGAACCATAGTTCGCCACCGCCAAAAGCTTATCTTTTACATCAATATGACAAGGATAATCCCCAGCAATAGCTAAAGAACAACGCGCTTGATGATCAGAATAATGAAGCTGTGCACCACTGTGTCGATCAACTTCATTAAAGGTATATAACCCGTTTTGAGTCGCAGCAAGATAAGATGGATTATGCTGTTGTTGCAACGTATCTGGCACTATCTCATTGTTTAACGTTAATACGCCAGATTGAGGATCAAGGGAAATGCCTACAACACCATGACTATCACTCGGTGCATCGGTATAAGTACCTACATAAAAATGTAAGGGGGATTGTTTTGTCATGGAAACCTTCATAAATAAATCCGTTATCAATCATTAAAATGCCGCCTGAATAATCAGACGGCAACGACTTCGTTTAATGATTTTCTAAAATGTGAAGTAACTGCTTAGTTGGCGAGACGATAGCAACGATGGTTTCGTCAAATATGACGGCATTTTTATCAATAATTTGATGATAAGCCGCTACCTCTTGCTCTGATAACTGACATCCCTGTTTAGTTTTATCAATCAGTTTCATACCGAGTTCTGCAACCGCTATAACAGCATCAGTCATCGGCAGAGTATTTACAGCAGCAATATTGTTAGCAAAAATTGGTTTTGCTTGCTGCGCGGCTAACTTAACGGTTAAGTAATGCATATTTAGCGTAGCAAGGGCTGACATATCCCCCTTATTAATACGTGAAACCAGATCGTTCATCTCATACACTGCCAAACTTTCAACAGGCAATGCATCCGCAAAGCGATTTAAACGCTCATACTGGTTATATAAATCGCCTTTCGTTGGTGTCGAATTCCACTTTTCCCAATGACGTGCATAATATTGGGCTGGCTCAACGTACTTGGCTAAGGTTTGTAACGGGCTTGAATCAGTACCATTAGCAAGACGCTTTAGCATCATGTTTGCATCTGCATGATGGCGTAACCCAACAGATATCTCTGACCACGTATCGATTGCTTTCATCCGCTTATACATGCTGCGCTCATCAGTTAACGCTTGGCTTGACCACAAACGCTCTGCAATTGCGTAACTTCGCGGCCATAAACGGTGCTCAATCGTCATAGAATCAAGGTTTTCGCCCCATATTGTGATTTCACCACCTAAAATCAATGCTTGTTCTTTTTCAGTTAATTCTGCTGGATAGCCCCCATTAGGTTCTGGGATCTGGCTGCCTTTTATATCACTACTTGCAATAAGTTGCCCTGTTGCAGGCCAGCGCACATTACCGATTAACTGATAACTGCTGTCTGCAAGTTTGTCATTGGCAAAATCGTAATTAAATTCGGTGTATGACATGAAGTTATCGAAATAACCTCGGAATTTAACGCCTGGCACATACACAAGAATGTATACCTCTTCACGAGACTTACCGTTGTAGTCTGTAAACGCCCGATAACTGCCATCAGCAGCGGTAATAATAGTTAAGTTACCTTTACGTGGGCCATCTTTGCTTCTTGGCTTTACCCAATCATAAGTCTCGAATACCTCGCCTTGACGAAGTTTGTCATCCACCGTGCTCCCTTTAGGCATAGGATCGTTTCGATAGTGATAGCTTGTCGGTTGTGGCTGATCAAGGTAATACCCCGTAGAAAGAATACCTTGATACCCTTCTTTTGCGGCACGGCCTATGCTGTCATGACCTTGCCAGCTTTGGATCACTATCGATTTGGGTAACTCTTTATGCCAAATTTCATCCCACCCGATCATTTTCTTACCGCGCTCTGCCAGCATCTGCTCTACTTTAGTATTAAGATAAGACTGTAAACCGCGTTCACCATCAATATGATGCTCTTTAATAAACTGCTGAATTTTCGGGTTGTCACGCCATTGTTGATAGTTAGGCTCATCCCCGCCTATGTGGAAATACTCATCAGGAAATAAGGCAACAACTTCATCAAACACACTCGCTAGCATTGCATAAAGTTCTGGATTAGTAGGATCCATTAAAGGTTCAAATACTCCCCATCCACGTTGCTGAGGGGATTGTTGCTTTCCTATGCCAGACATTAATTCAGGGTAAGCATGAGCCACCGCAGATGCATGACCTGGTAATGATATTTCTGGAATAACACGAATACCTAAATTACAGGCATAATCAACAACCTGACGAATCTGAGCTTTGGTATAGAAATCACCATCAGTAGTGTCACGCCAAAGTTTTTGGTATTTATCGAGTTGAATACGTATGCCTTGATCGTCCCATAGATGCCAGTGAAAAACATTGAGTTTGGCTGATGCCATTGCATCTAATTGACGAAGGATCACATCAAGCTCAATGAAATGTCTTGAAGTATCATAAGATACCCCACGCCAAGGAAAGCGTGGCCTATCTTGAATAGAAACAGCAGGAAAAAAATAACCAGTAGCATCCGTAGAAACTATTTGAAGCAGAGTTTCTAAGCCACGAAATACACCATAATGCTGCGCTGCATTAATCACAATTTTACCGTTGCCAACACCAAGCGTGTAAGACTCGTCACTATCTATATTCTGAACATCTGATTTGGGGCGATGATGAATATTAATCACTAACGTCGCGTCTTGTTCAGATTGTGCTTGCCAGTTCAACATGGGCAACCCTGTCTGACGATAAAGTCGCTCCATGATTCTTTTGGCGTAAAATTGTACACGAGGCGAATCGTAACCTTTGATATAAATAGCAAAGGATTTATCCAACGTGACTATGCCTTGTTTACGCTCCACTCTCTGTGGATAAGGCATTAAATTTAAATCGCTATTTGGCGTCATTGCTATGCAACCATTAGAAACGTGGAACAAGGAAAGACATTTTTATGATCTCAGGTAATTATAAAATTAAATGTCGCATTATATCGTTGGGGATAATGGCGCCTGAATGTTGGATCACAATTGCCGCTAAAGCATGTCCTAACGTTGCTGAGTCTTGATGGCTTTTCCCTGTAACTCGCCCAGCTAAATAGCCCGCAGCAAAAGAGTCACCTGCTGCACAAGTATCAATCACATTACTCACCTGCTCTGTCGCAACATCAGCACGCTGAACAAGCTGATCTTGGCGCCAAATAAGCTGGCAAGGTTCACTCCCTCGTTTTATCACTATTTCATGACAGCCCATGCGTAAACAACGAGCAGCAACGCTTTCATCATCTCCCCACACCAATACATCATCGTCTTGTGTGATTAACGCGATATCAACCAGCGGTAAGATTTGGCTATACCAATGTTGCGCTTCTTCGCTCGACCATAATTGAGGGCGATAGTTATTATCAAAGATGATCTTTCCACCTGTTTGCGAAAAAGCTTCAAGCCGGTTTTTAAGTCGCAAGCGGCTTGCTTGGTCTAAAATGGCAAGACTAATACCGCTCAGGTAAAAGTAATCGTATTGCTTATCTTGTAATGCAATTTCTAATTTATTCAGTGATGAGGTTGAGAAATAGCGTTTTGCTGCCGAGTTATCTCGCCAATAGAGAAAACTCCGTTCACCCGTTTTATCCGTTTGTACCATGTATAAACCGGGTAATTGCTGAGCGAAGATTTCAACTAAATTGGTGTGGATTCCTTCTAGATGCCATGTTTCCAGCAGCTCTTGAGATAATGTGTCGACACCTAATCCTGTCGCATAAGAAACATGTACTGAGTGCTGGCAAGTTAATCGTGAAAGATAAAGCGCAGTATTTAATGTATCGCCACCAAAGCCTTTACGAATAGGATCGCCGCTTAGTTCGATCATACACTCACCAAAAAATGCAATCTTGGTTTCAGCGGAGTTAAGCATCAATTGAAAACTCGATATGTAATGATATAAATAAAAAAAGAGCGCCTAAATAATCGAAGAGATGGCATTTAGGCACTCCAAATAAAGCTTAAATCTAGGGTTAGCGGCGGTCTTCTCGGTAACAAGTCACATCGACTTCGACTTTTACATCAACAACCAAATCACACACCATGCAAATACGTGCTGGTGGATGTTCACCAAAAAATTCACGAAACACTTTATTGAATGATTGGAAATAACGAGCATCAGTAAGCACGACTTTTACATGCATTACATCGGCAAGGGTATAGCCTGCTTCGTCCATGATATCGATACAGTTTTGGATCGCTAAACGAGACTGGTCAACGATTCCGCCTTCTACTACCTCACCATCAATCATCGGTGTTTGACCAGAGACATAAAGAAACCCTCCAGCCTCAGTTGCGCGAGCAAATGGCAAGTGTTGACCTCCAGTTCCTACCCCACCTTCTACACCATAACGTTTGATTGACATACGACTCTCCACCGATAACTAGTTATTCTTTAAATATGTTTTTTTAATTATTTTCTTGGGTGCTACTTCTAAATAAAAATACGCCTTTCCTTTTGCCACTGACGTTGCCATTTGAATAGGTTAATTGTCCATTTACAAAGACGCTTTCTATACCCTTAGCAATAGATATTGGGTTTTGAAATGTGGCTGTATCTTTTATGGTATCAGGATCAAATAAAACTAAATCGGCAAACGCCCCTATTTTTATTTCACCACGATCTTTTAATTGATATCGATTCGCCGACATTCCCGTCATTTTATGAACCGCTTCTTCTAATGAAAATAACTGTTCTTCACGACAGTATTGACCTAACACTCGCGGGAACGTTCCCCATAAACGAGGGTGTGGCTTCGGATCATTCGGTAAGCCATCAGACCCCACCATGGTCAATTTATATTTTAAAACTCGTTTTACATCGTCTTCATCCATACAGTGATAAACAGCCCCTGCCGGTTGTAATGCTCTTGCTGCTTCTAATAATGAAAGATTCAGCTCTTCAGCTATCACCTTTAGGGTTTTACCTGCGAGTTCTGGTTTGGGTTCTGACCAAGTAATAAAAATATCAAAATCATCCGTAACTTGATTTAAATCTAGCGTTGATGAACTGGCTGAATATGGATAACAATCACAAGCAATATCTTGATATTCTGAGACTTTATCCATCAAGGATAACACTTCTACCGTGCGCCCCCAGTTACCAGCTCCTGCACATTTTAAGTGAGATATAACCACAGGTACTTGCGCATGCTTTCCTGTTTCAAAGGCTTCTTCCATCGCACTGATGATCGCTTCAAACTCTGTACGCATATGGGTTGTATATATACCACCATATTGACTTAGCACTGTCGCCAACCTCATGACTTCATCTGCGGTGGCAGCTTTTGCACTTTGGTAAGCTAAACCGGAGCTTAATCCCAATGCACCTTGCTTCATCGCTTGAGCTAAGCTCTCGCGCATAGATTCAATTTCTTCATTTGTGGCAGTACGTTGCAAATCATCTATTACGTTATTGCGTAATGTGGTATGCCCCACCAAGGCTGCAACATTCACTGCTGGCTCCGCAGCTTGCACCGCCTTTACATAATCGCCAAAGGTTGAATATTGAAAATCGTCTTTTTTTCCCAATAAGTTCATCGGCTCAGGTGGCTCGCCTTTAAGAATAGTCGGGCTCGCACTAATGCCACAATTACCCACTATCACGGTTGTGACACCTTGGCTAATTTTAGAAAGACACTCAGGAGCACGGATCACATTGGTATCATCATGGGTATGTACATCAATAAAACCCGGAGACAACACCAATCCTTCAGCGTGAATAATTTGCTTAGCGTCATAACCATCTAATTGACCAATCGCTTGAATACGATCCTGACAAATAGCGACATCCGCAATGAACGATGCCGCGCCAGTACCGTCAACAATGACTGCTTTTTTAATGATGGTATCGCACAGCATATTGAGCACGCTCTAAATTTATAAGATACAGACATAGTAAAGAAACGCGGATTTTAATCAGTGATAAAACACACAAAAAGGTAACAATTGTTTGATAGTTTCTAACACGTAACTTACCCTTTTATACATTTATAAAATAAGTATCAACAACTTAACTTATGTTAGAAAAGGTGATGCATGGATAATAATCTCTTTGAATACGATAAAAACTATCATGATAACTGCTTTACCACCCCAGATTTCGGTGAAAAAGCTCAGCCTATTACGACTGAGTCAAACCGGCATTACAGCCTAATCGATGAAGAGATTGCTTTGCCTGCTGCGGTGATCAAAGCCTCTTTACTGGATAATAACCTTCAGTGGATGCAACAATTTGCGAATCACCATAACGTGAAATTGGCACCTCATGGTAAAACGACCATGACCCCAGCCTTTTTCCGCCAACAACTTGAACATGGAGCGTGGGGCATCACTATTGCAAGTCCTGCTCAAGCCCAAATAGCCGTACTCAGTGGGGCACAAAATATCATTATGGCGAATCAATTAGTGGGTCGCGCAAACATGATGATCATTTCGCAATTAATCAAAGATTATGATGTAGACTTTTATTGTTGCGTCGACTCAAGACGCAATGTTGAAGCCTTGGAAGACTTCTTTGCCAGCCATGATCAAAAACTGAATATATTAATTGAAATGGGTGTTGATGGCGGTCGTTGTGGTTGTCGTACAGCGCAAGAAGTCATGGCGTTAGCTCAACTTATTCACCAAAGCCCCCACTTAAACTTAAGAGGTATTGAAGTCTACGAAGGGGTTATTCATGGCGATGATGCAGAACAACGAGTCAGAGACTTTCTCAATCGTACTATTGCAATCACCATCCAATTACAGCAAGAACACCTCATTCAAGGAATGCCATTAGTCACAGGTGCGGGCTCTGCTTGGTATGACATTGTTGCTGAATGTTTTAATAAGCAGCAAGAGTTAGAGGCTGTTATTCGTCCCGGTTGTTATGCCATCCATGACACGGGCATTTATCTTGATGCGCAACATCAAGTCATGCAGCGTGCTGAAAAAAATCAGGGAATAGCATGTGATTTAGGTGGTGATTTAGCATCAGCACTGGAGCTTTGGGCTTATGTGGTCTCTCGACCAGAGCCGAATAAAGTGATTGTCGGCTTTGGCAAGCGTGATGCTGCTTTTGATGCAGGATTACCTATTCTTGAACGCGCTTATCGTAATGGTGAACCTGTTGTTTTTGATCAGGTAAAAACAACGGCTGTGATGGATCAACATGCTTTTCTCTCTGTTTCAAGTGATTGCGATCTACAAGTAGGTGATGTCCTCGTATTTTCAACTTCTCACCCTTGTCTAACCTTTGATAAATGGCGTGCTGTCGCAGTATCTGATGATAACGATCGCGTCACTCACTGGGTAAGAACATGGTTTTAAACGCACTAATTAACAAGAGGAAAACAATATGAGTGTAGATGTCGATATTATTTCTCAAATAACAGAGCGTTATAATGCCCTTCGTGATGCCGAAAAGAAAGTCGCACAATGGATCATGGATGACATCCAAAGCGCAGCCAATGCCAGTATTACTGAATTAGCACAAGGCGCTGATGTTAGTGAAGCTTCTATTACTCGTTTTGCTAAAGCGATTGGATGTAAGAACGTGCGTGACATGAAAATTAAACTCGCGCAAAGCTTATCTGTCGGTCAGCGATTTATTCTAGAGCCACCAGATCAAAGTGGTTATCAAGGTATTTATGAATCAATCAAACAGTCGTTAGATGTAAACCGCAGTTTAATTGTCGAAAAAGATATTGATACCGCTGCTGATTGGTTACACAACGCTCGGCAAGTCATCGCTATTGGAATGGGCGGCGGTTCAACAATTGCCGCACAAGAAATGCAGCACCGTTTATTTAGGTTAGGCTACCCTGTTGTGGCTTACAACGATGGGTTGTTGTCACGAATGATAGCCGCAACCGCCGAAAGTAATGATGTTTTGGTGATGATTTCATCTACTGGTTACACACCAATCGTGGTTGAAACCGCGCAGTTAGCCAAAGAGTACGGCTTAAAGATTATTGCTATAACCCCGAATAATACCCCACTCGCGGAACTAGCTAGTTTGGTGCTACAAATTAAACATCAAGAAACAGACTTTATCTATAAACCATCAGCATCACGCTATGCCATGCTGGCACTGGTTGATGTCATATCAATGGCTATTGCGGTTAAAAACAAACGACGTTCAAGAGACAAACTGCGACGGTTAAAAATAGCCCTTGATGCTCATCGAGGTGGCTTAGAGCGACAACCGCTTGGAGATTAATAAGAGAAATATCTATGTGGCTGTTTAAAGGGAAAATACTGGGTTAACAATCTTTATCTTCAATACCGACAACAGGTGGTTCACCATCGTAATAATTTACAAAGTAAACGCCACACTGATCGTTATAACTAAAACCACGAGGAAATATTTTACCGACTTTAGGTGTGGTATTGCCTGCTGGTAATGCTGAGATTTGACCACTAGGTATTGTACCTTGATTACCCAAACCACACCACTCAGCCTGGCATTGGGTATCTCTACCACTGGTATACATTACATCATTCAAGGTCAATAAGTAACGCATGCTATGCATCCAATGCCCGGTTGGATAACCCATAACAATTTCAATATCAACATCACCTGCATCTATCACTGACTTGTTAGGATCATGCTCAACACCAAGAACTATGGCGCGCGTATGGACAAAATCACTTGCCGTTATCAGTGAAGATTTCACTCCTTTTAATAAAGCAATGCGAGCATCTCTACTGATATTTAAAAACTTAGGGGCGACGAAAACAGCAATAATTCCAACAATAACGATGATGATAACTAGTTCAATAAGACTAAACCCTCTAATTTTCACTATCGTTATCCTTTATGTACATCAGTTTTTTGTGTCGTATATTTCCATCCTATTGACTGAGCAATGAATAGCAAACAAAGTGTTGGAAAAACGTTAGCAATATCAATAGATCATAAAAGCACAACATAAATTACATTGTGCTTTCGTATTCCTGTGTTTTAAGCCCCAAAATGCTGTAAAATAGCCTGACCAATTTGAGCTATTTCTTTATCACGCTCAGGAATACTCGCTTTAGTACCTGTTAGATAAATACTGATCACTAACGGTTGTTTTTGTTCGTTCCATACCACAGCAGTAATACCACGTGAACCATGGCCACCAGCGCCTGAGCGATCTGCAATTTCCCACCCTTTTGGTAAGACTGAACGCAACAAGCCATTTGAAACTTTATTGGCTTTCATCCAGTCTTTCAGTTGTTGTTTTGAAGACGCATTTAAAGCATTACCTAATACTAAATTGCTAATCGTTTTATTCATTGCATAAGGTGTAGTGGTATCACGCTCATCACCTGGTGTTGCCTCATTGAGTAATGGTTCAATACGATCTAACCTTGTTACATTGTCACCACTATCAATTAAAAATGTCGTTACGCCTACTGGGCCACCAATATGACTTAGTACTAAATTCGCCGCTGAATTATCACTGGTTGTCATGGTGGCAAAACACGCGTCTTTTAATGACACCTCTGTGCCGACTTTGTCTTGAAATACTGGCGCATAATCTAAAATTGTATCGGCGTTGATCAGATAGGTTTTATCCATCATGCCATCATTGATTTGGTTATCATGTAGTAACTTTGCACAAGCAAGTGTTTTAAAGGTACTCATTAATGGAAAACGTTGATCGCTGTTATAGCCAAACAACTGCTTTCCTTTGCCATCAACGACTGAGACACCAATTCTTGCACCTAATTGCTTTTCAGCATGTTCAATTGCTGAATTAACTGTGATGTTTTCCGCTAGGCTCACGCTAGAAAAGCCCAAAAGAGAGCCCATTAATACTGAACCAATAATGTGTTTTGATATTTTTTTTGATAAATAACGCATGTACACCTCTGATAATAGCTTTCACATTTTATCAGTAAAAAAATCCATTAAAAGTAACGTTTGCGATATAAAGTTAATTAAAATTGGATAACCACCTATATTTTCATTTACTATTTTACTTTATGCATTATTAGTATTAGTTTGATTTAGTATTTACATAATCTCCGTAACCACCCATATTCAAGCTACTACATAAATATAATGACTATTGAACCTACCACCTTACTTGCGATTGCAGCAATCTTTGTCGGATCTTATGTCCAAACAGCTATCGGCTTTGGTTTAGCGATTGTTTCTGCACCTATTTTAATTGTTTATGCTCCACAATACGTCCCTGCCCCTATTTGCCTTATTGCATTATTTATCTCATTACTTAACGCCTTAAAACATCGCAGTAGTATTGAACTTGGTGGTTTAAAAATGGCCATTTTAGGGCGGGTACCTGGCTCTATTGCAGGTGCGGCTTTACTTGTTTATGTTTCGGCTCATGTCCTAACATTGTGGATTGGTTTACTGGTACTACTTGCAGTGGTTGTGAGTATCTTACCTTATCGGATTGAACCGACGCCTCGTAGAATGGTTATTGCAGGCTTCTTCTCAGGCTTATTCGGTACAAGCTCCGCCATTGGTGGGCCGCCAATGGCGATATTGTTGCAACATCAAGAAGCCAATCAATTACGTGGTAACCTATCAGCATTCTTTGTCTTTAGTTCTATTGTTTCTTTAGCGGCACAAATTCCTGTCGGCTTTCTTTCTTTTGATAAACTTTGGATAACCCTCCCTTTAATCCCAAGTGCATGGCTGGGATATTGGTTAGCGCTCAAGACTACCCAGTCTCTGCCGAAAGAAAAAATACGCTACGCTGCTCTTATCCTGTGCTTAATTTGCGGTATCATTGCCATCTATGAAAGTATCCACTAGTAAATATGTACTCAATATCACATATCACTAAGATTAGTACCCACAGTATCAATTAAACCAAACAAAATGATTGACCATTACCGATACAACTTGATAAACATATGTTAACAAACATTAATTTTTATCAGTTATTTAAGAGGTATAATATGGATATTGTTGTTGCCTTAACGAATGGAAAGTTCGGTATTGTTGAAGACTGCATCACGGCAGATGATATTGAAGGTAGCTGTATTGAGTGCTGGGTTGAAAATGACACAGGCTTTACTTACGAAAAAGCGATTGTCGCATATTGTTTATAGTCTAGTTACTTTAGAATTAAGCATCTAAATAATAGGTGCTTAATTCTCTCATCATATCAAGCCAACTCTATTCAAGAACTATTGTTTTATTTATCTGAAAATATGTTGGCAATTCAATTGATAATTATAGTTAGGGTAAATGCATAGAGCGTATCCTAACTATGTTATTTTCCCATCACCTGAGACTACAAAAGTAAGTAATCGCCTCTCCCGCATTAGATCTCATTAACCTATTAACCTTCTTGCAAGCCTTTCTAAATACACATAAATGTCCTATCGGTAATGCTTTTATCTAGATTAATAACAAACCAACAATCCACATAACTATGCATCGGCTATAGGCAATACCGTGACGAATGCGCACAGAGCCATCTTCTATTCCCATTACTACATTAATTACGCTGATTAATCATCCACAGCAGCCTCAACAGTCAATTAACCGATTTAATACTGTAACTGTTTTTAACCCAACCACTGTACAAAACACTGTATGAATTACTGTATAAACACCTGTGACATAGCGCAATATTTTAACTATTGATAATTTTCAGTTTTCATAAAACAAAATAACACAAATAAAACACACTTAAATATTCATTTAAAATCAGATATTTAAATTAATTTTAATTCGAACGCCACCTATAAAAAACCACACAAGATATAAAAAGATCACACAAAAAACACTTGCATCAGGAGCTAAATAAAACTACTGTACACACATACAGTATGTATATATAACCACTAGTTAAGGAAAGCACTAATGAACTACCACTCATCAATTACTGCTTCACAAGTTTACAAGTCAACATTTGCAGCAGATTCAACCCAGCAACCTCTTTCTGCTGCGGTCGGACAACCAATTGAAGTGAGTTATAGTGCAGAGCAGCAAACTCAATTAGCCTATTTCTTACGACTATTAAAAAAAGCGAATAGTGAAAATCGTTGGATCATGTTTATTGGCTATGATGCCTTAATCGATAAGTCATTATTAAAAAATGCAGGTATCGACATCAACAAGGTCTTGCTGTTAAAAACACCTGTTCATCAAAGTAAACATAATTTAATGGTGAAGGCATTAGAAATGGGAAATTGCAGTGCTGTTATTGTTGCTGGTGAAATCGAACAATTTGATACTCCCCTTATATACTCTGCAGCGACCAGCGGACATGCGATGGCATTTGTACTAAATAAAAATACAACAACCCACTTAACTGTGCATTAACATGGACTAGGATCGTAACAAAATGGTTACAGTGACGTAATTTTAATGAGGATAACGTTAATAAGTTTAAATAATTCCCCTTGTTCCATCCCAAATAAACATACAAACTATCATTTTATTAAGATAATGGTTTTTAGGTACATAAAAAGACCATATAATCTTATATATATGATAATTAAAGATTAGGTTACAACATGGATAATAAGCTTGGATTAGGGGCGCTAACAGCACTCGTGATCGGCTCAATGATTGGTGCCGGCGTATTTAGCCTTCCTCAGAATATGGCACTCGTTGCAAGTCCAGCGGCTGTAATGATAGGATGGATGATCACTGGTATTGGCATGATCTTTCTCGCCCTATCATTTCAATACCTTACAATTATAAAACCTGAAATTAATAGTGGTGTATTTGGCTATGCGCAAGCTGGTTTTGGTGACTACATCGGATTTTGTTCCGCATGGGGTTACTGGCTAAGTGCAATGCTAGCAAATGTCTCATATTTAGTGATTGTCTTTAGCACATTAGGCATGTTTTTCGATAAACCTAATGATGTTATTTTTGGACTTGGTAATACGTGGCAATCTGTTGTTGGCGCTTCTATTATTTTATGGCTCGTCCACTTCTTAATTTTGCGAGGTGTTAAAACAGCAGCAAAAATTAATATGGTAACAACCATCGCTAAATTAGTACCTCTATTCTTATTTGTCTTCTTTACCATGCTTGCCTTCAAATGGCACACATTCATTTTTGATTTTACTGGCATTGAGTTTGGTTCCAAACATGACCTACTTGATCAAGTAAAATCGACTATGTTAATCACAGTATGGGTATTTATTGGTGTTGAAGGTGCCGTCGTTGTTTCATCACGAGCTCGCGATCGGAAAGATATTGGCCGAGCAACAATTCTCGGTCTATTAACAGCGCTTATTATCTATATTTTTGTAACGCTTCTTTCTATGGGTATTATCAGCACTCCTGAACTCGCAAAATTACAAAATCCATCAACGGCTAAAATATTAGAACACATTTTAGGACCGTGGGGAGCCGTTCTAATTGGCTGTGGCTTACTTATTTCTGTATGTGGTGCTTTCCTTAGCTGGACGGTTTTAGCAACAGAAGCACCGTTCCTTGCCGCTAATAATAATGTATTTCCTAAAATTTATAAGAAACAAAATGAAGCCGGTACTGCCGTTACTTCATTAAACCTAACGACTATTTGTATTCAGGTATCTTTATTTGTAGTGACTTTTGCAGGTGGAACCTACAATAGCATTTTGGTCATTGCCTCTGAAATGATTTTGATCCCCTACTTTTTAGTTGCTGCTTATACGTTAAAAATAGCGATACAAACTAAAAATAGAGGTTCTTTACTCTGGGTTGGTATCTTTGCAACCGTATACGGTATCTGGCTACTCTACGCATCTGGTTTGCACCATTTACTGTTGTCTGCAATTTTGTATTTACCTGGGGTGTTTTTCTTTATTAAAGCAAAACGAGAGCAAAATAAGCCTATTTTTGTAGGTAAAGAAATCTACTTTGTTTTATTTCTGATTACCATTTCAGCGTTTGGTATCTACTTATTAGCAACAGGCAAGTTAGTCATCTAAATTGCAACTCAAAAAAAAGCCGTGTTAATAAAATCAACACGGCTTTTTAACATCCTCTATTTAACTTATAACTGCCGTTCATTCCAAGCTATCTCAACGCGATTTCTACCACGCTCCTTAGCTTTCATTAATGCCTCATCAGCACGTTCAATAAAATGACTATAATCTTCATTCTCAAGTTCTGCTACACCTGAACTACAAGTCACTTTCATACCGTTATCCCAGACAGCACTCTCTATACATTCACGTATTGATTCAGCCAGTTCAGCAGTAGCACCTAAAGGTGTTGCAGGGCAGAAAATCACAAATTCTTCTCCTCCCCAACGCGCAAAAACGTCAGATTTTCGTACACGCTTATTGATCAAACTTGCAAATCGTCGTAATACTTCATCACCTAAACGATGACCATACTTATCATTCACTTGCTTAAAGTGGTCGATATCGATAAATATCATTGAGAAAGAAATATTATTAACAATTGAGTGTGTTGTAACTTCTGCTAACCATTCATTAATTTCATGTCTATTACGCGTTCGCGTCAAGGGATCCGTAAAGGCTAATTCTTCAAACACCAAACTTTTCTCGTACAAAGTACGGTTAGCGTCACGTAGACGTTGTGTACGTTCTTCCGTTTCTTTAATCTTTTTTCTTAGAAAAATGCGATCAATAATGATAAAAGATATTGCTGTGACCACCCAAAGTGATAACAATATTTTTACTAACGCTTGTTCACTGATCCTTTGACCATAAAAAACCAGCTTATTTAATTTAATGGAATAATTCGCTTCTTTTACATAACTGCCTGTCGCAACTTCAATGACTGAAATGTTATCAAACTGTCGACTTGATTTATCAACAGGCACTTCGTAATCCGCTATCCACCACGATAAAACTTGGAAAGAACGAAGAGGAAATACAACGAGCCCTTTATCCTCTCCTGGGGCATACTCAATTGCATTAAACTTTAGAGAGATTGGATCTGATAATTTCGCATAAGCTGGATCATAATTACGTAAATAAATACGGACTCTTTCTCCCTCTAAAGGGCTACCATAATCAATATCAATCCCAACGCTATCATAATCACTAAGATCAATGCCTTTATCAACTGAATCTGTCAGTGATATCGCAATTTCACAAAAAGGCCATTGCGCTTTATTAACGATATTACATTCAAGTAATGCACCATTTCTATCTATATTTAAAGATGACTCTGTTGCACCACCCTGTCCCTTATCATCAATAATTTGGTATGTACTATTTACAGGAGACACAATGTACTCTTTCTTTGCACCACCAAGCATAAACCACCCATAAACAATACAGGTAAAAATCACTAGAAAGAATATAGTGTAACGGACTGGTTTTATTAAACCTGTCATGAAAACCTCAGAGACAATTAAAGAAAAAAATATGCATACAATTTAGTAGAAAAACTAACAAAGCTTATCGATTAAAACAATAGAATAATCATTAATATGCAAGCTTTATTATACTTCCAATGCCAACCATTAACACTAATAAAACAATAAGTTATCTTGAATTTATCATTATTGCCTCACCGTATATTATCGACGATTTCTATGCTTACCTCTATTCTGGTGGATTTTACTTTTCGACTTCGCTCGTCGCTTTTCAGCTGCCGCACCACGGTGAACAGATTGTGTTTCTATTAATGCAGGATCAGGCTCATAACCTTCTAGCCATTGCTGTGGTAGACGGCTATCTAATAACTCTTCAATTGCTTTCAATGCCCATTCTTCATCAAGGCTCATCAAAGTAATTGCATGACCAGTCATTCCTGCTCGGCCTGTACGACCAATACGGTGAACATAATCTTCAGCTTTGAAAGGCATATCAAAGTTAACTACATATTCAAGTTGCTCAATATCCAGACCTCTGGCAGCAACATCAGTCGCGACTAATACACGAGTCTTACCTGATTTAAAATCATCTAATGCACGTTGGCGCGCACCTTGGCTTTTGTCACCATTGATCGATGACGCTTTAATACCATCTAAACCCAAATCTTTTGCTAACTGATCAGAGCCCTGCTTAGTTTTAGTGAAAACCAATACCTGTCGCCAATTACGAGAACCAATTAAATACGCAAGTAATTCAGCTTTACGATGTTTATCAACAGGATAAACCATTTGTTCAACGGTTTCCGCAGCAGTATTTGCTGGCGTTACTTCTACCATTTTAGGGTTGGTAAGAATATCAAATGCTAGCTTTTTAACTTGCTTTGAAAAAGTAGCAGAGAAAAATAATGTCTGACGTTCTGCCGGCATTCGCTTCATAATACGTTGAATATCAACAATGAACCCCATGTCTAACATACGATCTGCTTCATCTAATACAAACGTTTCAACTTCAGATAAAGAGACAGAACCATTAAAGACGTGATCAAGTAAACGTCCAGGTGTCGCGACTAAAATTTCAGCGCCTGCATTTAAGGCTTTAACTTGTACATTCATACTCGTACCGCCATAAGCAACCGCCACTTTTAACTCGGTATATTTGGCATACGTTGTAATACTATCAAATACTTGTTGAGCTAATTCTCGTGTTGGAGTCAAAATTAAAGCACGAATTTTATTACGTGACTTCTGATTATTTTCGACCGCTGTCGACACCTGCTCAGCTTGCGATGGTAACGTCATTAAGCGTTGTAATAGTGGAAGTGCAAATGCTGCTGTTTTACCTGTGCCAGTTTGTGCACCTGCCATTACATCGTCACCTTTCAATGCCAATGGAATTGCTTGTTGCTGCACATCTGTAGGTGTTGAATAACCTAATTCAGTCAATGCTTTTAACAAATTGGGATGAAGGTTTAGGGATTGAAACGACATAATGATTTCCTAACAGTAAAAACACTTATAACTTTCGATACAAGTAAGAACCGTGAGTCTACCATAAAAGGAAATAAGCGATCTTTTATCAATTGAAACAATATATAAAAATTATCAACAATGCAGATTTATAGAAAGGATGTTATTGGATATAGAGCTGTTTTTTTATTCTATAAATTCGCAGTTCTCTAATAGTAACAACAACAAAATTGATAATCACAGTGATAAACAGGAAAGATGCTCCTAGTGGAGAATAGTCGAAGCTCATCATAAGATAGCCTAATGCACTGAATGAAATTAAAACTAATATCCACCTCAATGGCGAACCAAATCGTAAATCGTCGCGTTTCTTATCGTAATACACTGAAAAACGGCCTAATAGAAAGCCAAACTTAATGTCTAAACCATAAGATTTTATCTCATAAGGCTGCGAGATTTTTTTTAATTCCTGCTCAAGCTCTGCAATATCCATATTCATTTCCTTATAGAAGTATATCCATACTAGCAATTTAAAAATAAGAATTTTAAACAGAGGTAAAATTATGAGGCTCGTTTAACAAAAAAGAGCTCTATAAGAGCCCTTTTGATTGAATCTAAAAAATATTATTTTATATTTAAGAATGCCGCACCACGTACGCCACCCGCATCACCATATTTTGCTTTCACTACTTTTGGCGCAACAGCTACAGACAATAAATATTTAGGTAAACGCTTTGGTAATTCATCGTAAATAACATCAAAATTAGATAAACCACCACCAAGTACCACAACGTGCGGATCTAAACCAGTAAAGATATTAGCGAAACAGATAGCAAGCAACTCTAAGAAACGTTCTACATGCTCAACTGCTTTTTCTTCACCTTCACGATAATGACCAATAATTTCAATTGCTTTTAACTTTTCACCGTAATAGTGCTGGTATAACAATTCAAAACCACGACCCGAAAGATAATTATCAATACAGCCTTTTTGACCACATCCACAACCGAGTAACGGTGCATTTTCACCTAAAAACAACCATGCATCTAACGGTAATCGAGCATGGCCTAGTTCACCACCTACATGGTTTAGACCAGAAAACACCTTGCCATCAAATACCATACCACCGCCAACGCCAGTACCAAGGATCAAACCTAGTACTGATGGCGAATCTTTATGTTCATCATCCCACGCTTCAGATAATGCAAAACAATTCGCATCGTTATCAAGTGCCACTTTACGACCCAGTTTCGCTTCTAAGTCTGCACGTAACGTGCGCCCTTTTGCAGCAGGAATATTAGACGTTAATACAACGCCATTTCGTGCATCTTCAATACCAGGAATACCGATGCCTACCAAGCCTTCACAACCAAATTTTTCATCGGCTTGTTGAACCAAAGTAACAACTATATCGATTAACTTATTGTAATCATCACCTGGTGTTGCCACACGCTCTGTTGCTACACGCTCAAGCTTTTCATTAAATGCCCCAAATTCAATTTTGGTACCGCCGATATCAAAGCCGTAGTACATCCTATAACCTCACAAATAATGCTCAACAACACCCGACCAGTGTACAAAACTTTCACTACTTTGAAAATTATCCACACTAAGCACCACTCTATCTGTGACTAATAGCAAATTTAGCCTCATGATGAGGTGTAAAGATCTCGTTTAAAGAAATAATTTAGCTAAATTACATAATCATCACTGATTAAATGACAACCTCTCTCATTAACAACAAGTGACAAGGTAACGTTTACATTTAATTTCCGTACTCAAGCATAAAACTTTGAAGTGTTTTTAAGGCAGAGTCATCAGGCAATAGTCGATTCATTTTACCTGTGATGTAATTTTCACGAAATACATCAAACCACAGGTCTAACATTTCAGCATTTTCATGCTCACCAAATAAATCAACAATTTTAGCAGCAACTTCTGCTGTACCTAATTGGTTATCCTTAGACGCCTCACGCATTTTATAACGTGATGGTTTATCAGGGTTTATCGATAAGACTGGGAAATTATTTAAGTAAGGACTTTTACGAAACATTTTTTTTGCTTCAGCCCAACTACCATCCAGCATGATAAATAATGGACGTTTGCCGTCTGGCAGCTCAACGTTTTCGGCAACACGTTCAGGCTCTGCATATTCAGCAGGAAAAACCACATAAGGTTGCCATTGTGGATCATTAAGCAGTGCTAACATCTCTGTATTCGGTTCAGTACGAGACCAAATATAAGCGAAGGTATCTTCAAAAACATCAGCAATCAAACGGCCTGTATTGCTTGGTTTTAAGATCTCGTCATCGAACATGATGAGTAGAAACGCAGCATTCGATGTTGCTAATGGTCGATACTCACAAATACAAAGATGAGTTCGCAGCATACATTGACGACAACGCTCAACTTTACAACCGCGAGCTAAAAATGGACGAGTCGAACGCGCTAAACGTTCGTCATATAAAGTATGTACAGCATGTATGCGCATGAAGGATAACCTGAGACAAAATGAACTGCCGCATTCTACCGAATACCATGCGCAACATACAAAAATTAACTCTATCCAGTTCGTCTCTGATTATTAATTAGTCGATACTGGCGTTTCAAATGTTAAGACGGGATCATTTTCATCTTCTAAATGATAACGGCTCAACATACCTTGTTGTTGTTGCGCGATGACAGCGACACGTTCAGCTTCATCAACAAGCGTATCAAGCTGGTGATTATTTTGTTGAGCACGACTTGCAACCTGCTCCAAATTTTGGGCAACATGTTGTGACGCTCGTTCTTGTTGTTGTGTCGCGACGGCAATCGTCACCATTTGTTGATTGATATCTGAAATAGTATTTTTGATCAAATTGATAGCTTGTTGCACATCACTGCTACGTTCAATAGACGACATCATTTCTTTACGACTCACTAACATCGCTTCATTGACGTCATCAGCCGCTTTATGAAGCGAGGCTATCGTATTGCGAATAGACTCTGTTTGTTGATTCGTTTCACTTGCCAATTGACGAACTTCATCTGCAACAACAGCAAACCCACGGCCTTGTTCTCCCGCTCTTGCTGCTTCAATGGCTGCATTTAAAGCCAGTAAGTTAGTGTTATTCGCGATAGAACTTATAAGCTCCACGACTTCTGTAATTTCTTTTACGTAATTATCTAACTCTTGCATTCGCTTTTCATTAATAGCGAATTGCTCTTCTAGAGCTAATAAGCCTTGAGTACTGCACTCAATAATCCCAACACCATTTAAAGCTAATTGTTGAGCCTTTTGCGCTTGTTTTTCTGATTCAGAGCTACTTTGCGAGATCTCTCGAATAGATCCTTCAAGTTGTGTCATCGATGTTGTTACAACAGCCAATTCCTCACTTTGATTTTGTAGCGCAACACGCGAAGTTGTAGAAGCGTGCATGCTTAATTCAGCAGCACTGGTTAACTCATTACTGTTAGTAATTAACTGCTGTAGTGATTCTCTATCATGTTCACACAGATCGTTGAGCACTTGTGCTAACTGAGCAAATTCACTAGCAGCATTAGTATTTGCCTTAACCGTTAAATTCCCCTCACTAATTTTATTTACAACGTCACTAATATGTTCAATCGACTTTTTCACTACGCGGCTTATCCACGTTCCTGCAAGCACTGAAATAATTAACCCAATGATGCTAAAAATTAGGAACATTTGTCGTGCATCATTGCTTGCATGTGTAAAACCATTTTCACCATTTTTAATTAAGCCATGTGATTGCTGGGTAATCACTTGGAGTAAATCCATAATCAAACTAGTTTGGTGTTTAACTTCGGTATATTTAATGCTTTGTTCTTCATTGAGTTTCAATACATTTAAATAACGTTCAATATATCCCTGTTTGGCAAATAACTTTTTTACCATTTCAAATGGCACAGTGAGGCTTGAAAAATCATTTATCGCACCATTTTCACGTACCAATTCACCCCAAGCATATTTCATCCCTGATAAATTCGTACGTTTAAGATCTTTTGCTATCAACTTTGCTTTAACCAAATCAGGTTCTGTTACTAACAGCATCAAGTTACCGCTTAACTCTACAGCATGATTTAAAAAGTTAGTGACATTACTCATCGCATACTCGTTATCAGAATATAACGTTATACCAACACGACTCATTTCCGAACGAACAGATGAAACCGCATAGTTCATCGTTGAGCGCTCAGTTGCTAGCTTTTCTTTATTTAGAATAATTTCTTTTTGAATGGAATAAATATCAAACGCTAATTGATTAATGGATTCAACTTCAGACAAGTATTTTTCTGCATATTGTTTTAACCAGTTTATCTTATAAGTTTTTGCTAGTATCTCTAACTCTTTACCTGCATCTTCACCTTGGCTATGCATATTCTTATAAATAGCAAATGTTTGATTCAGTGACTGTTCATTATTACTCATCAACATATCACTTAAGCTTTGCTCAACTTCTAATGCACTTGTCACAATCGCGGCGTTTTTTAATGATACTGGCACCGCTTGGTTGCTTAATACATCAAACTCTCGGGTCATGTTATTTAATCCATTATTACCCGAAAAAGAAAGCGTAAGACTGATTGTTACCAGTATTGCTAAAACAAACTGAATTCTTAAAACAACAGATAATTTTTTTGCGCGATGTGCTTGCTTCATTAACCTATCCTCAGAACATTGTTAAGAGAGAAAAGTAAAAAGCAAAATGCTAACTACCAATTATTAATATTATGAATACTCTCTATGGAGCATTAAGGTAATAATTAATTGTTAAAGAAATATTTCAATTATTTATTTTATTAATATTCTTGTTTTTAATGATAATAGACATGAATTAAGTTCTACTTAACTCACATTCCATATAGGGATTTTTGATGGTTTTTTATATGACAAAATACAGCATAAAGTTGAAATAAAATATGACATTAAATGCCTTATTCCTTTTCTGCATTTGTTAAATGGATTAACTACATTAAAATTTTTAATAAATTTTTAAAATTGCTGAGTCAAATAAGTTTTTTACTAAACTAATAAAGTCTTCTAAGAAACTAATTTGCACATCAGAAGCTTCACATAACCAAATTCCTTCAAGAACTTGATTGAGATCAGCAAGAACTAAATCAGCTTCTTGCATTAACTGAAAACGAACATCTTGCTCAATATCAGGGTTTTGCGAAAATACGGTCATCAATTGCGTTGCGATTAAATCAGTGACGACATCTTCTATAGTAATGCTTTTTTCAGATACGGATAACCCTTCAAATAAGGTTAAACTTGAGGCTAAATACTCAACTAAAGCTTCATATCCTTCTGTATTTACGACCAGATTTTCCACAATACTATCCATATATAATCAGAAAATTTTTATATACTTTACTCTTTATTTTTTCATTAACCAATATTTCTATTGAATTCATTGATATTTTTTACATTTGTCGCTAGTGAAGTAAATTTACCATCCGCTTGCATTACTGTCGTTTGATTTCGTCCTTTATTCTTCGATTCATACAGAGCAGAATCAGTTTGTTCTAGCCATGATTCATAGTTGGTTATACCTGGGTGTAACTGGCACACACCTAAACTTATCGTGACATTAATTGTCTTACCATCAACAACAACATTCGCCTTTTCTACTTTTTTACGTAATCTTTCAGTAAAATAGCTGGTCATATCTGCCGTAGTTCCAGGTAAAATCACACCAAACTCTTCTCCCCCATAGCGCCCTGCTATATCGCTTTGCCGTTTTGCTTTTCGAACGATGTCAGCAATCGTTTTAATGACGGCATCACCAGCAACATGGCCATAAGTATCATTAACATTTTTAAAATGATCGATATCAAACATAACTAGTGTCATCGATTGATGCATTTGCTGATAGTGTTCAAACTCTTCAACTAAACAATTTTCCCAATGCCCACGATTATACAGCTGGGTTAATCGATCTGTGATACTAAGATGAGTTAATTGCTCGTTTGACTCCCTTAGGTGGTTTTTATTTTTAGCTATATCCGTGACATCTGTAATCGTTAAACAGATATGAGTATATTCACCAGTCAAAGACTTCAAAGGTGTTAATGTCATGTTTTGATACATGAAATCAGCACCTCCAGAGATTGGACTAAAATTACTAAACTTGAATACCCAAGGACGATCTTCCCATGCAGAAAAAGAGCGCATTCGTAATTTAAATGTTGATGATATTTTATTTTTTAGCCAATTCTTAGGTAAATTCTCTACAACATCAAATAAAGGCTTACCCATTATTTGATCGGTTGATATACCGCTATATGCCTGCATAAATGTATTCCATGCATATACATTGTAATCTTTATCCAATATCACAATCCCTGCATCCAAATGATCAAGGACCTGCATGGTTAAATGAAAATCAGCTAATGAAATATCACTCAATTTAATGTTTCCATAATCTGGTGAATAACTTTAGTGGAGTGACTATCCATCATAAATAGTACTTCACATTCAAGATCCAGTGTTTCAGCTTTATATACGTATTCCACGGTAAAAAAATCACTCTCTTCATGCTCTTTCTGACTCAAATTCATATATTCTTCTAAAATGATTGGCTGCCGAACTGAGAATGGAATACTTATTTGTTCTGATAAAGCAACGAGAAAAGAAGAAACCATGATATTACTAATATCAATAACAACTTCATTTTTATCTTCATTTGTTTGACTAAAACCCAATTTTTCGCCAAACGAAAGAATATCTTTACCGCGTAAATCAACTAAAGCTTCACCATGAATACCACCACCGACAAACCGCTGAGCAATTGCAATTGATTGATGATCACTACGAATATCAGCAATTGTCATAGCAAGATCGCTACTTTGCATAGTGGCGACATATGGCAATGGCATTTTAATAAACTCCCCAAGATGGTCTGAAATAATTGCAGCACCACGACCAAGTGAGATATTTGCGATTTCTCTAAAACCTTCAATATAATCAACAGATAAAGTGTTATCGTTCGCGGTTGTATTTGTTAACACCGTGATTTGTAAATTCGATAACAGTTGTTTGAGCTTTTTCTTGTCAAATGGCTTTGACAAAAAATAATCGGCACCAAGCATCAAACAACGCCTTGCTGCTTCTTTTTGGACATCTGCAGAAATAATCACAATTGTAGGCTTATAACTGAAACTCGGAAGTCGTTTTAATACTTCAAAACCATCCATGATAGGCATAGTCAGATCTAGAAAAACGACATCAATATTATTTTTAGCTATTTTATCTAGGCCATCACTACCATTTTCAGCATAATATAAATTTATGTCATAGCTATCCTTCAACAAACGCGTCATTGATTTATGGACTAGCGGTGAGTCATCACAAATTAGTATATTTTTCGCCATAACAATAGATTAGGATCTTTTTAACATTAATAAAAATATCATAGAGATATTGCTACAAATATCTATCATTTGGTTATGAAATTTAGTTGATAAGTGACATTGGTCTAATTTTTGACTTTGGTTCCAAAAATTACATTACAACAGAGTGATAAGTTTATCGATGATATTCGGATAAGCTTGTATTTATACTCGTAAAGTGATGTTGCCGTTATAATAAGATGACTATAAATGACCATAATTTCACGGTATTCTAATACTGTCCATTTGGATGTATGAAAATAAATTAACACTATATTAATTATGTAAGGTTTGTCAGTATGAAGGTTATTCGCTGGATTCTTGGGCGTATTATTCTTGTCCTAAATTTTATTTTTTCTCCTCGCGGGATAAAACGTTCTTCCGAACAGCAAAATGAGGTCAACAAAGCGGTAGCTAAACTCAAGTTATATCAATTTGATGCATGCCCTTTTTGTGTAAAGGTACGTCGCGAAGCTAAACGACTAAGCTTACCGTTAGAAACACGTGATGCAAAAGTATCACCTTGGGAGCAAGAATTAATCGAACAAGGCGGTAAGCGCAAAGTTCCTTGTTTACGCATTGAAAAAGAAGACGGCGTTGAATGGATGTATGAGTCTAGCGATATTATCGCCTATCTTCAAAAACGTTTTAATGGCTAGGTTACAGAGTTAAAATCCTCCCCAAATAACCTTTTAATAACAACGACTAAAGTTCCCTCTTTTGATGCCGATAAACAACCGTTATTGTTTTATCGGCATCTTCTCCACTTTATTAAAGCAACTATTTAGTAGCTGCCTTCAACATCTTGATACAACAGGACGTACAATGAGAAAATTAAAAACCGTCACTACTGATGATATTCTATTAAAACTGTGCCAATCACTTTCCGATGTCTTATCTAAAGCAACAGAAACTGACGTTTCCTATTCCGCCATGGTACAAAAAATTAATAAAACAAGTTTAAAACCTGATATTGGCTGCTTTGTACTATTTGATGGCGGTTTTACTGGTTTAGTCGTTACAAACTTTACCAACCAAGCAGCAATGGAGCTTTATAAAGAATATATGCTACGTATGGGGATTTCTGAAGATGAGCTCGCTGTACATCATACCTCTGATGAGGTTGCGAATATTCTTGGTGAATTAATGAATCAAGTCGTTGGGGATTTTACGGGTAAGATCGGACGTGAGTTAAAAGTCTCAATTACTCAGAACCAACCAAAAATGTTAGCACTCAACAAACAAATCTTATTATCTGTTGATACCAACTTAGATCGCCCTCAAGCTCGTCGTGTTAGCTTTACTACAGCCAAGAACAACATTTTCTATCTTGAATTTGCTATGGATAAAACCGAATTTATCCAACTGGAAGAATTTGAACAAGACACTCAAGACACCGACAGCATTTTTGAATCAGCCAAGCTTGAACAACAAAAGGAAAATGCTAAAAATCAAACGTTAAAAGATATTAACGACCAAGATCTCTTTGATCAACTAGGCATTTAATCTAATAGGTTTTAATGAATATTTAATAGGCAATATATTACTCTCATGTATTGCCTTTTCTCAAAACAAATATCGGTGTGAGATATTAGTCACATTTTATATCTATTCCTCCTGCTAACCACTCTTTTCCCCTTCAGTTTAATTTACAAAATAGACTTTTAAGTTTACCTTCTTTGCGAAATTATTTGATGAGAATGCTGTAATGACACACAAGCGTATTACTAGTTTTGAATCTGGGCGACTCATTGCTTTACTCGCAATTATAGGCTTACACAGTCAAGTCTTTATGAAAACACCGTTGATTTTCGGAGAGCCCCTCATTGGGATGTTCTTAAATCAAATGAGTCGTTTTGCTGTGCCGCTATTTTTCATTATTGCAGGTTATTTTTATTACCCAAAATTAGTCGCCAGCACGTCAAAAGAAGATGTTTTAGTAAAGTACGCAAAACCTCTGCTCATTATGTGGTTAAGTTGGAGTGTTGTTTTTCTAATAATCCCTTTTAACTTTTCGATACTACTCAGTGACGGTTACCTTGCTGAGCGCAGTAATCACTGGAATAGTTTACTTGCAAACCCAATAAATACTTTGTTTGAAGGTTCTCTTGTACACTTGTGGTACATCCCTGCTCTAATTTGCGCGATAGGTATCATAACCTTGTTACATAAATATCGCCTTGATAACCTACTATTACCTGTTGGTTTAATATTATTCATTTATGGTTGTGCTGCAGGCAGCTATGTTCCAATTACAAATATAGAAGCACCAATTTTAACCCGTAACGGCCCCTTTTTTAGTACGTTATTTGTTGTATTAGGTTATGAAATACATCGTCGCCAGATAACATTGAATACCAAACTAAGCTTAATTATTGCTAGTATTGGTTTTGCTGTATTTTTAATAGAGGCAAATTACCTCTATTTCTTTGCTAATGGTGCCTTTTATCATGATTTCTTATTAAGTTCACCAGTATGGGCTGTAGGGATTTTCTTATTTCTTCAAGATAAGTCTAATTTTGGAGAACAGTTAAAGCCAACAGCATTTAGTAAAGATATTTTAGGTATATACCTCTGTCATTTACTTATTGTTATTTACTTTTTTAATTTGGTTTTCATGCTTAATATCAATCCGATATTATCCAGCTTTTTAGCATTACCTTTTGCTTTTATCATTTCATTCCTCTTAGTGAAGCTCTTACGGAAACTCCCTTTTGGGTATCTATTAGTTCGCTAACAGCATGAAAAAAGCCCTCTCGTTTACACTTGAGGGCTTTGTTCATTTACATATTTTTATTTTACTGCAGCATCAAAAACCAGTTTGCCTAATCGATACAATCGTTGAGCTTGCTCGGTATAATCAATACGATCGCCATCAATACGACGACGATTTAACTGGGTATTGATACCTTCTTGATACACCTCTTGAATCGTCTCTTGAAGTACATCTAAGTTATAAGTCAATCTTTCACTACTAACAGATAATGGAATGATAGTGTCGCTTTTCATCAAGTTTTGGTTGTAATTAACGGCATCTAAAATGATTTCCCCTTTCTTGGTTTGGATATCATTCAAATCATAAGGGGGTAACCATTCATCAACAGGCTTCAGCTTATCCACCTGATTAACAAGAACAACGATCTTTGGTGCTTTACGATGCTGATTTTTCGGTTGTGTATAAAACTCTTCAATCATCTGTTTTAACGTAATATCAGCTTGGCGCGATGATTGATTCGCTTTAAGTACCCACAACACCACATCACTTTGCGTAACTTGTTTTAACAGCATTTGATTAATACTTTCAGTACCGTCAATACCAGGTAGATCAATTAAATTAATCACATCGGTTCCTTCGACTTCGCAACGATAGGTTGTTGCTTTATCTGTTGAAGGTAACGCACTAATTTCTGCCGACATCTCCCCTAGTAAACCATTAACCACAGATGATTTACCCGCACTAATTTGCCCTATTACTGCAACACGTAGTGGTTCAATAGGAACCGCTCCAGCCTGTTGATCTTTGTCATGCATTTTACTGTGCGGAACGGAAGCATCATCAAGTTTGAAATGACCGCTATAAAGATCGATGGCGACTGAGGCAACTTCTTGTAGCAAGGTCATTTTTAGTTTGGTTTGCACTTCTAAGCTGACATCATCAAACAGCTTACCTAACACTAATCCGCGCGCTTCTGCTAACCATCCTGTTGGTGTTGCAATACGAAATAATCGATAGACATCATAGGCAGATTTCGCATAGCCCACTTTATCCTTTAACTGATAGCCTTGCTGAAGGCTCTTTAATGTTATTTTCTCAGCAAATGGCACATGCTCTTGTAAAAAATAACGATAACGCCGACTTACTTCTTCCACCATAAGTAAAAACTCAGGAGCAGTAAAAGATAGGCGTTGGGCTGATTTACCTTTATTAAAACGATCCGCGACTTCTGCAACTAAGACATATGCATGCGCTTGTAATGACTCCCACTCAGGTGCATCACTCAGTTGTTGCTGAATGATCAATGTCACTTCTTGCCACACCTGATTTTCATGCGCTCCCCATTGAGGATTACCTTCCACATGCAATGGGGCTAAATCATCACTGACAGCATCACTCACTACTCTTTTTCGGCGAATAAACCAATAAGGGACAAAAACAATCAAACACGAAATTGCAATTAAAGCGAAAAACAGTATCCATTGACCATTATTGATTAATGCGACAATACCAAAGCCTGATAACACGACAACTGGCAATAAAATAGCAACAGCCACCAGCGGAATAAAACCATCTGATAACTGACTAATAAGTTGATAACTCTTATTTACGCGCTTCATGGCTATCCTTACTATCAAGATTATTTTGATTAACTTGCTGGTCAGCCACTTTTTTAACTGATTTAAACGCTTGTTGATAAGTTGTCTTTAATAACTCTTTCGATACGGTTTCACCTTTACTCCGGTGGTAGAGGTACATAGCGGCGGCACGGCCAATCGCATAAGAGGATGAAAAGCTCATTGCGGCAGCCGTCGCACTACCGACAGTTTGCCCATAAGCGGGAATAAATTTTACTAACTGATTAACGCTTAACTTGGAGATATAATGCAATAAGAAACCAGAACCAAGCATACTAATAAATTCTGCATAGTCTTTCTTATTCCACGTCACACCATATTGATTGGCAAGGCTGTGTAACATTTTTCCTTGAATAGCTGGAACCGTAAATAAGCCAATGGCTGGAATCGCATCACTCGCGCCTGCAGCACCTGCATACCATAAGACTTCTTTACGTAATCGCTCGAAGTTTTGCTCTTCTCTATTACTGTGTGCCTGTTTATTTGAGAGAAGGCTCAACATAGGCAGCGTTTCAGAAAGCACTAAGTTTAAGGTATCTAAGCCGATGTACTGTTGCTCATCAGGGATCAAATCAACCCCAATTGGCTGATAAGTATTTAATTGTTCATCCGTGTTTTTCGCTTGCCATACGGACTCTTTAATACCCCATACTTCCATAACCCGCTGATGATTATAAAAAATGGCTCGCTCGCGTTCTTGGCTATCATTCAGGCTATTTATTGCCGTGTGAACAACCAATAAATGTTTAATTTTGCCTGAACGCTTAATGGTTTTTAACGCCTCAAGAACGGATGATTGTTCTGGTTCTTCAGCTTTCATGATAACGATCAATGCGTGGCTTTTACCGCTACACATCGCTATGTCCTCAGCAGGATCATAATTAGCTTCTGCCAAACCTCGGGTATCTAGAAAACGAACTAATGGGCTATCTGTTGGGTATTGGTAAACTTCTGCAGTACGTGTGCACGGTTGAAAACCGTTACCGATCTCAACCGCACTACTTCCTGTGATGGCTTGAATAACCGTCGATTTACCCGCACCTGTTTTACCCAAAAGCCATAATGTTGGAATATGCTTTTGCCATTCATCGAATGCGGGCTCAAGCTCTGGATTAACCGTTGGGTTAATATAATCATAAACTTTCTTGAAAAAACGATTCATTGTTTATAAATACTCAATAACGTTCAAAAACAACGACTATCGCTTTTATCAAACGATAGTTAACTACTCATCACGACCTAAATGCTTACTGCCACTAGAACTGACTAAACTCGATACTACAATTGCCATATAAAACACGCCGACAATAGCTTCTAAATATGCGAAAACTTTCGCAATCGAAGAGACCGGTAAAATATCGCCATAACCTAATGTCGTTAAGGTAACAAAACTAAAATACGCCGCATCAGAGAAATTTTCATGCCATGGCCCTGAATTGATACCATGAATTGAATCGGGGAAAACACGAACAAGAATCAAATACGCAATCGCCCACATTAATCCAAGCAATAAAAATAATGCCATAGAGCCAATGATCTTATTGGTATTTATTGAGCCTGTGAACAGGATCTGACGCATAATAGATTTAAACGTGCCAAAAAAGAATACAAACATCAGCGATAGCATAATAATTTCAATTTCTTCAATACCTAATAGGATTCTAGCAATCATCGCCATAATCCAGATTCCGACCAAAGATGTTAAAAAACGAAACCATGACCTATCAAAACGTAAGCTTAATAAGCAGACAATAAACGTAATGACAGTAAAGGCCTCTAACGCATACTGAACTATGCCATGCGGGATCACTTTTTCTAGTGACGCACTAATTAATAAGCTTATTAAAGCTATCGTCAGAAAAAAGAAATTATTCTGCGAGTTAATTTGTTCTATCTTTTTTTGTAACACAGTATTCTATACTCCATGTAATATACCATCTAATTAAGCTTATCGTGCTAACCGATGATGCGCTTTGGCAAAATGGCCTGAACAAAAAGCTCCAATAATTGAAAGTTCACCGGCTAAACATAAAACGGCACACACTTCTGCTAATGCTTGAGAGTGGCCACTTCCATATAAACCTAATAGTTCTAAACACGCTTTTTGGCTAGGGAGATGTGTTCCTCCACCTACAGTCCCTACCATTAAATTGGGTAATGTCACCGATACGCAAAGCACATCATGTTGATTTAGTTCCATTCGCGTTATACCAACAGAAGATTCCGCAACACATGCCGCATCTTGCCCACATGCAATATAAAATGCAGCAAGCGCATTCGCATAATGTGCATTAACACCGATAGTACCGCTTAACGCACCGCCTACTGTGGTCATTTTGCCAAAGCCGACCATTTTCTCAGGCGTTGTATGAAGATATTTCTTCACTAGCTCACGGCTTAAATGTACTTCAGCAGTCACTTTCTTCCCACGAACCGAACGCAACGTTTGTGCCGTTGCTTTTTTATCACCAGATAAATTACAGTCTAGAAAGGCTTCAACAGGTTTAATCGGTGTATTAGCAAGAATATATTCAAAAACGGCATTAGTTGAAATCGTCACCATGTTTTGACCAGATGCGTCACCGGTTAGATATTCAAATACCAAGTAAACATGATTACCTTCCATGCTCAAATTAATGTCTGATAGCTTACCGTAGCGCGTGGTTGATTCTGCAATCGTTTTAAAAGTATCGTATTGTGTTGTGACCCAAGTAATAAATTTGCTCGCCTGTACAAGTGATTCAAACGCAAAACCTGGTGCTCGTGTTACGCCTTCATTTAACAATATAGCACTTGCTCCTCCTGCTTCACTGATCAGAAGAGCCCCACGATGATAAGATGCAACTAATGCCGCTTCTGTTGTTGCTAATGGCACAAAGTACTCACCACTAGCAAATAGACCATTCACTTTTAAAGGCCCTGCAATACCTAACGGCAACTTTACTGAGCCAATAAAGTTTTCTATGTTCTTTTCGTAGCAATGCTGTTGTTGCTGAGTTTCGGTATCATACAAAATAGTTTGAGAGTTAATGTTATTCAACACTTCCCAGCGTTTGGCGATGATACGATCACTGATATATGGGTTACGCGGTAACTTTTTTGTTAATTGTTTTACTATGGGATCAAGGCGTTGATGTAATTGCGAAGAAGAAAGCTGACCTAACATGGAGGTCACATAATCCGGACGATGTAAGTTAAATTTTGGCATGAATACAACACATTACTAAATGAATGCGTATTATATCGCTAAACGCACCATTCACTGCTCATGCCAGATAAGATTTAAATTGAGAGACTAAAGCACCATAACATGGTCGCAAAGAATACGGTCCTCTTGGCAAACTAATACCATTTCAGCCATAAACTCACCTTCTGCTTTGCTGAAAAATTGCTTCCACACAATAACAACAGAATCAGGTCTTTTAAACACAGCAACAGGAAAGCGTTCAGTAAAAAAGCCCTTTTCAGATTGGTACTGTTCACACACTTGCTTAAGGTAATCTTTCGTCACAATAGCCTTTAATCGCGGAGTAAAATCGCGAACGTGTGCTGAATGATCTTGCCTTGTTGACGCATCCATTAAGTTATCCATTATAGGTGTTGCTAACAGCAAGATTTCACCATCATCAATAGAAGTAAAATTCATTAAAACCTCTTTTAAATGGGCTTAGTGAGGTTGCTTTGGATAACACGGTACATTTTCAGGTAATTGATACCAGCTCACTTTTTCACTTACCCAAACATGCATTTGTGGCTTGAACATAACATCGTCAACGCAAGCAACAGGCTTAAGTTTAAGCTTAACTGTAGAGCGATCATCAGGGTTAAAATGATAAATACGATTACCACATTCAGGGCAAAATACCGCCGTATTGGTGTTGCCACTATCGGCTTCACGACTCCACATTTTTAATTCACCACTAAATGTAATATCTTCTGCAGCAATCACCGCTGTAATACTAAATGGGCTAGTTGATAGTTTTTGGCACTCTTTGCAATGACAAGCAAAGACTTTTAATGGCTTATTTTTTAATACATAAGAAACCTGACCACACTGGCATTGCGCTTTTATTTCCACAAATAATCTCTCACTTTCAAGTAAAATATCACAGTAACAGTGCCTTGAATTTAAACTTAGATCTTGTTCACAAATATCAGATAAGAAAAAAGCCGAACTCGTCGGCTTTTATCAATATTATTCGTATCCGGTAAGCTCCATAAAGCCTTTTCCTTTATGACTACCACTGACCCGAATAGGTCCTTCCCAATAAGGGAAAATAAAAGGTAACCACTGTTCTCGACGAACAACGGTAGTTTTAATCTTTATGGATTGTGATGGTATCTCGATTTCCCATATTAACGGGAACTGCTTTCCTTTAACGGAAAAATATTTAATCGGTTTCATGCGGATCTGGTGGTTATCAAGCTTAACCACTTTACCATTTTTCCAAGAACGAGAACCAAAAAAGTAAGGCTTTTTACCGTGTTCACGTAGTTGAGAAACCATCAATGCACTGCCATCATCAAGGTGAATAGAGAACCAATCCCATCCCTGCTGCTGCAAGCTAAGCATACTGCTACTCCATTCACGATCAAACCAACCTTGGCCTTTTACGCGATAGGTTTCGCCATCAAGCTCTAGCATCCCTTTTACATTCAAAAAGGGCGCACTGTAATAATAAGAGGCAATATCTAGCAGTGGGTGTTTCCGGCTATAGCCATTATCACCCTGTAAAACTATCGTTCCCGCTTGTGTGATATCTAAAATTGCTTTCATATTATCATCAGCAAATTCAAGCCTACCGGGAAACGGTGAATTATCTTTTGAGCGCCATGTCCAATTATCTAACCATGCTCGAAATGGGTTTAATACCACCCCTGCTTGCCCTATTCCACCGCGGGCAAAACGCTCTGCTCGCCATGTTTTCTTATCAGTTGTGATCACCGCATGTGCCATATACATTTGTGGCGTTTTCCAACCTTTGGTTTCTTCATCCCCCGTCGCCATTCGGAATAATGTCCATTGCAACGCTATTTGCTTGCCACTTTCAGATTCAAGGTTAGTGGTGAAATACCACCATTCAGCACGATATTCAGGATGTGAACCATAATCTTTAGGAAATTGCAGCTTGTTACCTTTCACTACAGGCTCAAAAACATAGTCGGTTGATTGAGTTAGTGATTCCACAGATTTGCTCGGTGGTTTTTGGTTATCGCAAGCATTTAAAAGCAACGCTAACGTTATGGTAACTACAACGCGACAGAGCCATATTAATGACATCTTCATTAGAATGACTCCCTTAAAGACAAGATTGCAGAGCGACGAACCAAACGCCAAACAGGCCACGCTCCAGCCACCAACAAGGCTAATAAGGCAGTACCCAATGTCGTCAAATAATCCACAGGGAAATATTGCACTGGCATTGTCCAACCAAAGGAGTATTTAAGCACCACATCAATTAATAGCTGGGCAAGAAACAAGCCTAGCGGCAATGCTATCAACGACGTCATCACGCCAATAAACAGCAACTGCCCACCACCAAGTAACGCCAATTCTCGTCCTGTCATTCCCATGCAACGTAGCAACGCAAACTGACGTTGACGTGATACTTCTCCTGCTATTGTGGCAAAAAATAAACCACATATCGCAATGAACAAGGTTAAATGTCCCAGTGTTGAGGTCACAACAAACGTGCGATCAAAAACCCCCATCGCCTCTTTCATCAAGGCTGCATTATTACGAATACGTTCAGGTTGTAAACGGAAACGAGCACCAAGATCGGCAAGTAATTTATCTGGGTTTGCGTTCTTATTAAGGTGAATAGCTAATCCAACTTGCCCAGAATGGGGCCAGAAACGCTGCCACTTAGACTGTGAAATTAATACCTGACCATAAGGGTTACCATAGTCATAATAAATACCGACAATTTTCCAACCTTTATTCATCGGTGCGGGCAAATTAATGATATCTCCGACATCCCAATGATTTTTAAGTGCTATAGACTCACTCACCATAACCGAGCGGCTTTTATGCAGTGTCTTCCAATAGTCATAAGTTGTTTTTTTAACGACTAACGCTTTTTTCTCGCCAGAAGTATCACCAATACTCATGACTTGAATAGTACCAGCGTCAGACGGCGTTTCTTTTTGCCAGCTCCACCAAACTTGCGCAACTTCTGGTTGGTCTTGTAACCACTTAGAGATACGTGGTGCCATATTCATTGATGGACGTATATAAATATCAGCGGCTAACCGTTGCTCTAGCCAACTTTCAGTGGTGTTTCTAAAGCTACCCACCATGGTTTCCATACCAATATTTGATGCTAAAGCCAGCATAAATGCCATCGCAGCAACACCTCGATAGCTCAAACTTGCCGCGGCATCATTAAAAAACCATCGTAATTGTGCCGAGCGACAAAGCTTGCCGAGCCATAAAAACAATTTCCACATCAGATATGGCATGAATAAGCCTGAAGCAATCAAGATAAATGCAATCAGCGCAAAGCCAGCTAGTTGTCCATGAGGCAGTTGATAGATGCCAAAGGCAATCAACATGAAGATACCTGAAAACAATGCTTGCCACGCAAATTCTCGACCGCTAAAGCGAATTAAAGACAAATGAGCTGCGAGTCGTGATGGTTGCGATCTCACTAACCGGATCAAAGGCCAAGTACAGGCAAACGCACAACCAAAGAAAGCAATGGCTAAACTTGCCAGTCCCCACATCCAATGCCACTGAATTTGCAAGCTAACGTTAGCACTATAAAGATCATTGAGAGATGCTGCGACACTAGGCAGTAATTGCTGAGCTAATAACAAGCCCAATAAATTACCGCCAATCAAGCCTAAAACAATCCAAGCGATTAATTCAAAAACTAACGCTTTCGCTATTTGTCCACTGGTGACGCCTAATTGACGTAACACACCGACTAAAGGCTGGCGCTGAGCAAAAGATAGTGACATCGCTTGATAGAAAATAAATAACCCAACCACAAACGATAGCATGCCCATTGCAAACAAATTTAAGTGAAATGCATTAGTTAAGGGCTCTAATTTCGCACTTTGTTTACGTTCTAAGGTTAATCCTGGAGGAAGAATATGAGTTAACTTACTTAATTGTTTTCGGCTCATCTCCCCGCAAACAACAGCAGTGAAACCAGAACTTGGGTTCAATTCTCGCAACAATGCAATATCAGCAATCATACGAGGTTGATTCATTCTTTTGTCTTGAATAATCTCGACTGGACCGATTTTTTTTCCAGAATCTAACGTGATCATACTGCCATCAGACAAGCCAATATAATTTGCGAGCTGTTGACCTATCATGATCGGATAAGGTGGACGCATCAATTTCAGCAGTTCTACCTTACCTTCATCTAATCCATTCGAACCTGACACAGACATCATTGTAACGGGATCAATACCTAGCAATTGAAAGTCACGTTGCTGATCAGTCACGATGCGATATTCTTCCATCGGCGAGCAAGTTTTCAATCCTGCTCGGCGCATTTGAATATAAAAACCCTGTGGGACTTTCATCCCCATTTGTACGTGGCGAATGCGATAAGGGAAAGGATTAGAAAAAAGTTGTTCACCTTCGCGGTAACTTTCTTTGGCTTGCTGATTTACGGCCATAACGCCAACAAGTAAGGCAATACCTAACGTTAGGCCTAACCATACAAGAACAATTTGAAACGGGTGACGTCGATAATGCCCCCATAACGCATTAACTACGGGGCGTAACATGAAGTTGCCCTCCCTGCAGACGAACATGGCCTTGCATGTGTGATGCGACTTTCTTACTGTGTGTTACAACAAGTAGGGTGCAGTGAAGTTTTTTTGTGAGAGATAGAAGTAACCGAATAACGGCTTCAGCATTGCGTTCGTCAAGGCTACCCGTTGGCTCATCGGCTAACAGGATCTTAGGCTCCATATAAATAGCACGTGCAATCGCTACACGCTGTTGCTGCCCTCCTGATATTTCTTCAGGATAACGCTCTAACAACGGCATAAGATCTAATGCAGAGATCAATTGACGCCATAACTTATCATCTGACGCTAATCCCTTAAGCTGACGGCAAAATTTAATATTATCAGCAACGGTTAATGTTGGTAATAAATTATATTGCTGGAAAACCAAGCCAATATTATCACGCCTAAAGGCCGTTCGTTCTCGCTCTGAAATAGAATGTATGGGTGTGTTGCCCAGCCAAATCTCCCCTTCATCAGGAGTATCTAGCCCTGCAATTAGGTTTAATAACGTACTTTTACCTGAACCACTTTCACCCATTAACGCAACTTGATCACCGGGTTCAAGATCTAAATTCGTTCCTTGAAGCACAAAATGAAATTCGGAGCCGTCACGGTATCCTTTGCAGAGTCCTGCGAGTCGTAACATTTATATCACCAACACTTGAAATCACATCAACTACTTAAAATTTGAGCAATTGATTAAAATAACTAAATAAATACGTCACGCATTTACGCGGCAAATTTACAGCAAATAGCACTGTCATTAAAGTTATTTCAATTGTCAAAGTCGCGATAAATAGTATCACTTAACTTAAGCAACTTATTATTAACAATCTTAACTTTTATAAAAAAATTATAACTTATACTGTGAATTTGTAACTATGCCTAACGTCAATATATTTTCTGTTATTTCATCTGTTATCATGAATATAAAGACGTTAATTCCAGATTGTATTTACATATCTATGACACTTAGCAACATAAAAATCCGTCGATGTTTTTTAATTACGTTATACTCATCGCCTATTTCATAATCAGTAGCTTGCGAATGTATCAATTAACGTTCTCCCTAGAAGAATTTCTCACCCAATATTGGCAAAAAAAGCCAACCATTATTAAAGGTGGCTTTAAGCACTTTGTCGATCCTATCAGCCCTGACGAATTAGCGGGGCTTGCGATGGAAGAAGAAGTTGATTCTCGCTACATTGCAAAAAAAGATGACCAATGGGAAGTCCTGCATGGGCCATTAACCTTCGATAATACGCCAGAAGAGAATTGGTCGTTCATCGTACAAGCCGCTAATCATTGGCATGAAGGTGCAGCACAATTAGTCACTCCTTTTCGTCAACTTCCAGGCTGGTTATTTGACGATTTAATGATCAGCTATTCAACCCCTGGTGGCGGTGTTGGTCCTCATATTGACCAGTATGATGTATTTATTGTTCAAGGTTCAGGAAAACGTCATTGGCGTGTGGGTGAGAAACGCGATGATTATGAGGAAGAGTTTCGTCATTCGGCATTACGCCAGATTAAAGGTTTTGAACCAATCATTGATGAAGTGTTAGAAACGGGAGATATTTTATATATTCCACCTGGTTTCCCACATGATGGCTATTCTGTGGAAACATCCATGAGCTTTTCTGTCGGTTTCCGTTCGCCTAAAAAACAAGAGTTATTAAGCACCTTTGCTGATTTCGTGATTTCAAATGATATTGGTGATGTCCACTACCACAATCCAGCCCTCTCTACCCGTCGTTGTAATGGTGCAATTTCAGAGCAAGATTACCATGATCTTGAAACCATGATGCGCAGTTTGCTTGATCACCCGCATTTGTTAAAACAATGGATGGGCGAACATTTAAGCCAAAATCGTCACGAGTTAGATATTGTTCCGTCTGATCCTGAGTGGAGTAATGAAGAAACCTATCAATGCTTAATGAATGGCGATAGCTTTAATCGCATTAGCGGCTTACGTGCGTTTTATCATGATGCTCAACCTGAGATCATCTTCATCAATGGTGAACAATACGCATTACCCGATGAATGTGCAGAGACCGCAAAACAGTTTTGTAATGAGCAAGTCGTGACTGCTGAATCTCTAGGCAATGCCATTCATCACCCTGCCGTATTAACGCTACTTACTCAGCTTATAAACCTTGGATATTGGTACTTAGCAGAATAAATAAAGTCATGTTATCAGACTAAAAATGGCCTAAATAAGCGGGAGTCAACCTCTTCTTTTAGGCCGTATATTTAAGCCACTAAATTATTCATCCAACGACGAGAATGTACACGAAATGATGATGCAAACCATTTAATTAGCTCTTCTAAACCTAATAAAGCATAAACCCACTCTATCGGCCAATGTAAAACAAATGCACAGAATGCGGTGACGGGAATACCGATCATCCATTGCGCAATAATATCTTGATAGAAGCAAAACTTAATATCACCACCAGCTCGTAATACACCAACAATCATTACCATTGGAATACTTTTTAACACCAGAATAACTGCAAAAATATCAAAGAAATGATCAGTTAACGCGCGTACATCTTCTGTTAATCCTGAAAATAAGCTTAATAACGGCTGTTTAATTAAAAACATCACACATACCGTTAATAAAGCAAAACCTAAGTTAAGTAACGAGAATGCCCACGCCTTTAAATAGGCTTCATCATTTTTATTGGCACCGAGTAAATTGCCGATAAATACAGCTGACGCATTTGAAATACCGATCAGCATTGCAAGTGACAGTGACTCAATCGGCGTGATCACCGACATTGCAGCAAGCCCATTTACACCTAATTGCCCTATAATCGCATGGTAAACAAAAATTCCCCCCGCCCATGCAAGGTGATTAAATGTAATCGGTAATGATAGTTTAAGAAAACGCTGAATATCTTTTTTATTACAAACAGCTACAACCGTTTGTAAATTAAACGCTAATAAATGTTTTCGCCCATATAAATACGAGGCCAGTAATATCAGTTCAATACCACCACTAAGCAACGTTGCCCATGCAGCACCTTTGATCCCCATCGCTGGCAAACCAAATTTACCAAAAATAAATACCCAATTAAGGAACATATTGGCACTAATACCAATCGCACTAAAAAAGGTACTAACACCGGGCTGGTGCATCGAACGTAAACCCACAGCGATACCAATACCAAATGCCGCGCCGAGTAAGTTAAATGCCGTAATACGTAAATAATCAGAACCTAACGCGATAACTTTTGGCGATTGTGTCGCAAGGCCCATGATCCATTCTGGCGCAAATAAAAACAGTGCCGCTGCGACTGAAGCAAAACAACCGCTGATCATCACGGTTAAGGCTGTTGCTTCTCGTACTCCTTGCTTATTATTCGCCCCCCAATATTGAGCAGTCAACATCGCACCGCCTGTCGAGACGCCAAATAACATAATAATGGCAACAAAAAAGGCTTTACCTGCAATACCAGCAGCGGCTACTTGGGCATTCCCTAACTGGCCTAACATCAAAATATCGACAAGACTTCGACTTGAAAACAACATTGACTGCAACGCAATAGGTAAAGCAATCCAAAATAACGAACGAAGGAAGCCTCGATCAAATTGTTGAAGAATGAGTGTCGGCATTGCAATAATCCCTAATAACAACAATCGATAATATAATAGTTATTATCGTGTAACCATTGGTAAAATTTACTGATAAACTGTCGTGATAAAGCAGAGTAATTATCTAAAATAAAGCATACTGATAGATAATCAATTTGACGTGAAATGTTATGCTAATCGCGAAAATAACTTGATGCCATACCTATTATTCTGAACTTGGTTACAATTAACAAAAATATAAATCTTTATATCTACGATAACTCTTCTTAAGTCACACCATAAGGAAATGGAGCAATGAGGTAATGAAACAAACAATTCTAGTGGTCGGCGCATCAGGCTATGTGGGTAGCCATTTAGTGCCAGAATTGCTAAATCAAGGTCATCACGTTAAAGCCACAGGACGCAACTTACAATTGCTAAGAAAGCGTGGCTGGAATGATCTTGATAATCTTGAATTAATTTACCTTGATCTCAATGATGATAGTGACCTTACGGATCTCTTTCACGGTGTTGATATCGTTTTCTTCCTTGTACATGGTATGAACCATGGTCATGATTTTATTGATTTTGAATTAGACTGCGCGCGCCACTTTAGCCAATATTTAGAACATAGTCAGGTTAAGCAGGTTATCTACTTAGGCGCGCTACAATCTGAAGATGCAGCTTCAACTCACCTGCTAGCTCGTAAAGAAACAGGTAATATTCTTCGCAATAGTGGCAAAACTATCGTCGAATTACGTGCAGGTATCATTATCGGTCCTGGCTCTGCCGCTTTTGAAGTGATGCGCGATTTTGTAAGTCATCTACCTGTGATGCTAACACCACAGTGGGTCAGTTCTCGCAATTCTCCAATTGCGCTTAGAAACTTGTTATTTTATTTAACTGAGCTGATTAAAAAGCCTAATAATGAAAACCTCATTTTTGATGTTGCAGGACCAGAACAACTTACCTACCGCGATCAAATGGTACGTTTAGGTACACTGCTTAATAAGAAAATTCGCGTGATACCGCTTAAATTCTTAAGTCCAGCTATGGCAACTTATTGGCTACGTTTTATTACCTCAGTACCGACCAATATTGCGAGAGCATTGATCAACGGGTTGCAATATGATTTACCAGCTGATGGAAGCAAGTTACAGCAATACATCCCACAAGTCTTAATCAGTTACGATGATGCGGTATCAGAAGCATTAGAGATGAATGATGAGATTATTGATAGTGAGATTTGGGGATTTGACCCTGATGCATTATCGCGCTGGAAATCTAATTATGGCTATTACCCTAAACAAGCGGGCTACACGTTAAAAACCGATGCGAGTGCTGAAGATTTATGGCAACAAGTTCAGCTCGTTGGTGGAAAAGAAGGTTACTTTTTTGCCAACAGTCTATGGCGTATTCGTGAATGGATGGATTCAATGATTGGTGGTAATGCTCTAGAACGTTATCGCCGTGATCCTCAACATTTACAATTGGGCGATCGCATTGACTCTTGGAAGGTGATCAGTCTTGAAGAAAACCATTTCTTATCACTCCTGTTTGGGATGAAAGCGCCAGGTTTAGGACGATTAGAATTTACCATTAATGATCATGGTGATCACCGCTCAGTGGATATTCGAGCATGGTGGCACCCGAAAGGTTTTAAAGGTCTTTTATACTGGTTCGCTATGATGCCTGCACACCTATTCATTTTTAGAGGCATGACATTACAGTTAGTCAAACGTTGTAAAGCGAAAGCGAAAGATGGACAGATTGATACGGTATAACCTTGGCTTTGCTTGTCATTTCTAACAAAACTTATAATCCGTAATAAAAAACGCCCGATAGTGCATGTTATTTCTAACAGCAATATCGGGCGTTTTTCATTTACGGAATGTCACCATCAATAGGTGATATACCGTATTATGCAGCCACTTGTTTTGTTGCACATGTCATTCTGTATGCAGCGATTGGGCCACTGATCAATGTGAACGCAATCAAGATAGAAACCGGGACAGCCGTTATCACAATGAACGATTGCAGTGCATTTAAGCCACCGTCACCTGCAAGCAATAATACCGCAGCAACCACACCCATAGTGATCGCCCAGAACAAACGATGCTTACTATCAGGTTCATTATCACCAGAAACCACCATCGCAATCGAATATGCCATTGAATCACCCGTGGTAACAACAAAGGTTGTCGTCAACACAAGAAACGCAGGTAATAAAATACCGCTTAATGGCAAGTTAGACAGTGATGCTAATAATACCGCCGGTAAACCACCGTCATTCAGTGGGCCAGAAATTACACCCGGTGTTTGTAGCTCAAGGAAAATACCAGTACCACCTAATACAGCGAACCAGAAATTCGTCACGATAGGCGCACCAACCGCAACCGCAAGAACTAAACCACGAATGCTACGCCCTTCTGAAATACGTGCAATAAAGATTGCCATCATCGGTGCAAAACCGATAAACCACCCCCAGAAGAACCATGTCCACCATACATTCCAAGAAGGCTTATCATTCGCTAAGCTTAGCTCGCCAAAATGATGAATGTAATCACCAAACGCGCTACCAAACTCAGTTAAAATAAATTTCGTTGGGCCTAAGAATAGCATTGCTAGTAATAGCCCAAACGCACCAATCACGTTTAAGCGTGATAGCCACTGTAGACCTTTATCCATTCCTGACGCAGCAGAAAGAGAATAAATCGACACAACGACGGCAAGGATCATTAACTGAGATTGAACGTTATTTTCAAGCCCTGTTAGCAACTCTAAACTATAACCTAACTGCGATGCTAGGAAACCAATAGGGCCAATTGTACCTGCGGCAACGGCAATAATTGAGCAAGCATCAATTACACTACCTAACCAATGATCTTCCAACTTCTTTCCAAAGATAGGAAAAAGCAAAGCACGCGGACGTAATTTTACGCCATGTTCATGGTGTGCATACATTAATACAATAGTTGCCAACGTGCCCAATACAGCCCACGCTAAAAAGCCCCAGTGTAAGAACGCTTGACCCAGTGCAGGGTCGACAGCTTGTTGTGTAGATCCAACAACACCTTCAAATGTCGGCGGTGGTGTAATGAAATGGTAAATTGGCTCAGCGGCAGACCAAAATACGCCACCACCCGCTAATAAAGTACACATGATCATCGCTAACCAACGAAAAGTACCGATTGTTGGTTTTTTCACGGTTCCCATCACCTTTTTACCCAAAGGGCTAAAAGCAATGGCTAAAGCAATAAGAAAGTTAACCAGCATTAAGATCTGCCAGCTATAACCAAAAGCATTGGCTGCAGATTCAAAGCTAGTTTGAATTAATGCTGTAAAGCTGGACATATCAGCCAGTGCAGCAAAAATGAATAAGGAAATGAAACCAATAGTTAGAATTGGAACTAGTTTTGCTTCAAAACGAGAAGAATCTGAGTTCAAAGATGTGTTGTTACTATCAGCTATTTGACATGCATTACTTGGCATAAATATCTCACGTTGTTTGTGAGGGACGAGAGATTAGCAGCTAAAAAGCATAAAGACCAGTCAAAAACTCCTTTATTTTCAATAAAAAGACCATGCAATCTATCATTGCATAGCTTTTTAATTGGTAGATCATGACGTTACATATTTATATTACAAATTTTGATTAACGATAAAAAATTGAATATTTATTATACAGGCTGTATTGATAGGATAATAATTACCAAACATCGAAAGTCTTTATTGCTCTAACCATTCCCCATCTGGTATTACAAAATACAGTAGATAATCATGCAGCAATAGCCGTCTATTTGGCAGGTTAACGTCTCTATAATTCGTGGTAATAGGTACAATAATGAGAAAAAGCATCACTTTCACTGCTCACCTCTTCGACTGAGTTTACTCGTCGGCACTGCGATATCACTTAATCGAAGCAAAGAGATCAGCTAATGAAAAATGTTGTCTAATGAAGAAGGGATAAATTCGAATATGTAACAGCAGATTCATCCATAATTAGCTCATAAACAGTCAGTGAGTGAATATGATCAATATGCAGAATTTGTTGCCTAGGTATTAAAAGCTAATCATTCGTTTACTCTAATGGTTCAGAAGCCAATGTCACACAGCCTAACTGCTGCTTAATATATCGCTGGCGCAGTGTTATTTGTACTGTTACACGCGATCGGAATACCAACCGAAACCATCACCGTTCACAAAGTTAAGGCTTTTCGCTCTTCTAACATGTGAAGGATTAGCGAATGCTCTGATTGATAAATCCATTCAGAGAGAGAAATCGATTTTACGTGAAAGGCCAGCCAACGAGACATAGCCCCCATCTGGTTTTGTCATATGAATGAAAAGCGGACTCTTTACCTTGGCTAAAATCAAGTCTAAATCTCGATATAAGCACATATCTAAAAATTTAATCATTAATCCGTTTTTTAATGTATTGCTTAGGCGGTCGTCCGAGGGTTTTTTTAAAGAAAGTAATAAAGGCGCTTACTGATTCGTAGCCTAAATCTTCTGATACTCGCTGTACAGGCTCCCCTGATGACAGTTTTTGCAATGCAATCACAATATGAAGCTGTCCACGCCAATTACCAAAGGTTAATCCTAATTCCTGCTTCACTAAACGCGCCAAGGTTCTTTCACTCATCGCATATTTACTTGCCCATTCACCAACAGTACTGCGATCGCTTGGGTTATTAATGAGCTCTAAAGCAATACTGTGTAATCGACTCTCAGTCGGAATTGGAAAATCAAAATGTTCAGATGGCATGCTCGTTAATTCATCAATCAACACATCCACTAACCTTGCGGTTTTACATTCGGATGTATAGGAGAGATCGGATTCTGTTAAACGAACAATAAGCTCACGTAAAAGTGGAGAAATAGATAATGTGCACGCTTTAGATGGCATTCCAACTACATCTGGATCAACGAATAGCATACAAGTATCGGCATCAGGAGAAACACTATTACTATGAGGTACTTGGCTTGGGATCCAAACTGCGCAATTCGCGGGAACCATCCAGATAGCGTCAGCAATTTTACAACGAACAAAACCACTTAAAGGAAGAACAAGTTGTCCTTTACGGTGTTGATGGACTGGGATTTCTTCATCCTTCTCTAACCCAGATAGGCGCAATGCAACGACCTTTTGTGGATAAAGATCGGAGTCAAACTCAGGGAAATGGATACTGTACTTCATAATTTGTCCGAATTTAGATATCTACTGTCAATATAACTTAATACAGAAAAAATTAGGAGAGGTATTATGTCATTAAAGATTTAAGGAGAGAGCTATGTCACATAAAAATAAAAAAACAGTCCCTAAAGTTGCACGACCAGCATTGGTTATCCTGGGTATTTTACTTATTGCAAGTAACCTACGTGCGCCACTTACAGGATTAGGACCTATTCTAGAGTTCATCTCACAAGATTTAGGTTTAAGTGCAACACAAGCCGGTATGTTAACTACTTTGCCTCTGTTGGCCTTTGCCCTATTTTCACCGGTATCATCTGGCCTTGCACGTAAAATCGGCTTAGAGCCATCTCTTATGATAGCTCTGGTTCTTGTTGGTGGTGGTGTGCTTATCCGTTCCGGTGGCTCAACCTTAATGCTATTTTTAGGTACATGCATTATCGGTATCGGTATTGCGATTGGTAACGTATTACTGCCAAGCTTACTAAAAAGAGACTTCCCAACAAAAGTCACGACTTTGACTGCTGTCTATGTATTAATCATGGGTATTGGCTCAACGTTAAGTTCAAGTACGGCTATTCCAATGATGAACCTAGCAGGTTCAATGGGCATTACGGCAATTCCGCATTGGGCATTTGCTTTAGCAACCGTACTGATCTTCCCTATTATTTCAATTATTGTATGGTTGCCACAATTATCAGGTCACACTCGCCCTTCAGCTGATACGGCTGATATTGATAGCCATAGCTACCTATGGCGTTCAGCGGCAGCATGGCAAGTTACCATCTTTTTAGGCTTAAACTCTTTTATCATGTACATCTTTATCAGTTGGTTACCAAGTATCCTAATTGATAACGGCTACACAGAGAACCAAGCGGGTTACTTACATGGTGTATTACAGCTTTCAACTGCCATACCAGCACTCGTGCTTATTCCACTTATGGCAAAAATGAAAGACAAACGTGCAATGAGCTTTGCGATGGCTGTCTTAGCCTTCATCGGTATTCTTGGCCTACTTATGATGCCGGAACACGCATTAATCTGGGTAATTTGCTTTGGCTTTAGCTGTGGTGGTGGTTTTATTCTTGGCCTGTCATTTGTTGGTATTCGTACTCATGATGCCCACCAAGCAGCCGCACTATCAGGTATGGCACAATGTATGGGTTACTTACTTGCAGCAACTGGCCCTATTATTTTTGGCTCGCTACATGAATCGACACATAGCTGGGAAGCACCACTATATATGACACTTGCCGTCTGTGTGGTATGGGGATTCTTAGCACTGTTTGCAGGACGCTCACACGTTATCGTTCGCTCACAAAGCGGTAAAGATATCGTTATTGATGCACCCGTTCATGAAAATATTCACGAAGAACTTAAACGCGTAAAAAATGAATTAGCGCTAGTGACTGAAGAGCGTAACGAACTTAAAAAAGCATTTAACGCAAAATTATAAAGCTCTCTTAAATTGGCAAGGACGCCAATCTCTTATTACTTACATATCGGCAGGACGCCGATATTTTTTTATCTGCTTAACATACACTTATGCAATAACAGCTTGTAATAACAATGATTGCCGCTAATAGCAGTTAGTTTTAACGTAAGTTTTATTTCTTATGAGTAAACCACAATGAAACTATCTTATCTTCTTACGAGTGTTGCTCTTTTTTCTCCCCTTGCACTAGCAGAATCTACGCAATCACAGCCACAACAAAACGTATTTTATATCCTTGCTGTCACCATCATCTTTTTGATCGCCCTTGCATGTTACCGTGTAACTAAAAACAAAGCACGCAAACATAAACCGGAGATACCTTCATTCATACACCATCTCATTGGTTTTGTGATCGGCTTTATTTGTTTCTATGCCTTATTCTATTTTCTTGGGTTTTGTTTTTAATTCCATCCATCAATAGGCGAATAATAAGATGTCATATACCATTAAATTTGCGCACTATGGCTAGTGTTCTTACAGGAATTATCTCTTTTACTCTTTCATCATCTAACCTAATAATAAGAAAGCAACGTGTAATTCACACAATCTACTGACATAACATACAATAAAGTCTATATCCTCAAAGAGTTAGTTTTGCTAACGGCACAATACAGTGCGTCACAGAGGAGATAGTATGAAAGGAATAACCATCGCGAGTGTTTTACTTGCCACCGTATTACTCACTGGATGTAATCAGCAACACGATCACCAAATCCACGGTACATTAACTCACGTCGGCATTGCCACTGACTTCGACTTAAACAACACCCCAGCAGTCAGTATTATCTTGTCAAAAGACACCGAACATTACTTAACTATTTCACTAAATCAACACAGCCTTCAAACCTTACTTGCAGGTCAAAATACCCAAAACTTCAATCAAAAAAATAAAAATATTGATGCCAACTTAACTTGGGATGGGCATTATATTATCGATAAAGCACGAGCATCAGGTATCGTGTTAGATCTAGAATATATTAATAAAACAACACATAGTGCAAAAATTCACTACACCGCCACACTTGTTAACGCCAAGAAAGAAAGCAATAAAACTATAGAGCTTAGTGACTCATTCACTTTAGCTGCTGATGATCTGAAGGTAATCCAAGAACTGAGTTCCAAGCCAGCCAGCTAACTAGATGAAATAACAAATTTAATTGGTAATTGATTAAGGATTTTAACAAGGTGATGGGATATTAATGGACATCGTCGTGTGAACACGTATGATCAGCGCCAATCTATTGAATCCCATATTGGAATAGCATTTTGATTAGAGAAAATGTATTTACCTCATACGAAAATTGGACAAAACCTTTCGTATCAGAAGTCGCTGAAATCATTAACCTACTGAAAGATCATGGCTATGATGCAAAGAAGTTAGCGTTAGTCACTGGTTTGCAAGAGAAGAATGTAAGTAGCTGGACAGCGAAATACAAAAAAGAACCTTTCAATGTGTCGACTATTCCATACCCATGTTGGTGTTTCTTAGCGGCATTAATTGGCAAACAAAGCATTGCAACTAATGGCAAAGTGATCCCAGTTGAGGATATTCGTCGCGTATTACGCTTATTCAAACCATCAGCATTTGGTGCTCGTAATACTTTTGTATGCCCAACCAACGAACAATTTGCCAAGCTAATTGATAGCGGCCTATTTGAAGAAATGACAGCGCAGAATATTTGTGAATTATTTAGTTGGAACCCAAGTAAGTTTGTTGAAAGCATTCAAACAGGCAAACTCCCTTTCCTCAATTGGTGTTTAATCATCATGATGTTAGGAATTAATATTCAAAAAATGGTACTTAAAGACTTAGAAGCCCCATTAGAATACGTACCAGAATAAACTTCGTTTAGTCTTCAAATTCTAGCAAACGACTGTTTTACCACAGTCGTTTTTTTATTCTTAAAAACCATTAACTTATTAACAATCAGAATCTTATCTTTTAAGCATCTTACCCAACCCACCTAACACAATCGCACTAACAACAACATTTACAGCAAAACCAATGCTTATTAATAAAATAGTAAGTGGATTGCAGATATAACTGCTGGTATAGGTACTACACATTGCGCCAACTTCTATCGTAAAGAACGACCATGGCAAAGCTAAATACAAAAAGACGATATGGTTTTCATAAAACAAATGATTAAGATCCGTACTTACGTACAGAGATAAAAACCAAATTATGCCGTAAATAATAGGCACCATAAATGCGATAACAAAAATCCGTTTTCTATTCATTGACCGATTCTCCTTTTCATATTCCCAACACCAGTTTAGCTGCATATTTTCGATTATGTTATACCGTAATAAGCATGTTTCGCGATTCACTTCAGGTTAAGTTACAACTGGTATAGTCATAATACATTACGTATAACCTTCGTTATTTCCTCTCCACTGTTTTATGCTTCTGGCTACTCTGCGCGCGGAATATCGTTACCATTAATGAGGTGACTATGGTGAAACCATCAAAACAACTGACATGGCTACCATGGATTGCGGGTATTGCTTTTTTTATGCAGACTCTTGATGCCACAATAATAAATACAGCCATCCCCTCATTGGCGAAAAGCTTGCATGAATCGCCCTTAACGATGCAGCTAACCATCATTAGCTACACCCTGACTGTTGCGATCTTAATTCCTATCAGTGGCTGGCTTGCTGACAGATTTGGCACCCGCATTATATTTGGCTGGGCTGTAGGCTTATTTACACTCGGTTCGTTGGCGTGTGGATTATCTGGCACATTAACGCAACTGGTACTGGCTCGCATTCTCCAAGGTGTTGGTGGCGCAATGATGGTGCCTGTAGCACGCTTAGCATTATTACGGAGCTATCCACGTAATGAATTTGTTCACGCGTTAAACCTAGCAACAATGCCGGGATTAATCGGTCCTGTTGTCGGCCCTGTACTTGGTGGCGTATTAGTCACTTATGCTAGTTGGCATTGGATATTCTTAATTAATATCCCTGTCGGTATTATTGGGCTATGGATGACCAAACGCTACATGCCTAACTTTACTTCAACTGCGAGTAAGTTTGATGGTTGGGGATTTATTCTATTTAGCTCAAGTTTAATTACTCTTTTAAGCGGCATTGAACTTTTAACTAAATCAGAGACGGCTTTAATTCCAGTTATAACCTTATTAATTGGTTTTACTCTTCTTGTTACTTATATTTATTACGCATCAAAAAAACAAAACGTGCTTATTCCTTTATCACTTTTTAAGACTAGGACTTTTTCTGTTGGTATCGGTGGAAATATATTTTCTCGTTTAGGTACAGGGGCTATTCCTTTTCTTATACCACTTATGTTGCAAGTTGGGATGGGAGCATCAGCCTTATATGCAGGGTTAATGATGGTACCCTTAGCCTTTGGCGCATTATTAGGTAAATCGTATGTCGAAAGAACCCTTAAACGTCTAGGCTATCGCAAAACATTATTTTGGGTCACTATAGTTATTGGTATTATTACAGCGGCATTTGCCCTTATATCAGGCCAGTTATCTCTATGGTTAGCCCTACCATTACTGTTTGCGTTAGGCATTGTTCGCGCAACACAATTTACCGCAATGAACACCATAACATTAGCTGATTTAGATGATAATCATGCAAGTGCAGGCAACAGTATGCTAGCGGTAACCCAACTACTTTCAATTAGTTTTGGTCTTGCTATCTGCGCGTGTGTTTTACACTTTTTCTCAACCTATTACGCTGGCAATGATATGTCTCATTTTCACCAGACATTCATCGCTATGGGCCTGCTAACCGTTATTTCTGCAGTGTCCTTTTTATCATTGAAGCGTTCTGATGGTAATAACTTAATACACAGATAACATTCATGTTAGCGATGAAATAAGTGAGCATCTGTACTAAACATACTGATGCTCACATCGATATATGAGTAATAACCGCAGCTTTATTGATCCAATTTATGTTCATGTTAGCTGGGTAACTAACGTTGCCCTCACCGAATAAAACGGTACGTATAAAAGCCCAACTCTTTTGCCCCTGCTGCCAACATATCATGCAATTAAGAGGAACATTTCGACCCAGATAACCGATGTTCAATAATAAGGATAATGGCATTCACGCTTCAGAATTAAAGAGGATTTTATTATAAATCAGGGTATTAATATTATTGGTTCACACCAAGGATAACGCTCGACTGCTTTTTGTCATCACCCTTCATGATATTTCCAATATTTACTTATATAAGATGGCTTGGGCTTGTCCAACACTTCGGATAGGTGTCGGCTACGCGACACATATCTTTATCTGTTAGGTTAATCGTTTTTCTGCCAATTGCCCACGTTCACCAAGCTCTCCGACATCAAACCAACCATGTTTGCGATAGAAACTAACGGCTTGCAAATTTGCAGGAATATAGCGTAGCTGTGCATATGTACATTGCTCGTTTTTGAACTGAGCACATATGAAATCCACTAGTTTTTTACCTAAACCGTTGTTACGAAATTCAGGTAACAAATACAGCAAGTTAATATAGCCAAACTTTATACCTTGCTCATCCATCAAGCCATTTCGAAATTCTATTTGACCGATGACCTCATTGTTTTTTAGAACATGATAAAAGCCAGAATTATCAAATGTACTTAGCTTTGTAAACCACGCTTTAGTTTCATCAACACTAAAACCGGCATCATTCCCAAAGCTTACTGCATGTGCATCTCGTCGAAATTGCATGCATAAATCGAGAGTATCATCCATTTCAATTTTTACGGGAATAAATTCCATTTTACACTCCGTACTTTAAGTAGATTAACCTAACGCCTCCTTAAGAGGCGAAAAATTGTTGGCTAAAATTAGCGACGTAGGAGCAAAAGCCAACTGTTTTGTCCTTTTAAACGACTTGTTGAACGAAGCGCTCCGCGGCAGAGTGAAAGCCCATAAGCTCGACTACGGTAAATATACCTTTAAAAAAGGAGTATTTATCATAAATAAAGCACAGCAACATCGTTCAGATTATCTTTATGAACAACACCTTACCCATCTCACATTGCAAGGTAAACGTCCCGCTACGACTGATGCTTATAGTCGTGCTCTACGTCGCATTATCCATCAACTGGATAAATCACCAGACACATTAATTACCGACGTTAGATAATAAGGATAATGGCTTTCACGCTGCAGAAATAAAGAGGATTTTATTATAAATTAGAGTGTTAAAGTTATTGGTTCACACCAAGGATAACGCTCGACTTCTTTTTGGCATTCCCCTTCATGCTATTTCCAATATTTACTTATAATAAGGTAGCTTAGGCTTATCCAACACTTCGGATAGGTGTCGGCTTCGCGACACATATCCTTATTTGTTAGGCTTTTAACTCACGATATAGTACTAAGCAGTTGTATTCCTTACCAAGTTCTATTTCTTTATCGAAAGATCTAATTTGTGTAAAACCCTGTCTGTACCAGAACCTAAAAGCAGAAATGTTTTCTGCATAAACATTTAAAGCTACATTTTGTAGATTTGCGTATTCACATGCTACGGTGATAACACTACTAACTATTTCAGAACCCAATCCTTTACCTTTAAAACTCGGTAGAATTGTTAACATAGGAAGCCAAAGAGTGCCAGTTGAAGGAGCATGAAACTCCAGTTGTATGTAGCCAACCACTTGACCTTTCTTTGTGCTAATTTTTCTTAGGTAAAATGCACCTTGCTCGTCAGGTAATTTTGACTTATTGCTTTCAGCTATTAACTTTTCATACTCTGTGATGGGCCATTCTCTGAACGTTGGATCCATTGCTTTTACATTTGAGTTACTGTCAAAAATTGACTTGGCTAGCTCCGCCTCATCACTTAAAAACTCAGTGAAAACTAAATTTTTTGACTCCCATTGTGGTATTAACACTAACAACTTCCTCCCTAAAGCCTAACGCCTGCATAACACGTTTGCTACTATACAGACTTACCTGAATTTTACTGCCTTAATCACTGAAACTAAAGGCAAACTGACAATGCCGAGTGTAGCAAATCGTGTTGATGCATTTGTTATGCATTACAGCCCACCAGCTAAATCCAAGTAGTTTCCTGTGGAAAATGATGATTTGTCTGAGGCTAACCAATAAATGGCTTCTGCAACCTCACTTGGTTTCCCACCTCTTTGAAGCGGAATTATACTTTTTAACCTTTCGATCCTCTCTGGCTCTCCACCATCAGCATGCATTTCAGTATGAATCAACCCAGGACGAACACAATTTACTCGGATACCTTCAGATGCAACTTCCAATGATAAACCTTTCGTTAGAGTATCAATTGCTCCTTTCGATGCTGCATAATCAATATATTCGTTTGGTGAACCTGAACGAGCAGCACCAGAAGAAACATTAACAATTACGCCACCAAAACCACCATTTCGTGTCGACATTCGCTTTACTGCTTCTCGACAGCATAGAAAATAACTTGTGACATTATTAGTAAGTATTGAGTTGATTCGTTCGGCACTCATATCTTCTAAGCGTGATTGCTTTTTTAAGATCCCTGCATTGTTAACAAGAATTGATATTGCACCTAATTCGCGGTCAACAGTGGCAAACATTCGGATCACATCATCTTCGCAAGAAACATCAGCTTGAACAGTAATGCACTTTCCACCCTCAGCCATTATTGATTGAGCTAATTTATTCGCTGAGTCTGAATTGGATTTATAATTGATGCATACAGCGTAGCCTTCTTTCGCAAAAAGGTGAGCCGTAGCCGCTCCAATTCCTCGCCCGCCACCTGTAATAATTGCCACTTTTTGAATACTCATAAATCAATCCTTATATTCTGAGTTAAGGGAATGCATAACGCTCGATTAACGGGTTAAAAATAGTGGGCTAAAATTGAGCGAAGCGAAGAGCCCACTGCTTTTAATTCCTGTCTAATTGCTTGTTGAACGAAGCCGCTTCGCGGCAGAGTGAAAGCCCATAAGCTCGACTACGGTAAATATACCTTTAAAAAAGGAGTATTTATCATGAATAAAGCACAGCAACATCGTTCAGATTATCTTTATGAACAACACCTTACCCATCTCACCTTGCAAGGTAAACGTCCCGCTACGATTGATGCTTATAGTCGCGCTCTACGTCGCATTACCCATCAACTGGATAAATCACCAGACACATTAATTACCGACGTTAGATAATAAGGATAATGGCTTTCACGCTGCAGAAATAAAGAGGATTTTATTATAAATCAGAGTGTTAAAGTTATTGGTTCACACCAAGGATAACGCTCGACTGCTTTTTGGCATCCCCCTTCATGCTATTTCCAATATTTACTTGTATAAAGTGGCTTGGGTTTGTCCAACACTTCGGATAGGTGTCGGCTTCGCGACACATATCCTTATTTGTTATGTACGTTTTATCGCCACCACCGAATAAATGTGCCAATGCTTTGATTCACCAACCATTGTTTGACCATCTTCATCTCTTTCTGTTAACTCGATGATTTCAAAGTTTGAGAATAAGTTCAGTAATTCATTTTTACTTAGGGTCGTCAACGGCGTATGAAAACCATCAACCCAAGAGTCATTTTTACCCATAAAATCACCAGCAAAGACACCTCCCTTTGCGAGACTTGCGTCGATGCTTGACCAAACAGATTGAAACTTTGTGGGGTCTACAAAAAATAGACTCGCATTGGCAACTATCAGGCTAGCATCGACATATTTGAAATCACTAAATGACGATTGAACAACATTTACACGTGACTCACCACCAAACCTATCTCGGCATATTGCAATTGAGTCAGGATTGATATCAAAGCCGAACACTTCATAATTCTGCGAATTTAAATAATCAATATCGCTACCAGTTCCGCAGCCGCAATCTATCGCGACTTTAGTTTGAGATTCATCCAAGTTCACTGCTCGCTCAGTACGTGCAGAATGAGGTCGATTTAACGCTTTTTCATAGAATTTCCGCCAATTCTCTCTATTTTTTCGATCATCCATAATCTTCGTTTTCCCTCAAAATACATGACGCCGCATTAAGGTGTGAGCAGTGCTTCGCTATACTTTAGCGAAGCGAAACTGCCAAGCGTTGCGTATCACTCTTAAATGCTTTGTTGAACGAAGCCGCTTCGCGGCAGAGTGAAAGCCCATAAGCTCGACTGCGGTAAATATACCTTTAAAAAAGGAGTATTTATCATGAATAAAGCACAGCAACATCGTTCAGATTATCTTTATGAACAACACCTTACCCATCTCACCTTGCAAGGTAAACGCCCCGCTACGATTGATGCTTATAGTCGTGCTCTACGTCGCATTACCCATCAACTGGATAAATCACCAGACACATTAACTACCGAAGATCTTAAACAACATTTTACACAACTGATCAAAACACATTCATGGAGTACCGTGAAAATTGATCGCAATGGCTTACAGTTTTTCTTTAAGCATGTCCTTCAACGTGATTGGGAGTGGCTGAACATTGTAAAGCCGCCACACGTGAAAGCCTTACCTGACATTTTGACGCCAACCGAAGTGAGCCTATTGATCAATGCCACTTCGCAACTGCGTTACCAAGTGTTTTTTCTGACCTTATATAGCCTCGGGTTACGGCTAGGTGAAGGGTTAAATCTCACAGTGGGTGATATTGATAGCCATCGTATGTTTGTCCATATTCGACAAGGCAAAGGGGGTAAAGACAGGTTCATCCCACTACCAAGGCGAACCCTGTATACCCTGCGATATTATTGGCAAACCCACAAAAATAGTCGTTATCTTTTTCCTTCACCGTTCAATGTTAACCATACCGTGATGGATCGCGGTGGCGTTCAAAAAGCAATGAAAGCCGTCATTAAAAGCTGTGGGATCACGAAATCTATCAGTCCTCATAATTTACGTCATAGTTATGCCACTCACCTGTTAGAACGAGGCTTGGATTTACGTTCAGTGCAGCATTTATTAGGTCATAACAGTTTAAATACGACCGCTAAGTACACCCATCTGACCGACATCTCCCGTAAAAACACAACAACAACCATTAATCAACTCACTAATGATTTAACGCTATCATGGGAACTGAACCTATGACTTTTCAATCATTATTGCGCGATTATTACGATGACTTTTGTGCTACGTACTCAACCCAGATCAATCACGATATACGTTATGCCATGAAAACGATACTCACGTGTCACACTGAAAAACAAGGACATAGTCGCTGGCAATGTTCGCATTGCGAACATCAATCTGAATATGCGATGTCTTGTGGACACCGTCACTGTTCTCAGTGTCAGCACCAAACAACATCCGATTGGTTAGCAAAGCAGCAACAGAAATTGTTGCCTGTTAATTACTTTATGGTGACATTCACGCTGCCAACTGAGCTTCGATGTCTGGCAAAAAAACATCCTAAAGCACTCTATCAAGCCATGTTTACTGTGACTGCCAGTGTAGTAAAAAGCTTCGCTAACAATGATAAATACCTTGGTAATCGCATCGGTTTTACTTCTGTTTTACACACTCATAATCGGCGTCGAGATTTACATCCTCATATTCATATGGTGATCACTGGCGGTGGCTTTGATGACAAGAAACGACAATGGAAAAATTGTAAAAACCACTACCTCTTTAATGCATTTGCTCTCGCAAAAGTATGGCGAGCAAGATTGTTAGCCTATCTCACTACTGAACTTAAGTGGGCGTTACCCGATCACATCACGAAAAAGTGGGTGGTTGATTGTCGGCATGTAGGGCAAGGAAAGCCTGCATTATTGTATTTATCGACATACCTTTATCGAGGAGTAATTGCGGATAAAGACATTCTGTATATCAATAATGAACAGGTGACATTTCGTTATAAAGATAGCCAAACTCAAACGATGAAGACACGCACGTTACCCGTGTTGCAATTTCTTTGGTTGATATTGCAACATGTGTTACCAAAAGGGTTTCGACGAATACGTGATTATGGTCTGCTGCGGGGTCATAATAAGAAACAGCTTCAAGCAATCCAATTTATGTTCATGTTAGCCGGGCAACTAACGTTGCCCTCACCGAATAAAACGGTACGTATAAAAGCCCAACCCTTTTGCCCCTGCTGCCAACATGTCATGCAATTAACGGGGATATTTCGCCCCAGATAATCGACGTTAAATAATAAGGATAATGGCTTTAACGCTTCAGAATTAAAGAGGGTTTTATTATAAATCAGGGTATTAATATTATTGGTTCACACCAAGGATAACGCTCGACTTCTTTTTGGCATTCCCCTTCATGATATTTCCATTATTTACTTATAATAAGGTTGCTTGGGCTTGCCCAACACTTCGGATAGGTGTCGGCTTCGCGACACATATCCTTATTTGTCATAGCGCTTTTACAACACCCACGATACTATTTGATACTTTAGTAAAAGGGGTCTTTTTCCAGTCGGAATAATGTCCTACTAGCTGTAAGCCAGCACTTTCTAGACAGTTAACGATCTCATCTATTGAACGATATTTGAGCTCTATTTCACTATGGTATTGCTCACCACTTTCGTAATCCCTACGGATGTGATGAAGCATCGTATCATTGGAATGAGGGTGAACACAGTCCCAGCCGTACACTTTAACTTTTCCCCCCTTCGGGCTTATATATGAAGACCAATACTCATAACCACTGGTTACTTCTAGATGCTCTGGGGATGGAAGCCGACAATCAAAAATGAATGTACCATTGTTACCCATATGATTTTTAATCTGATTTAGCATGGACAAGAGGTCAGCATCAGAGATAAATGCTTGAAACGCATTACCAGTCATAGAGACTACATCAAATTTGGTGCCTATATCGAAATTGGTCGCATCCATTTCATAGAATGAAATATTGTTTATCGTTGCGGATTTTTCTATAGCGAACTCGACCATTGCCCCTGAAAAATCTATACCTACTACATGAGAAGCCTCATTGGATAAAGGAATCGTGACGATGCCTGTTCCACAACACACATCTAGAAGCGATGACGCTTGTTGGGAAGTTAATATGTCACGTAGAAATGAGATTTCATTAGCATAATCTTCACCATACTGTGCATCATATTCCTCGCCTGACCAAAATTCACTCTTGCTTTGTTTCAACGACTCTTCTCCTTGAGCATGAATGCGCTATAACAGTATATTAATAAGCATTCTTACTTTTACGCTTTATTAATACAGCAAATCTCAACATTCTAATAAATAAAAACATTTATTTTTATTACCTTAGTCGCAAAAAAACACTCTCAATTGATTAATTACTCACGATAAAAGTAAAAACACAGCCATGAATATTACATCATATATATCAATATCTTATAAATAGAAGCTGAGATAATTAAGCATTTTTTCTTATTTAAAACGAAGTCTAAGCATCAAAATTTACGATTTGCATTATAACTGGACAAATAAACAGGTTTATTCATTAGCAGAAATCAAAAATATCTCGCCTAAATTGATATTGGAATAACACGAGTACTAAAAGAAAGAGAATGGAGATAAGAGAGATGGAGACAAAGTAGGGTTCATCTCCATGTTTAGGCATTATTGCGGCTTGTGGTGATGATAAGATACAGCTTCAAGCGATCCAATTTATGTTCATGTTAGCTGGGTAACTGACGTTGCCCTCACCGAATAAAACGGTACGTATAAAAGCCCAACCCTTTTGCCCCTGCTGCCAACATGTCATGCAATTGACGGGAATATTTCGACCCAGATAACCGACGTTAAATAATAAGGATAATGGCTTTCACGCTTCATAATTAAAGAGGATTTTATTATAAATCAGAGTGTTAAAGTTATTGGTTCACACCAAGGATAACGCTCGACTTCTTTTTAGCATCCCCCTTCATGATATTTCCAATATTTACTTATAATAAGGTTGCTTGGGCTTGTCCAACACTTCGGATAGGTGTCGGCTTCGCAACACATATCCTTATCTGTTAGGCGAATTTTCAAAGGCTTATGCGCATATCTGCACAATTGAAAAGACCGTCACCTAAAGTTGGAAAACGCGCATAGTTTTTTAGCGTTCCATGATTTGAAAAACCTGACTTTTCTAAAACCCTTACACTTGCTATGTGCCCAACAAATGGATTTGTTCTTACTTCCTTGATACCCAAGCTGTTTAAATATTCCAAGCCAGTACGACACAATTGCGTCGCAATTCCACGATTACTAAATTTGTCTGATATACCAAAATGGATCTCAGCATGCTGTTCATTGAACACAAACACAACCACCCCAAACACAAAGTCATTTTGGCTTTCTGCGACACCATAAACTAGCACTTTGGGACGGCTTTCCAAATAGGATTTTCTCCATTGCTGAATTTTTGAGAGCGTAGTTCCCACCGTATCATGAGGCAATGTCGAAATGTACTTTGCAGAAGAAATTGAGCCAGAGTACAAACTAAACAATGAGTCTGCATCAGTTTCTCGAAGCTCCCTAATTCTAAAAACGTCATTCTCGTAGTTCATTATGCCTCCATTCGCCTAACAGTATATTAATAAGCATTCTTACTTTCGCGCAAAAATACACGCATAAAATACCTTTACCATACTCGATATAATCTTTACATATTATGAACTTACTGGCAATTTTTTACATTTAAAGATTTAAAAGAGGGTGTAAAAAGTAAGAAATGTATTTGATCAGTCTTATTAAAAACAGAACTCAAACGATAAAATCACCACGTTTCATTATAACTGTTGATATACACAGTAAATAAAACTAATCCAAAATTACGTTAATGCGATATGAATGAGTATTTGATCTGAATGATAATGGGGCAAATATAAGTTAGCCTAGTAGCTAACTCATATGTGATCACCAAGCGATTCTGTCAGATTAGGAATGGTATTTTGATTTCTTGACCGTTTGTTAGTCGTACATTGCCCAACGGAAATACGGACGCTGACCATCCATCCGTTCAACTTCTGCGCCTAGCTTCTTATAGAAATTATGGGCTTTGGTGTTGTAGGGGCTAGCTGTCCATGAAATGTGAGAAGCTAACGACTTTCCTGCTTCAATTTTCAAAGCATGCATAAGTTCGGCACCATATCCCTTTAACCTATGCCGACCAACAACTAGCAAGTCATCAAGCCAAATAGATGGCTGACCTCGGAAGGAAGAATAGCGATAATGAAATAAGGCGAAACCCAGAACATTGCCGTCGACTTCCAATAGCAAAGCGTGAGCAAACGGAACGTCGCCAAATAAGGTTCGTTCAATCTTGCCTTTGTTTGTGGAGATTTCGCCGTTGAACCCTTTCATACTTCGGTCAAACTCGGCTTTATACCCAATAAGTTCTAGCAACTTACCGGAGTCTTGTTTGTTCGCTTTCCTTACGTTCACTATGTTCTCCATAACTCAAATTCCGGGTTATCGGCTAACACTTTATACGACTTTTAGCCGCCTTTAAAACACCTATCATGCAGCCTTTTCGATTACAGTCAATTTTCCATCAAAATGTAGACAGTAGATAACTCAAAACAAAATATAGTTAATTACAACTATCTGAATGCGAATCACTTTCAGTTGTATAAGTTTGCTTTTTAGCAATAATTGTTAAAAATTAATTTCAAAACTTTACGATAGTGTTTGCCAATTACCCCAAGAGAATTAGAATAGCGCGCATATTCACTGGGAGAATAAGATGCACAACCAACACCGCACGGCTCAACAGTTGCCCTTATTTACGCTTATAACGCTATACATCATTATCTTTCTTGGATCTGCCGGATTTTTTATTACGATCCCTGCATACGTCAGCTTATTTTTAACTGATCATTCGTTGGAATTTGCCAAGAGTATGCCAATTGAACAACGTCGTATGTTGTTTGGTACAGTAATGTCTGCCGCCCCATTTATTTCGATGTTCTTTACCCCTTTTATTGCGCGCTTTGCCGATAAGTTCAGTCGTAAGACCGTGATTGCCATTTGTTTGATTATTGCAGCTATTGGTTTCGCCTTACCGATTTATGCGATTGTGGTGAGCTCGGTGATCATTTTATTTGTCGGTAATATGATCAACAGCTTAGGCTCGGCAAGCCAACCTATTGCACAAGCGATTTTGGCTGATAACAGCAAAGGGAAAAACAAAGCAACATTGATGAGTTTAGTTGCTGTTGTTATGACAGCAGCCATGTCATTTGGCCCAGCACTTGGCAGTAAATTATCATCTAGTTATGGCGCTCAAGCACCATTTTATGCCTGCCTCGTCATTGCACTTATTAGTTTAATCTTGATGTTTGTGGTGCGTTTACCTGTTCAACACATTGTAAAAACAGAAAACCCTTTCTCGTTTGTAAAGCCGTTAAAACGTAGTCAAAAAGGCTTAATGAACTGTTTGTTTATCGTTTTTATTTGCCAATTTAGCTGGAGCCTCTATTTCCAAAACATTGCGTTTATCTTCCCGCAGAAATGGAATATTTCGGTAGAAAGTGAGTTCTACCAATACTTTATGATGGGAATTGGTGTCGTAATGATCCTTTCACTATTACTATTGCCACGTCTGATCTTATCGCGTTTTTCAGTTAATTCGGCACTACGTACAACAACAGCATTATCTGCCATTGGCATGTTATTACTTGCGATCACTCCAACCCCAACCTCTCATGTGGTTGCGATGATCTTTACAGCATCCATGGTTGCGTTATGTTTTCCTCTTTACATCACTGCCCTCTCAGATCGCGCGAGTGATATTGATCAAGGTTGGGCTATGGCGCTTTCTAGTGCAATGGTTGGCTTGGCGTGGACATTAACTGGTTATTTGACTGCTATGATGGTCAATGTGCACTTATTATTACCAACGGGGATTGCTGTCATCGGCTATCTTGCCGCAATGGTGGTGGTACCAACGAAGAGCACGAATAAAAACACACAATCAGATTTGGAAGCAGCATGACACAAACGAAAACCCCTTTCGAAAATGTACTCAGTGCACATGAGTTTCATCCTGTGATACCCAAAGAATTACAATTCGATACAGGATACGTTGTCGATTTAACACCAAGTAGTCATTTATGGCAGCAAGTAACTGACGAGCATACTTTCGCTGATGAAATCGTAAAACAAGCCATTGCCACCAATGCACAAATAGTCATTGGTCGATATGCTGAACACCGCTTGATTTATCAAGATAAAGAGAACTTTTCCGACTCTCCTAATCGCACTGTTCACATGGCGATTGATTTAGGCGTACCTGCTGGCGTTCCTGTTTATGCCCCACTTGATGGTGAAGTTTATGGTATCGCAAATCATGCAGCAAACGGTGACTATGGCCCTACTGTTATTTTAAAACACGTGCTCGATGGGCATGTTTTTTATACTCTTTACGGGCATACAGCGACTGAGTATTTATCGCAATTAACTGTTGGTCAGCATATTAGTCGAGGCCAACAATTTACTGCTGTGGGTAACACAGAAGAAAATGGGGGGTGGGCGCCTCATCTGCATTTTCAAATCATCAAAAACATGGGTGATTACAGTAATGATTATCCTGGTGTGATTGATCCTGAGCAGTTTGATTTTTACCAAGATAATTGCCCGAATCCTAATTTAATCCTAAAACGTAGCGATTTAGATTAATCTGCATACATAAAAGCGCCTATTAGCCTTCAAGCCAATAGGCGCTTTTTATTTACGCTTTTGCCAACACGACAGAATTATCATTCCACCAGCGTTGTACAGACATATTAAGTAATGCCATCGTTGTAAGTACACATGCCATCACCCATTCAACACTGGCTAAATGACTCACAATAAAGGTTAACGTAAAGATCCCAACCATTTGTAATGAGCCAAACAGTGCTCCCGTTTGTCCTTTATGCTTAGGGAATAAATACAGCGCACTGACAGCCACGACAGAGGTTGTTAAACCCGCGCCAAAACAATAGATACCCATGCCGATAATGATCGTCGCCATGCTGTGAAATACCACATTCGATAGTATCGTCAGCGCGCCAAGCAACATAAGACAACTTGCTGCTTTAATGATTCGCCCTTCTGTCGTGGTATATTTTAGAAAACGAATATAAAAAATACGCGCGCACAAACTACAACCAATTAGCAACAATGAAGACAGACCAAAATATTGCACAGGTAAATGGTATTGTTCATTCGCAATAAACGCCCCCATCAAATAAAACACCAGCGCACCACCATTCGCCATCACCATCATGATTAAATAGCGTAAGAACTGCGGATTAGTTGCAATCATGGAGTAATCACGAGCAACAACCCTTGGTTTTGTCGCATGAATATTCTTTTCTAAGTGGGTTTCTTTTAAACCTAAGACAATAACCACAAATAGCAGTACTGCTAACCCCAACATAAACCAGAAGCTACTATGCCAGCCAAAATGGCTTTCTAAATAACCACCAATAGCCGGTGTAGAGGCGGGTAAACACATAAATAAAATACTAAACCATGACATCACATCCACTAACTGCTCTTTAGTTAATGAGTCTTGCATTATGGTTCGGCATAATAAAAACAACGCCCCAACACCCATACCTTGTACGGCACGTCCAATAATTAAACCTGATAGTTGATCAGCGTGTAAACAAAGCGCTGAGCCGATGATAAATATCACCGCACCTAATATCGCGATAGGACGACGACCGAAGCGTTCTGCGACAGCACCGCACACTAATTGACTTAAACCTAACGCAATGAAAAACGTGCTCACCGTTTGTTGTACTGCTGTCGATGACACATTCAATGCCTTAGACATTACAGGTAAGCTAGGTGCATACATATCAGAGGCGAAGAAATAGCTGCACGCCATTAATAAACTGATAGAAAGTAAACGTAGTAAAGACATGACAACAATCTCCTTAATTGATGTCATTATCTTAAACAGATGTGTTTAGTCTTGTTGTTGAACTAGCGACAACGAGTTGTGATTTTTCGCCAACTTCTGGCTAGCTTTGTGTTGTTTAAAACGATTAAAGGCATGAGAAAAGGCAGATAAGCTGTTGTAACCTAAATCTAATGCGATATCTGTATGCGCGACACCTGCGCGACTCAACTGCCATGCTTTTGCCATAACCAACTGCTGTCTTATTTCGCGAAATGGTTGATCAAATGTGCTGATAAATAAACGATTGAGAGTACGAGAAGATGCACCACAGTGCTCAGCAAAACGGTCTAAAGACAGTTTAATATCAGGTTCAATAGTCAGCGCTTCAATAATCGGCAACAAGCGTTTATCAATATCATGATTACTTTGATAAGCATCGCTCTGGTAATTTTGTTTCTTGAGTTGATCGAGAAATACCGCTAAATAATGGTGTTGAACATCGCTATTGCTGTCAGCACCTTGCTCACAGCCAATGTCTTGCGACTCAATTTCTGCCATCACCTGCACCATTAAGCGATTGGTCGAGATGATCGCCATCTCATTGTAAAAATGAGGAATAACATCTGGTGAAGCATGAATAATACTTAAGCTGGTATCTTTCAACACTTTCAAGTGATGACGGTGATTTAGGGGCACCCAAATAAGTTGTCCACTAACAGCCAGTATGCTTTTATCCTCTGTTCTAGCAATACCGCAACCTTGGTGGATATAAAAAAGTTGTACAAAATCGTCGTGAGAATGCGGTGCTTTTTCTTCTGTTGGGGCATAACGTTTTATCGAATGAAGTAACCGCATTGCTTTCCTTTAAGAGTAACCCAATAAATTCAACCCGTATTATGGCTTAGCTGACTTCATACTGTCTAACCAACCATAAACAGCCTCTAATGTTTCAGAAGATGGCATCCTATTATTACGGGCTTGGATTTGATCCACTGTATATGTCCCACTAACTCGTCCATTAACGAAATAATGCCGTTTTAAACCAATGGTAACACGCTCTGGCATGAACATTTTATACACCAAATATTCGCCTTTAATGATCCGGTTGTGGTAAATCGCCACACAGTGATTTTGTTCAATCCCCTCTTGTTCAAGTTCTTGATAATCGCGAATAGGCACAATGTTGTTATTACCTTCAAAAGGGATCACGTAAGGCTTATTGGAATTAGCATCGGGCACAAAATTGATACTGTGTTGCGCCACCACCCACCTGTCGTGTAACGCTCGTAACTCTTCATAAGAAGTCACTGCATGAATACGCTTGATTGAATCAACATCTAATACGCGATAAGCAAGCTGGAAAACGTCAGATAAAATTTGATTAATTTGAAAACGTTCACGCTGATTGGTTTGCGCTATATGCCGTCCAAGCGGCGTACCTGTTAACGTTGGCCATTGCAGATAGATCTGCAAGGTTAAGTTAGTGATCGTTTTATAATGTTTAAACAGTTGAAACGACATCAATTCAGGATCGAGCAAGCGGTGAATAATAATCACAATCGAACGGGTTGAAAAATCACTCTCAATCCGATCAAGAAAACGCAATGCTGAACGACTCGAAGCTAAGCCAAGTTGAGTAAGGATTTCACGTTGACCTAATTCGCACAGTGCTAACACTTCATCTTGATCTAACGGATATTGTTCGCATACCAAATACAATAAGGTAGGACGTTGGAGTAATAGCTCTCGGGCTTTCTGACTCATTGCTGCAATCTTGAGCATGTACACCCCAAATTCAGCATAGCCTCGGGCTTTTTCAACTAAACCAGTAGGAATGCTATCTACCCATGCTTTCCCCCCTTCTAATGATTCGATGTGCTCAATATAGAATGAACAGCTCCCCTCTAACGGTTCCCGGTGCCCATCTGGGTATGCTCGATACATAGCAAGACAGTCATGCCAGTCATAGAACTCAAGCTGAAAAGGAAAAAAGGTTAAGGCTTCATCAAATGATAAAACTAACGGCGCTGAGTGATGAAACTCTTCGCGCTCAGCACAACAAGCAAGCATAAATATCCATATATGTCTGTTAGCCTTGAATAATGATTATCGTTATCTGCTCAATGTGTCTTGATATGAAAAACAATAATAACTGATAAATATATCATGCCTTAGCGAGATGAAGATTCAACTGCAAAACGACAAGGATGAGAACCTAGTACGGAAAATATATTAAATAATATGAAGGCGTCATTTATGTTCACCAATGGTAATTCTTTCGCAAAAATCAGGTCAAGGATGGCGTCAATTCAAACGATTATTTAAGTAGCTTACCTTGTATGAATAACGTTTTTATTTTTTTGCTCGTCACAGTTAAGACCAAATAAAGCAGACAGTTTAAGAACATCGAAAATTGTTACTTATACTCTGTAATAAAATTAGAGGGTGTAACGCCAGCCTTATCATGAAAAAAACGAATAAAAGCACTATCACTTGAAAAATCTAGCCGATGAGCAATATCTGTCACTCGCCAATTTGATGACAGCAATTCAATAGCGGCTAATAAACGCCACTGTTGGCGCCAACTTTGATATGGCATACCCACTTCTTTATTAAAAATACGGGTGATGGTTTTTGCACTCGCTCCTACGATAAGGCTAAGTTCTGCTAATGATGGAGCAACAAACCCCTCATCATCAATATCAGCTAACCATGAGGATAAACGAGGATCTGCTGGAATAGGTAAATTCAAGTGACTATCTTTCGCAAGGTTGAGCTCTTCAATTAAGAGGTTCACCGAATTAACTTGCTCATTATTGGGTTTATCAAACGCCCAAAACGCCATACGCTCCATTAATGCCGACATTAAAGGATTAATATCAAATATTTTTAGTTCTCTCGGCAATTGTGGTTGTAAATCTTGGTCAAAATACAAAGAACGGTATTGCGTAACATTGGATGTTTGTGCTTTGTGCTCCACTCCTGCTGGGATCCAAGCTGCACGCATTGGCGGCAACACACACTTGACACCATCTAAACTAATGACCATGCAACCATGATGAGAAAACAATAACTGATCTTTGCTATGAGTGTGATAACCAGAATCATGCTCTGCTAAATCAGCAGCAAGCCCAACAACAAGACCATGATAATCATCAGCACAAAACTGATCTTCCATTCGAATATAAGCCATATTAGCAGCTCCTTTCTGCAACTTGTCCTTAAAGTGACATTTGTTGTTCTTATATTAATATTGCACCACCCATGAACACTATATACTTCTCATCATTGAAATAACAGTCTCGCACTTCACGAATTAGCGATGGCAGTAATACGTATCATCCACTGAACAATATCGGTTTTTTGCCTTCGTCGGTGGATGATCAAGCGTCAAAGAGGAAGTCATGAATAAAAAAACAATCTCGACATTATTAGCGATTTCGCTGTTAATGTTTCCACAGCTCATAGAGACGATGTATAGCCCAGCGCTAACATCGATTAAGAATCACTTTTCAGTAACCACCTCAGATGCAGCTCAAGCGCTATCGATCTTTTTTATGGTCTTTGCCGTTGGCGTCGTATTCTGGGGAACCATGTGTGATGTGATTGGACGTCGTTTATCAACCCTATTAGGTTTAGCAATTTGTATTGCTGCCGCACTATTTTGTTACTTTGCACCAACATTTCAGGGGTTACTTTACGGTTTTGGTGCGTGTGCTTTTGGTGCAGCTGTTGGCTCTGTATGTACCCAAACCATTTTACGAGATAGCTTTGAAGGCGCGAGTTTAGCAAGAATCTTCTCTATTGCGTCAACAAGTATTGGTCTTAGCCCTGTGATTGGTATGTTACTTGGTAGCTGGTTGACGGCTCACGGTGGCTATACTTGGGTTTTCGCAGCGATGGTGATCATGTTATCACTACTATTACTTTGGGGTGGCTTTGCATTACCAGAGACAAAACCAAACCACATTAAACGTGATAGCTTGTTTTTAGTGGCAAATAAAATGCTCCGTGACAGCCATATTTGGTATATCGTATTAATGATAGGGCTGGCAAATATTGCCCTGTTCTCTTACTACAGCATTGCACCATTTATGTTTGAACACTTAGGAGCTAGCGTTAAGTTTTTTGGTAATACGAGCTTTGTTTTAGCTGCTGGCTCAATTTTAGGTTCACTACTTAATATTCGTTTGATACGCCTACATATTCGCGGTGAACTCATCGTAATGTTATCGACATTAATGATGCTGACAGCTGGTTTAGGTGTTTACTTACTACAAGAAACTGTTTGGTTCTTCATTCCAATGGCATTGGTATCACTGTCATTTGGTTTAACATTACCTAACTTGTTAAGTACTGCTTTAATCAATTACCGAAACCACCTAGGAACAGCGGGTGCATTACTTGGCTTGTTCTATTACTTAATCATCGGTTTTGGCCTAGATCATGTCGCACATGTCGGCAATCTAGCATTAACATTACTGGTTTGTGGTGGTGGTTCATTTGTACTTGTACTATTAAAATTGATCACGGCAAAAGCCAATAAACAAACCAGTGAAAACGCAACAGCAAGTTAATCGACAAGTGAGTTGAAACTCACCGTAAAGTTAACTTCTCTTAACAAAAAAGCCGCATAAGGTCATCTTTTTAAAAGAGTCTTATGCGGCTTTTCTTTTTTTCTGTAAGCGATTAATTCGTCACAGTGGGTAATTCAGGTAAATGTGTACCAGCATTATCAGGATAAATCACATACTCACCGTGGAATTTCACTTTAGATTTGTAGTCGGTGATCTTAAACAGCAAAATACCTTGTTGGTAGGCCAAATCGATAAATTGCTGCGCATTACCACGAATATAAAAAGAAAGGGGTTTTATTAATGTACCCTGCTCATTCATCGCAGACTTGTATTGCGCAGCACACACCACTAATGATGCTTGACCATCGGTATGATGAGACACTTTGCGGTTCACTTCATACTCGTTAGTCACTAACCAATCTGCGGCTTCTACAACACGATAGAAATCCTCTATTAGATCAGCGGTAATAACCGTTGAATGACCATCAGCATCATTTAACGCACTAAGGGTATTTTTAATGCGCTCAAATTGTACTTTAAGCTGCGCATTTTTGCCCATTGTGCGAGATTGTTTCTGCCATTGCAGTAATGTCTTAGACACACAGTGATCAAAACATTGTTGTTTGATCATCTTCGTCACCCACGCGCTTAAAAAAACCGTCTCACTGACCGGGTTTTTCTGGGTTTTACCAGACTCTTGCGCAGTAACCAGAGTTGATAACCCTTCCGTTACCACATGTAGAATTTCGTTATAAAAAGAAGTCATAATTTTAGAAAATCAAAAATAAATACGGCTAAAAACAAGCTTACGAATGTTTAACCAAGAACCAAGGTTCCTGTTAGAAATTTCCACTTATCGTACGCTACTGTCAGGTGAGATAGGTGGCAATAATAACGAGTTATACCCTAATAAAAAAGCAGCAATGTATTGAAAATTTTAGCTGGTTTTATCTATCAATTAAGATGGAATTAACCAACCAACACAGAATATTAATCTGCAAAATAAATCTAATTATTACAATTAACTCGACTGATTATAATAAATACAAATTTAAAATTGCAATATAACGTTACTTTTAAAGAAAAATGCTTTGTGACACTCATTCAGGTGGTGAATATATATTTGTGAATAATAACTGCGAACGTTATCAATTAACAAGGAATAAGGTTTATAGATGAAATACACCCTTTTAGCCGCTTTAATTGCTGCCACATCACTAACCGCATGTAACAGCAGTAGCAACTCTTCGGATGACTATAATGGATATGTTGCTCAGGAACCAAAACCTGCAAAGATTACAGAGTTTCGTAATGTGGTATATGCGAGCTACATGAAAGATGCCAATGATCAGTGGTTTGATAATCCGCATTCAAATGAAATCAGTGATCTGAATATTGCCTTCATGAACCCTAGCGCCAATATGGATAAAGAAGGGATATATCACCCTGACGGACACGTTGCTCCCCTATCTACCGATAAAATAAATAAGCTTACTTCCACTATTCAAAAATTTAGAGAGCAAAACCCTGATGGAAGAGTATTTATTTCCTTTGGTGGCTGGCGAGATAGCGAGAAAAATGAAAGTGACGATAACATCATTGGTCGTGACATCGTTTACGAAAAAATAGCCGCATCGCCAGAATATCGAGAAAACCTAATCAACGACATGATGGATGTTGTAAATACCTACGGTTTTGACGGTATTGATCTTGATTGGGAGTACCCTCAAGTGGGTGATGGTGCTAATCAATATGCAGATTTTGTTAACCGTTTAGCAGATAGGCTTCATGCTGAAGGTAAGTATTTCACCGCAGCGATCATCGGTAGTAAAGACAAACCTAATGACGATGGAAAAGGTGCTGGCTATCTCGATGTTGCACTAAATGCCTTTGATACGGTCCATTTAATGACTTATGACATGCAAAATGAAGATCACTCAAGCTATAAAGACTCAGTCAATGCCCTAAATTACTGGTTAATAGAGCGCCACTTAGATCCGCAACGTATTACATTAGGGTTACCTGCCTACCCTCGTCATGCCCCCACTTACGGCGTATTAGTCCAAGAAGATACACATTACGCTTGTCGTGATACTGTAACAAAGAATAACACGACACATTATTATAACGGGCTACCCACGATCCGCTCAAAAGTCCATTTAGCTAAAGACGACTATCATTTAGGTGGGGTCATGTTATGGGAATTGCCTTGTGATGATATTAATCCACAAGATAAAGATCTTTCTATTATAGAAACCATCAATGCCACCATTAAACAGGACACTGCTTATCGCAATATTTGCGATACACATAAAAATGTAACTGGTTGGATTGTTTACCGTGAAGATGATCCTATGAAGCATTACGATTGGTAAATTAAAACAGTGTTTAAAGTAACTATTTACCTTCTATAGTTACGAAAAAGTACGCCAGAGAACCTTCTCTGGCGTACTTTTTTAGCGACATCTGTAAAAATAAAATGCTTTATGCGTCTTTTGCTAAGAACCAGTAAAAACCCGCAGACAATACTGCACAAACGGCCATCGTTCCTGCCATTGGCCATGCCGTGCTGTCCGGCATTAACGCAACAATACTACCGACAATAGATGCAACACCAAAACGGAATGTGCCGCCTAATGAAGAAGCAGTACCAGCCATTTGAGGATAACGTGCAAGTAAACAAGCCATTGAGTTACTACCAATAATCGATAGCACACCAACAAATAGCATAACAGGGATAACAACGCCCCAGAGTCCAAAATCTAGCCACTGACCAATAACAATTAACGCACCGGCAAACAGCTGAATAACTAATCCAAGGCGTAACATCCAATGGGTGCCTTTTTTCCTTACAAAACGCCCATTTATACTGGTCATTAGGATTAAACAAATGATATTTAAACCAAAGTAAAAGCCAAAGTTTTCAACACTTACACCATAAAGATCAATGTAAACAAACGACCCCGCCGTTAAGAAAGTGAACATGCCTGAAAATGAAAAGCCGCTACACAGTATCAAGCCGAGAACCACAGGATTAGACAGTAGTTTTATATAATTGCGGATAATAGATAAAAAGTGGAAAGGTATACGTTTTTCTTTTGGTAATGTTTCTTTAATTTTAAAAACAATAGAAAGTAAAACAATGACAGCAAAAATAGACAAAAACCAAAATACCGCACGCCAGCCAAACCATACCGATAAATGACCACCAATCATAGGGGCAAGTAAGGGGGCCACTGTCATTACCAAAGTAACAAACGACATAGTACGAGAAAACTCTTCACGCTCGAACATGTCACGTACTAATGCACTAATGATGACGGCTGCGGCAGCACCTGCAAAACCTTGTAAAACACGAATAACAGTCAGTTCTGTGATACTCGTACTCAATGCACCTAATACGGTTAAAACAGTAAAACTGATAGTACCGAGTAACAAAATTGGACGCCGGCCATAACTATCAGCCAGAGGCCCATGAATCAATTGACCGAAAGCAAAACCTGCGGTGAATACGGTTAATGTAACCTGAACTAAACTGGGAGAAACTAAAAAGTCTTTGGCAATGTTCGGCATTGCGGGCAGGTACATATCAATCGCTAAAGGCGTAAGCGCAGCTATTGCGCCAAGGATCAATATCAATTGCAGGCTCAACCTTGGGCTGTCTTGCTGGTTCATAGCACCTCTTATGAGCTAATATTCCATATGAAGCTTATATTTTACGATAAAACACGTATACAGAACCTTTCTAATATGGAAAAGAGCTATTTCCTTTTCCGCATCCCCTTCGCTACACGTATTCTGTATTTATCTAATAAAATAAAAGGCATAAACAATGCAGACTAAAAACAAGTCTTCATATTTACGCCTATTATTACAGCATATAATTTATAAAATTAACATCACCAACTAATTATTTTAGAAATGATGCAATTTCTTCTGCTGTTAGTGGTCGGTACTCACCAGGCGCGAGATCTTCATCAAGCTCAACGGTACCAATACGCTCACGGTGTAAGCCAACCACTTTATTACCCATCGCTGCGAACATACGTTTTACTTGGTGGTACTTACCTTCAGATATTGTCAGCAACGCCTCACGCTCGCCAAGAATTTCTAATTTAGCTGGGCGTGTTAATTCTTTCTCACTGCGAAGTTGTACACCTGCTTCAAATTGCGTGATGTAATCTTCAGTGATTGGATCGGCCGTTTCAACAAAATAGGTCTTTGAACATAAATGACGTGGCGAAGTGATACGGTGAGACCATTGACCATCATCGGTTAACAACACTAAACCCGTTGTATCGCCATCTAAACGACCTGCTACGTGCATTTTCTCTGGGCTTACTTCATCAAACAAAACAAAAACAGTTGGATTGAAGTCATCAACATGAGAGCAGACGAAGCCTTCTGGCTTGTTAAGCATAAAGTAACGAGGACCTTGCAGCTTTAGCGGGCGACCGTTAAATTCCACATCGTTATCGTCACTGACTGAAAACGAAGCACTACGGACGATTTCGCCATCAACTTCAATCATTTTATCTCGAAGAAGTTTACCGGCTTCTCTACGGGTGATACCCAATGTGGTACCTAAGAATTTATCAAGCCTCATTAACTGGCTCCGCTAATTGCTACAAAAGAGCGGTATTATAAGACCAAATAACAAAGATGCATTAAAAACTTATTGCTCCCATCAAAGCGATAAATGCCTTATTGTCCTCATTTTACTCTGATTCGTAATGTACCTTGATGCTATTAGCCAACAAGGTAATGCTATTATCTTGCTCTTTTCTAACCGTTACCTTATCAGAGGTTATCACCACGAATTGATTTTTCTCATTGGTGAAAGGAAAGCTCACCGCTACATCACCTTGATAAATCGTTTCTAGTTTATCGCTATGAATATGAGCACTGGCGATTTTAACCGCTATACCACGCCGAATATGCATCACCACGTTACCGCTATAGGTTTGATAATCCTTATAACCTTGTTCATACTTTGACGAGATCGTAAATGGATTAATCGTACCTGCGAATATACTCATACTAATGAATAAGCAGGAACATAGTATTGCTAATTTCTTTTTCATCTTCTGCCTTCTCCATCATTTTTATCCTATTTTGTTAACAACTCCCTTAGCCTTTACTTAACTGCACTCAAGATAAATACCACTATTATTGATTATTTCCTCTCATGGATACTATGTTTCTGAACTTTACCCGCCACATCCTTGTTACATCTTTGTTTCCAAAATAGAATATATGGCGCTCAGCTAAACGATTACTACAAATAAAAAGATACCGTTGGAGAATCATATTAATGAAACTGGAAGCCGTAGATTACACAGCAGATAATGCAAAGCAGCTTTTTGTCGAATCCCTACGAGAGACAGGCTTTGGGGTACTAAAAAATCATCCTATCCAACAAAAATTAGTCCAAAAAATCTATGATAAGTGGTATGACTTTTTTAATAGTGAAGAAAAAACTGCGTTTCATTTTAATGTAGAAACCCAAGACGGGCTGTTTCCAACCGACGTTTCAGAAACCGCCAAGGGGCATACCCAAAAAGATATTAAAGAATACTTCCACTACTACCCTTGGGGTCAGTGCCCAGCTGAACTTAAACAAGATATTCAACAGTACTATCAAGAAGCCAATGCGCTTGCGACAGAGTTACTAAGTTGGGTTGAACAATATTCACCTAATGAGGTTTCCGCTAAATACACTCAATCACTATCAAGTATGATTGATGGCAGTGAGAAAACATTGCTTCGCATCCTGCATTACCCTCCGCTGCAAGGCGACGAAGAGCTAGGCGCGATTCGTGCAGGAGCCCATGAAGATATTAACTTATTAACCATTTTGCCTGCTGCTAACGAGCCGGGGCTACAAGTTAAAGCCAAAGATGGCAGTTGGATTGATGTGCCTTGCGATTTTGGTCATTTAATTATCAATATCGGTGACATGCTACAAGAAGCTTCCGGTGGTTATTTCCCATCCACAACTCACCGTGTGATAAACCCAGAAGGCGCAGATAAAACAAAATCACGTATTTCATTACCTCTGTTTTTACACCCAAAACCAGACGTTATCCTTTCAGAAAAATACACCGCACATGAGTATTTAATGGAACGTTTACGTGAACTTGGTGTTATCTAATTTCTAAGACATAAAACACTAAGTGTAGAAATGGCTCTCGGCTTTGATCTCTGTTTTGATACTAGGGTTCGGTCAGTCGAGAGACTTCATAAAAAAATTATGAGGTTACAATCTAAAATATGAACATTTTTTCGTGTTTCTGGTCTCATTATCGAAGAGTTACAAATCTATTTATTATGCAAACAATCTATTATTAGCATATCGAACAATACATCATTTATTTTTTGATTACGTTTACATTCAGACTTTCAGATCTATAGTTCATTGATAGCTTAATTGGTTGTGTATAGATCTTACTTAGGGACTCCGTATGAAAATCTCGTTAACGAAACCTGTGCTTTCATCTCTTGATACTTTTCTCAATCTCATTGACGAATTATTTGCTTACGAAGCCCTACCGCAAAAGGTAGAGCAAACAGCAACAGCGGTAAAACAACTATTATCAACACCAGAGCTTGGGCAAGCTTGGTTTATTGAAGTTGAAGAAAATGGTGAGACCTGTGTCGCAGGACACCTTGTGGTGAGTTATGCCTTCAGCCTTGAACATGGCGGTAAAGTAGGGTTTATTGACCAATTCTATTTAAAACCAGAGTGGCGACAAAAAGGGATTGGCGCATCATTAATGCCGCAAGTTGAAGATCGTGTTATGAACGATGGTGTTAAAGCCCTATCACTGGAAGTAAATATTGGTAATGCGGGTGCTCGTACTTTTTACGAACGCCATGGCTTTGTGCCACGTCGCCAGTTCTGTGTTATGACCAAAAACCTTGCTGAAAAGACGATGCCACTTCACGTCGCATCGTAACGGCCTCCCTTTACTTTATGTAAAAATGGATTGAACCACGTCTAAAGCCTTGCCATTCGCAGGGCTTTTTCGTAACCCCTTAAATATAAACAAGCATATCAATTAATTACGTGCTTATTTATAATGCTATATCACGTCTTTTCAATATAAATACCAAGGAATTTTATGGGTCTTTTCATCACTATCGGCGTTATTGTTATTATTGCCCTTGCCTACATCAGCCTACGTAACGGTTTAATTGGTAAAAAGAACCAAGTTGCCAATGCAGAATCAAGCATTGATGTAATGCTAAAAAAACGTTTTGACTTACTACCAAATTTAATTGAAACCGCCAAAGCATATATGCAACATGAAAAATCGGTATTAACGGAATTAACAGAGCTTCGTAGCCAAGCAAGCAATGCCACCAGCACAGATGCGAAAGCCGCTCTAGACAAGCAAGTTAGCACTGCACTCTCTCATTTCCGCATGGCTGTTGAAGCGTATCCAGAACTAAAAGCCAACGAGAATATTGATACTGTAATGCGTTCCATGAATGAAATTGAAGCTCAACTGTCTGCAGCGCGTCGTACTTTTAACGCATCTGTCACTAATTTCAATAATGCTGTAGAGATGTTTCCATCAAGCATCATCGCTAACCACATGAAGCTAACCACATTACCTTTGTTTGATATTCCAGAAGTAGAGCGTCAAAACGTCAATGCTGCTGAACTGTTTAATAATAAATAACCCAATAATTAGGTTTCACCATGGAAGATCGTATTTCAGCCTTATACGAACAAAAGCTGAGAACACAGCTGTCGTCACTAGAGTCTACTCGCTTACATGTCGTTAAACAGTTATGGATTGCGCTTGCGGTTGGAGGTATTACAGCTGCTATTGCGATCCCAACTGCACTTCATTTTAATGCCTTACCTTTGGGTATTATCGCAAGTTTTATTGTTGCTATTTTTATGCTGGTACGCTTTTCAAAACAGAAGCAACAATACTGCGTCAGTTATAAACAAAAAGTGGTTACCGCCCTACTCGCTAACATCAATGAGAGTTTTGATTATCAGCCTCTCGGCTCTGTTTCCGAACAAGACTATAAAGCCTGCCAACTCTTTCCACAGCATTATGATAGCTTTCGTGGTGAAGACTTTGTCCAAGGTACAATCGGAAAAACGACACTGCGTTTTTCAGAGTTAGAGACACAAATTAAAAAGCAGCGCGTGAATCAAAAAGAAAAACGCGAGGAATGGGAAACCATTTTTCATGGCATTTTATTTATTGCCGATGCCAATAAACACTTCAATAGTCAGACACTCATTTTACCGGCAAAAAACGCATTTATTACGGCAATTGGTGATGCCGTATCTCACCTGTTTAACCGCGAAAATAGACGTGTAGATCTAGAAAATCCAAACTTTGAGCAATACTTTTCGGTCTATAGTAGCGATCAAATTGAAGCGCGATACTTATTAACGCCTGCGATGATGGAACGATTAGTCGATTTTGTTACTAAAGCTAAAAATCGTGTCTCATTATCATTCATCGATCATAATATTTATATCGCGATGAATAGTCATAAAAACTACTTTGAGCCCGCATTGTTTACATCCTCGGACTCACTGGAGTCTGTTAAAGCGATTGCCCAAGACTTACAATTTGTCATCGATATTGTAAGCGATTTAGATCTCAATACTCGCATCTGGACGAAGCGCTAATCCATATATTTAAACCGTAATGGCACACTGCTGATGAATAACATTACTTATATTCTTGCTCTTAGCGATGATGATCCTACGATTATTGATCGACAAGCACAGCAGCAAACGTTTGAAGAAAATAAAACGAACATTCATTACACCGAACTATCTTAACCACCATCTTCCCCAGATCATCAAAATGAGCGATCCCAGTGACGGCATGGCATATGGATAGAAATAAAGAATCATAATGCCGATATGTTTTCTCAACTCGCCAATAGATCAGGCACAAGCGCAACTCGTTAAGTTAATAAAAACCTCACAGCAAGTTTAAGTTACACCCCATTTTGACATATTCCACATCTGACTTATAAAACCTATCACCAGATGTGGTCATCCCTAAACGCTGGTAAAAACCAATAGCACTCGTTCGAGCATCGAACCAAAGAAGCTCTGCGTCAGTCGTTTTTAGATAAGTAAAGAGCGCTTGGATCATCGCAGTACCAATACCTTTACCTTGATATTCAGTGAGGGTGGCAAACTTACGAAGTCGGGCTACGTTTCCTTCAATATAAACCGAAGACACACAGACGAGCTCATTATGAATAAACACCCCAAAATGGGTTGCTGTCTCATCCCCTTCCACTTTACAAAACGACTCCGGTTTCGACGGCCATAGAACACGATGTCGAACTGTTATTGCCTGCTGCCAAGTAATTGGTTTTATTTCCATTAACGTGAAATCCATATAAAAAAGAAGCTACAACTTACCAAGCCATAGCTTCTATTAATCCTTAACATTAATCTACCCTTTCAAACGTAAACGCCCCTATATGTCGTTTAGTTTGGTTTAGCTGGCGTATTAAAACACCGAAGCCTTATCTAGAGAGTTACTCTAAATAAGGCTTCTTTTTAAATCAGAAATTTCAACATCGCATTGAAATTTCTAAACTAACACTTTATTTCTGCTGGCTTAATGTGATGTTTTTATCTTGGATCAACGCATTACTTTTTGAGCTCTTAAACGCACCATCAACATCTTGAATATAATAAACCGGTAATGACTCTTCATTTGCTACCGCTTTCCCTTCATCAGGGCCCAAGCACAGCATGGTTGTTGCCCACGCATCACCTTGAATAGGATCATTACCAAACACGGATGCTGAAACAAGATCATGAGTGATCGGCGCACCTGTTCTTGCATCAAGAATATGTGAGTAATCTTTTTTGCCATCCTTAAAGTTATGGTGATACGTACCTGAAGTGTTTAGTGATACGCCATTCTCATCATTAATCGTCACGATTTGATAAGGATGAATACCGTCTTTTAGCGCTACAGGTTGTTCAATCGCCACACGCCACTTCTCACCCATTGGCTTATGACCTTTGATCTTCATATCGCCACCGAACTCAACCAAGTAGTTCTCAACACCATCCGACTCTAAAATTTGGCTTAAACGGCTAATCGCATAACCTTCACCCATTGAAGATAAATCAATCTGCAACTGGGGAATGGTTTTTCTAATACGTAAGTGTTCAGGATCTATTTCAATTTTATCAATACCAATATCAGCACGTACCTTTGCAATCTCGGCGGCTGTTGGCACATTTAATTTATCGCTTTGGAAGCCCCAAAGTTTATATAAAGGCTGAATAGTGGGATCATAACAACCATGACTTTCTTTATTGATCGCCTTTGCTATAGACAACATATAAATAAAATCTTTCGACGCAGGTTGCCACTCTGTTGAAGTGCTCTTATTAAACTTAGAAATATACGAATCACCGCGATACGTTGAATATTCTTTATCAATCGCGTCTAATGCTTTATTAAACTGGGCTTGTACCTTCGCCGATGAAACATCATCTTTAGACCAATAACTCACATGGTAGCTAGTGCCTTCTGCATAGCCCGCGATTTTTTCTAACTTTGGAGGCTCACTACAACCCGACAACATCATAGTTGCAGACAGTGTAAATAACGCAGCGCAGCTTCGCTTCAGGAAAACATTCGACGTTTTCGTAAACATACAAAAACCTTATTGATACATAATGTATGTAAAGTTTACCAATAGTTACCAAACACTACTAGACAGAGGCAAAACACCGCATCTAGCGTCACCTGCGAACAATGAATGAAGGCTTTGCCAAATCACTGGTTAAATGTACACTAGTTAGGTTTTCAGTTACGCCAGAATAGTTTCTATGTATACCCTTCGTCCTTATCAGCAAGACAGTGTTAACGCCACTATCCACTATTTTCGTAAACACAACACCCCAGCAGTATTAGCTCTACCCACAGGCGCAGGTAAAAGCCTTGTCGTCGCAGAGCTTGCACGTATTGCTCGTGGGCGTGTTCTCGTGTTAACCCACGTAAAAGAGTTGGTAGAGCAAAACCATGCCAAATATGAAAGTTACGGTTTAAAAGCCTCTATTTTTTCTGCTGGATTAGGGCGAAAAGAAACCGACCAACAAGTGGTATTTGCTTCTGTGCAATCAATGGCAAACAGCTTAGATAAATTCAAAGAACAATTTTCATTATTGGTCATTGATGAATGTCACCGTGTACCTGACGATGAAAACAGTGCTTATCGCAAAGTTATCAAGCACGTTCAAGACGTAAACCCAAACATTAAAATTCTTGGCTTAACTGCGACACCTTATCGCTTAGGCATGGGCTGGATTTACAAATACCATACCCGAGGTCAGGTTCGTACTGAACAAGATCGCTTCTTCCGAGACTGTATTTTTGAATTACCGATCCGCTACCTATTAGATGAAGGCTTTTTAACCGAGCCCAAAATCATGGATATGGCAGTGATTGGTTATGATTTCTCATCTATTACCCCTTCATCGACAGGCCACTACAAAGAAGCCGATTTAGATAGCGTGATTGGAAAATCAGAGCGTGCAACACCAATGATCATTGAACAAGTGATTGAGTACGCCAAAGATCGTAAAGGTGTGATGATATTCGCCTCAACCGTTAATCACGCCCAAGAAATCATGGGTTACTTATCCGGTGAAAATGCTGCGTTGGTGATTGGTGATACCCCTCTTGATGAACGCGATCGCATCATCAATGATTTCAAAGCGCAAAAGATTAAATACTTAGTTAACGTTTCAGTGTTAACGACTGGCTTTGATGCGCCGCATGTAGATTTAATTGCTATTCTTCGCCCAACAGAATCTATCAGCTTATATCAGCAAATTGTTGGTCGAGGCTTACGTTTAGCTGATGGTAAAAAAGACTGTTTAGTATTGGAGTATGCGGGTAACTGTTACGATTTGTACCAACCTGAAGTAGGTGATCCAAAACCCAACTCAGAGAGTGAAGTCGTAATGGTACCTTGCCCTGCTTGTGGCTTTAAAAACAGCTTTTGGGGCAAACTCGATCCCGCAGGCTTTTTAGTTGAGCACTATGGACGTCGTTGCCAAGGCTATTTTGAAGATGATGAAACAGGCGAGCGTGAAGAATGTGGTTATCGTTTCCGCGCTAAATACTGCGAAGAATGTGGCGCTGATAACGATATCGCCGCAAGACGCTGCCATCTTTGTGATGCGGTCATGGTTGATCCTGATAAAAAACTGCGTGAGGCGTTAAAACTTAAAGACGCCATGATCATGAAGTGTACTGACATGCGTTTAGAGCCAGGCAAGAATAAATTCGATAAACCTCAGTTAAAAGTGGTTTATGTCGGCGATGAAGGTAATGAAATTAATGAAGTGTGGACGCTTTCCAATAAAACCCAGAAGCAAGAGTTTCTTAAGCGTTTTATTAATCCTCATTTAGTGGATCGTCACCGCCCATTCACCGATACCGCCCCAACAAAAGTGGCCAATAACGAGCACCGTTTACGTCCACCTGAAATTGTAATCGCCCGTAAGAATGGTCGATTTTGGGCTATTCGAGACAAGTTGTTCGATTTAGATCAATATCAGAAAGACTGAAGTCGTAATACTTTTTTAGATGAGACGCTGAATCTCTTTTTTGAATGAATCAGGCGTTTTATTACTAGGCGTACGGCCAGTGTTGCCATGAATCACAAATCAACCCCTTTCTTGGTGTTCACAAATGAGTTAGCTTAACTACTAACTCATTTGTGTCGAGTAGACGACACTTGTTACCAAGTGCCGTCCCTCTAAGAACCGTACGTGCAACTTTCACTGCATACGGCTCAAGCCTCCACTAAGGCACCGATTGGCACCCAGCAACTTACAAAGCAGCGAGAGCAGGTTCATGCCAAGAGTTGCGGCATTGCTTCTTTGATTTTCTCTTTGCCAAGTATTCTTGGTATTGAGGATCAAAGGGCGTAGCGGCACTCTTGATTTTTACATGTCGCTCGATGGGCACTTTTGCTATTTGGAATAGGTTAAACAGGCAATCCATGTTCATGACTTTCTGCCAACCGTGAAATTGCCATTGGCCTTTACGGTTAAGGAAGTATTTATGAACAACCCAGTCCTTGGACTTGGTTGGATGACGTCTAACTGCCCAGTGCCATAATGCTTGGAATAGATTGTGGCCGACATACCCGAATATCTGCTTAGCAACACAGTGGCGATAGTAATTCGCCCATCCCCTGAGTTTCGGATTTATCAACTTGATAAGATCGTTAACAGGAATGGTTGCGTGCTTTTTGATGAGTTCACGTAGGTTTCTCAAAAATAACAGCGTGTTGGATTTGCTCGGCTTAATAAGCAATTTTCCTTTGTACTTCCTATGGTTGAAGCCCAGAAAGTCAAAGCCATCATCAATGTGAGTAAGCTTCGTTTTCTCTACGGAGAGGGTTAACCCTCTTTCTGCCAAAAAGTCAGCAATCAACGGTTTGATATCGTTCACTAGCACTTCCTTTGATGAGCAGGTGACCACGAAATCATCCGCATAACCAATAAAGTTGGCTCTAGCGCTCTTTTTGAGCGCAGTGGATTTTATGCACTGCTCTAGCCCTGAGAGAGTCATTAACATCAAGGTCGGAGATATGATTCCGCCTTGTGGTGTACCCTCATCAGTATCATAGAACAGACCTTTGTCCATAAAGCCAGACCTTAGCCATTGTTTCAACATTCGCTTATCTACAGCGATGTTATCAAGAAGCCATTGATGGCCGATCTTGTCGAAACAGGCTTTGATATCCCCTTCAAGTATCCATTTAGCTGATTTCTTTAGAGCCAAACATTTGAAGCATTGACTGACTGCGTCAGCAGTACTGCGATTAGATCTAAATCCATAACTATTGGGATCAGCAAGTGTTTCAGACACAGGCTCTAGTGCTAGTAGGTGGAGTGCTTGATGCGCTCTATCAACCATGCATGGAATGCCTAATGGCCTGAGTTTGCCGTTCTTTTTGGGAATGTAGATACGTTTAAGTGGCTTCGCTTTATAAGTCTTGCGACTAAGCTGATTGACTGCTTTCATACGGCGTGCATCTGTGTTCCAGATGACACCATCTATTCCAGGCGTTTTACTGCCTTTGTTTTGAGATACTCGCCTAACCGCAAGAAGCTTAGCTGAGCGAGAATGAGTTAAGAGCCACTGTAAGGAGTTCACCTTACCGTATTTCTTTTCTCTAGTTGCTTTTGCGATACGCATTTGAAGCTTTAATACGTGCGCTTCAACGGATTTCCAGTCTATTGACTGCCATTGAGCACCGTCAGAAGATGCACTAATCTCTTTCGAGATCACCATTTGCTTTTCTCCTTGAATAAAATTCTTCAAACTCTCTCGTAAAGGGAGACCAGTAGGAAGTGGGCTCACTTTCGTGATCAGACATGAGTCTGTATCTACATCATTACAATGTAGCTTTCGCTTTTTCCGACCTCCTATACCTGCATCACTATCGGCCACAAAGGCTTTCCCAGAGGGAATGATACAGGCTTACCCTGTTCCGTATGTCACGTAAAATGTCAGCTTAGATGCCCACTATAGTGCGGAGAGTACTGTGATCACGAAAGAATACTGTCCAACTTCTTTCCGACTCTCATTGCCATTTTGGCCACAGCGTATTAACCACTTCCGCTGCTTCATCGTTTAACGCACCTTGGATGGATTCACATACGTTCATCATACTGACTACCTAGCACTTACCCGAATTGTGGTTTTCAGGAGGAACGCCCTCTCACGATTCTTTTCCCACTCAGCCAAACGGCCAAGTTTCGTTACATTGTCCGAGCCGCTGCTTTATTCAGGCTCGTAGGTTCATCTGGTGATACAGACGGTTCACTCATAAAGCGGTGAACAACGCTTCATACGACTTCAGGTCGCACGGACAGAAACGAGTTAGGGACTCTGCTGTATTCGGGCTGGTAGGTATTAGGAAAAATAAGGGAGGCATAATATTAGTTCAGTTACTCTAATTTATTCAGCAACTCGATATCGCAATTCACAGCGACCGATCTAGTTACATACTCAAACTCACCTCTATGGTTATACTTTTTTAGAGTAGAAGTAACTACTTCACCATCATTGAAACCTAAGTACAATTCATACTCATCAACCTTTATATCAATACCCCCCGACGGACCTACTTTGCCTTTGGTGTATCTTCTAATACTTGTCAAACGATATTTCGTTAAGCAATCGTACATGGCACCTAACTTTCCGTGTAAAGCCACGCCATATTTTTCGGCATAAGGTGGCGCACTGTAGTTTGAATTAGCACTTAGAGATTCTATCTGTGAAAATCTGTCGTCATTCCATTTACCCCTGAATATGTAAAAATTAACTAAAACTATAATAACTAAAAAAGTATAAAATACTTTATCACCTTTTTTCACTTCTATTTACTTCCCTGTAAGCTCATTTGCATAACTATTTGTATGTGAACTTTATACTTAGCTTATTTAGTCTGATAGTATTCAATCCCCAACATTAGTATTTAAGTAACTAATTGGACAATTAATTGCCATCATAGTAGACCTCCCATCAGAAACATAAAACATTTTGTAAGCTTCTCCTTTGATA
>NZ_PYNX01000009.1:0-165555 GCF_003026755.1 Photobacterium sp. GB-50
TGATACCGCGCTCACGCTCTTCTGGAGCGTTATCGATTGATGCGAAGTCACGAGCAGCACCACCGTACACTTTTGAAAGTGTAGTACAGATAGCAGCAGTTAGAGTTGTTTTACCGTGGTCAACGTGACCGATAGTACCAACGTTTACGTGCGGTTTTACGCGTTCAAATTTTTCTTTAGACACAATTGTGTTCCTTCCTAGTTAAGATACGCCCCCTACTAGGTCGGGGACGGCTCTGAAGTTTGTATTTTATGCGTCAATAGCCATCGACGCAATAATGAAATTAGTTACGTTCTGCAATAATTTTGTCAGTAACATTCTTTGGCATTTCAGCGTACTCGCTAAACTCCATAGAATAAGACGCACGGCCTTGTGTTGCTGAACGCAAATCAGTTGCATAGCCAAACATTGCCGATAATGGAACTTGTGCACGAATAATTTTAATACCCGCATTGCCTTCGTCCATACCTTCGATCATGCCGCGACGACGGTTAAGATCGCCAACAACATCACCCATCCAATCCTCAGGCGTGGTAATTTCAACTTTCATCATAGGCTCAAGCAATACAGGGTTTGCTTGTAGCGCACCTTGTCTTAATGCCATTGAACCTGCGATTTTAAATGCAATATCGTTAGAATCAGTTTCGTGGAATGAACCGTCGAACAGCGTTGCTTTAACATCAACCATTGGGTAGCCAGCAAGCACACCACTCTTCATTTGTTCTTCGATACCAATCGCAGCAGCCGTGATATACTCTTTCGGCACGCTACCATTCACGATTTCATCTACGAATACGAAACCTTCACCAGGCTCAGTTGGTTCTAATCGTAAGCAAACGTGACCATATTGGTTACGCCCACCCGTTTCACCAGCTTGGCGAATGAATTTACCTTCGACTTCCGTTGTACCACGAATACTTTCACGGTAAGCAACTTGTGGGTTACCCACATTACAGTCAACGCTAAATTCACGTTTCATTCGATCAACAATGATATCAAGGTGAAGTTCACCCATACCAGAAATTAATGTCTGGCCAGATTCATTATCAATTTCTACTCGGAAAGATGGATCTTCCATCGCTAATTTTTCTAGCGCGATTGCCATCTTATCCTGATCGGCTGTTGAACGAGGCTCAACAACGATCTGAATTACTGGTTCAGGGAAGTCCATGCGCTCAAGAATCACTTTATGATTTTGATCACATAGGGTGTCACCTGTTGTCGCAAATTTAAGGCCAATAGCTGCAGCGATATCGCCAGCACGCACTTCTTTGACCTCTTCACGCTTATTCGCATGCATTTGAACAATGCGACCTAAACGTTCACGTTTATCTTTAATGCTGTTAAAGACAGTATCACCTGAATTTACAACACCAGAATAAACACGCATGAATGTTAACGTACCTACAAACGGGTCTGTTGCAATTTTGAACGCAAGAGCAGCAAAAGGTTCATTGTCATCTGAGTGACGTTCAACAGGGTTACCGTTTTCATCTTCACCAGTAATTGCTTTTACTTCTGTTGGTGAAGGAAGGAAATCAACAACTGCATCAAGTACTGCCTGAACACCTTTGTTCTTGAATGCAGAACCACAAGTCGCGAGTACGATTTCGTTGTTGAGTGTACGTTGACGAAGACCAGCTTTAATTTCAGCTTCAGTCAGTTCGCCTTCTTCAAGGTATTTATCCATTAGTTCGTCATTCGCTTCAGCGGCAGACTCAACTAAATTCATGCGCCATTCTTCTGCTTCTTCTAATAACTCAGCAGGAATGTCTTCATAGGTAAAACTAGTCCCTTGATCAACTTCTGACCAGTTAATGGCCTTCATTTTGATCAGGTCAATTACACCTTTAAATTCATCTTCAGCACCAATATTCAGTTGAATAGGTACTGGGTTTGCGCCAAGACGGGTTTTAATTTGCTCGATAACGCGAAGGAAATCGGCACCAGTACGGTCCATCTTGTTAACGAAAACCATGCGTGGTACTTCGTATCTATCAGCTTGACGCCATACAGTCTCTGACTGAGGCTCTACACCTGAAGAACCACAGAACACAACAACAGCACCATCTAATACACGTAGTGAACGTTCAACTTCAATGGTGAAGTCTACGTGTCCTGGAGTATCAATGATGTTGATTCGGTGCTCGTCGAACTGCTTGTCCATACCGCGCCAAAAGGTGGTTGTTGCAGCAGAGGTGATCGTGATGCCACGTTCTTGCTCCTGCTCCATCCAATCCATAGTAGCAGCGCCGTCGTGTACTTCACCAATCTTGTGAGATAGGCCTGTATAAAACAGGATGCGCTCGGTCGTTGTTGTTTTACCGGCGTCAACGTGAGCACAGATACCAATATTACGGTAGCGCTCGATAGGCGTTTTGCGTGCCACGGTTGTATCCTCTTACTAAGGTGAACCTTAGAATATGGTTTAGGCACAGCAGGAAAACCTGCCGTGCCCAAGCGGTATTACCAGCTATATTACCAGCGGTAATGTGCGAACGCTTTGTTCGCATCTGCCATACGGTGAACGTCTTCACGTTTCTTAACAGCAGAACCTTTGTTGTCAGCCGCATCAAGCATTTCGCCTGCTAGACGCTGAGCCATAGATTTTTCACCACGCTTACGCGCAGCTTCAACTAACCAACGCATAGCTAGTGCATTACGACGTACTGGACGTACTTCTACAGGCACCTGGTAAGTTGAACCACCCACACGGCGAGACTTAACTTCTACCGCTGGACGTACATTTTCAAGAGCTTTTTCAAATACAGCTAGGTGTTCTTCACCAGAACGCTCAGCCATAGTTTCTAGTGCAGAGTAAACAATTTTTTCTGCAGTAGATTTTTTACCGTCAACCATAAGGATGTTAACGAATTTTGCCAGCAATTCTGATTTGAATTTAGGATCTGGAAGGATCTTACGCTGACCGATTACGCGACGACGTGGCATGGATTATCTCCGTTGTCTTCTTCAGGTTATCCAAAACTTTTCAGTTTCTTCAAAATTAAATAATTTTAGTGTTTGGCCTTACTTAACGGAATCCATTAAGACTTAGGACGCTTCACACCGTACTTAGAACGACCTTGTTTACGGTCATTAACGCCTGCACAGTCAAGTGCACCACGAACAGTGTGGTAACGAACACCCGGTAAGTCTTTAACACGACCACCGCGGATAAGAACAACTGAGTGCTCCTGAAGGTTGTGACCTTCACCGCCGATGTATGATGTTACTTCGAAACCGTTTGTTAGACGAACACGACATACTTTACGTAATGCTGAGTTCGGTTTTTTAGGTGTAGTAGTGTAAACACGAGTACATACACCACGTTTTTGTGGGCACGCTTCTAGTGCTGGCACGTTGCTTTTTACAACTTGCTTAGCACGTGGCTTACGTACCAACTGGTTAATAGTTGCCATTAAATAGCTCCTGAATATTACTTTCGTAAGGTGAAAAATCTGCCTCCCAACAACAGGAGGACGCGAAATTTTAGGCATCGCACCCTAGGGTGTCAAGATCTAACCAACGATCAATCAAGTGATCATTTCTTAAACAATCCGTTTTTTATCACTTTTAAGGCTAATATCATACTTATTCACGCCCATTTCATATGCTGCTCATGCTTAACGGTTAACGAAACAAAGCCTTTATAATCAATAACATTAAGATTCTCATCACATTTACCTTGTAATCCACGTGCAATGAGATCAGCCTCAAGTAAATAAATTTTTACGCCAATATTTTTTATTACATTTAAATAATTATTTTTTGCCAAACTGGCGATCACAGCATCTTCTAACAGCAATATTTCATCACCAGCGGCAACATATGCTAAACATTGGGCCAAAGATTGGCTTTGATAGGGTGAGCGAGTAACGGTATGAAGCATTACGACCTCAAAATGTAAGAAGTTGTCGACATTGATGCATTTTTTCTATTAATTGTGCTTGTTCACAAACAATCACATCGATGATCAAATCATCTGTTGTTAGTCCGCGCGCACGGAGTGATTCTGCATTCACATAAATATTTTCAACATCATAAAGTTCAAGCATTTTAAATGTTGCAATATAATCTCGACTTAAAATTGCTTGTGGCTGCTGCTGTTTTAATAACTGAAATACACCATCATCAATAAAATACAGTGACAACTCTTCAGTATAAGCCGAACTTGCCAATACAGCATCTAGCCCTTCTCGCCCACTATTGTTGCCATGTGGTGAAGTTCTAAAGATAAAACCCAGTGAATTCATATCTATACCACTAAAATTGTATGACGCGATCTGCCGTTAACAAGACTTCAGCAAGACCACCAAGCCCTACCTGTTCAAAGCCATCTGCAAGATTGACAGCAGATAATTGGTTTTGCTCTGCTTCTTGTTCACTGACAATACCGCGACGCAATGCGGCAGCCACACAGGTTTGCAATTCAACATTATGCGTTTTAGCTAATGCTTGCCATGCCGCCACAAGATCAAATTCATCGGATGCTGGTGCCGTTAATGCAGAGCCATTTAACACGCCATCTTGATAAAAAAACACGCGTTGTAATACGTGTCCTTCTTCAATTAATGCACTTGCAAATTGATAAGCTGAACGTGAGGTTTGGTTTCCGTATGCAGGACCATTGACCACGATAGCGTAAGTTAAACTCACTTCTCACCATCCTCGGTTTTTCGCTGGCGAATATACAGATACACAGTGTGTTTGGAGATATTTAAACGATCTGCAACACGATTAATCGCATCTTTAATATCGAAAATGCCTTTATCAAACAACTCCATCACGATTTGACGGTTTTTGGCATTATTTGATACGTTTTTATCTGCATTAATTTCTTCGATAGTACGTTCTACCGTTTGATCAACGAGCTCATCAACATCGCTGGCAAAGTTAACGGTTGATGCCGCTTGCTTAGCTTCATCAGTAGGCATAAACGACTGCAGAATTTGAGAGAAAGGGGCATCTAAATTAACGTTTATACACAGCAGGCCAATGATATTATTTTCACCGTTACGAATGGCAATCGTGATTGACTTCATTAAGTCACCACCTTTAGCACGGGTGAAATAAGCACGAGAAAAATTGCGCTCAGAACCTTCAATATCGCGTAGCATGCGTAATGCAAGATCAGTGATTGGCGAGCCAACTTTACGGCCGGTATTTTCTCCGTTAGCAATCTTAATCGCAGAGGTGTTGAGATCGGCTAATGAATGGAGCACGATTTCACAAAAGGGACCAATTAACGCTGCTAAACCATCAACAACGGCTTCATAAGAGCGAAGAATAATATAATCATGCTCAGAGAAGATTCGGCTATCGACGATATCACTGTCGACCATCACCTCTGAACCAAAGTTATCAGTTGAAACCACTTTTCAATCTTCCATGTTGCAATCAATACTATTAATACGACTTATACATTCAACTTATGTATTAAATAGAATCAATAAAATTTAAAATATTGCTAGTAAGTTTATCAGATAATTAAAAAGAAAAGACCCGACATAAGTCGGGTCTTGATATTTATCAGCATATTTATTGGTAAATATTGCTCAACTATTGTGTTTTTGTCTCTGTAGCTGCTGGTTTTTCAGCTGGTGCCGCTGCAGGTTTTGCAGTTTTATCACCTTTAATACTTAGTAGCTCAACTTGGAAAACCAATGTTGAATTAGCTGGAATGCTTGGGTTTGCTTGAGCGCCGTAAGCAAGTTGTGGTGGAATAACAAACTCAAACTTTGAACCTACAGGCATTAGCTGAACGCCTTCAGTCCAACCAGGGATTACTTGATTTAAAGGGAAAGTGGCAGGTTGATTACGCTGGTAAGAACTGTCAAATACGGTACCGTCAGTTAGCATGCCTTTGTAATTTACTTCAACTGTATCGGTTGCTGTTGGTTTTGGACCTGTACCTTCTTTCTCAATCTTGTACATTAGGCCGGTTTTAGTTGTTACAACACCCGCTTCTTTCGAGAACTTAGTACGGAACTCTTCACCAGCTTTTATGTTTTTCTCAGCTTCAGCTTTTGCTTTTTCTTCAACAATTTTAGCTACGCGCTGGTCAAGTTCTTGAAGCGCTTGTTGGGTTTGCTCTTGCGTTAAACGACTCTTACCCGCAAATACATCTTCAACACCTTGAAGTACGTCTTGACGATTTAGGTCTAGACCTAGCTCTTTTTGCTGATCAAGGTTGGCTGATAGGTATTGCGCCAGTGATGCACCAATTGCATAAGCTGCTTTTTGATTTTCAGTTTTAAATTCAACTTTAGCATCAGCAGCTGGAGTCTTAGCAGCAACCTGCTCTACTTTCGCAGGTTCAGCAGGCTTATTGGTGTCTGCTTTATTATCATCCTGACAACCAACAGCGAGGAAAATTGTTGCTGCCAATACAGACATCTTTAGAACAGGTTTCATGTATTTCTCCATCAGTCAGTGAGGCAATGCCTCATTTTTTAACTGTACTTTTTAGAATGAGTATGAAAATAAAGTTATAACAATATACTACTAGCATTTGATTAAGTAACTGTAAAAAGCATGTCAGTTCAGTTATTTAATCAGACTAATTTACTCTACTAGTTACCCTATGCAAGCGGAACAAGAGCTTAATGTATAAAACTTTTTTTTCATTTTGTTTATTTTTATCCACTTTGACCTTGAGTGGTTGTTTCTTTTCTGGCTCAGAAGTCCAACGCTGGCAATTAGCCCCACAAGGTGCAACCAGTTTTAGCCTTAGCCGAGATGGTCGTTTTGCAATAGTTGCTGCAATCGAACAAGGTATCGTGCTATGGGACTTACATCAAAACAAAAAGTTAGCTGATTTTGGTTCTCAAGATCAACATCACAGTACGGTGATAAGTAGCCATATTTCTGACAATAAACGTTTTGCTATCACGGCCACAGCACAAAATTTTGCTATTTGGGATCTTGGCTGGTCCCAAGCACAAGGTTTATGGTCGATTGATGACACTACCATTAGAGATGTCGCTATTGCCAATAATGGCGACGACATCTTATTAGCGCTAAGTAATGGTAAGGCCTTATTTATCAATATTAGCACAGGAAGACGACTTGAGTTTTTAGCTCATCAAGAGAAAGTTAATAGTGTCGCTCTCTCTCCTAATGGCCGTTACGCGCTATCCGGCGGCAATGATCATAATGGCTATTTATGGGATACCCGAACAGGACAAATCTTGTATGGTTTCCCTCATAAAAGTCGCATTACTCGAGTCGCACTACAACGAGATGGAAAATTTGCCCTGACTGCCGATGGCACCAATGACGTCTTTATTTGGGATTTAACCAACGGCAAGAAAGTATCAGAGCTAGACATTACCCTTCGCCAACAAACCCTTTCGAGTGCGCGTTTTTCTGATGATGGTTCAATGGTAGCAACTGGCACTCCCTCACGCCGAGTGGAGTTATGGCAAACATCGGATGGGAAAAATATCGGTAGTTGGAAGGCGGAACGTCAGCAAGACACTCGACCCGCTACAGCAGTGGTGTATGATGTCGCTATTAGCCCAACAGGTAACGTCATCTCTGGATCATCATCTGGATTTGCCCAAGCCTGGTCAACCGATTGAAAACGACCATGACTGAGATTGAACAATTACAACACCGTATTGATGAACTTGAAATGAAACAAGCCTTTCAAGAGCAAACTATTGATGATCTTAATGATGCCCTTACCAAACAACAGTTCATGATTGACCGCATGGAAGTTCAGATGAGATTTTTAGTGGGTAAGGTAAAAGGCATGCAAGCACCAAATATGGCTAGCGAGTCGGAAGAAACTCCGCCGCCACACTATTAATCGTGTTTGACTAAAAAATGAAAACAAAAAAGGAAGCCTAAGCTTCCTTTTTTATTGATATCATCAAATGATATTAGTGAGAGCAGCAACCGCCTTTCTCTTCGCCACCGCAGCAACCTTCGTCACTGTTACCGTGATCGCCACAACCGCCTTCGCCGCCACAACAACCACCACCTTGATGTAGGTGACCGTGTGCAATTTCTTCTTCAGTCGCTGCGCGTACTGCAACAACTTCAACATCAAAACCTAGCGTTTGACCAGCAAGCATGTGGTTACCATCAACAACTACGTGATCGCCATCAACTTCAGTTACTTCAACAGGGATTGGACCTTGATCAGTATCTGCTAGGAAACGCATACCAACAGTAATTTCATCAACACCTTGGAATACGTTTGCAGGAACACGTTGAACCATTTCGTCCATGTGCTCGCCGTAAGCGTCAGCAGGAGCAACAGTTACTTCGAACTTGTCGCCAGCTACATGACCTTCAAGCGCTGCTTCAAGGCCAGGAATTAGATTGTTATGACCGTGAAGGTAATCAAGTGGAGCTTCAACTGTTGATTGATCTACAACTACACCATCTTCAGTTTTCACTTGGTAAGCTAAGCTTACTACTGTGTCTTTAGCGACTTTCATGTTTACTCCAAAATTTGAGCTTGGGGTGATAAGTTTTGCTCGACATCATACAGGATAATATGGCAATGATGCTAATTCCGTATTAGTCAGGTTTGAAAACACCTATCACTTGTTGTTTGGTCGTTGACGAAAGTTGTTCACTTTCTTGTACCGATTGTGGCACCCGTGTATCTGCATGATCACAAGCCACACACTCGACATATTCAACATCATCTTGTTGCCACCAGCGTAAAGTATCGATGGTTTGACAACTAGGGCATGCAGCCCCTGCGATAAATCGTTTTTTTATCATCCTGCTCTTTCCTTGATCATCACACAAGCGCTAGCTTAATCCCAACCATGATGGCGCTCTTCCTCACCTCGCATTTCACGATCGAAAATTTCTTCTAACTCTTTACGGGCTTCTTTTTGCCTTGATGCTAAATTGACGTCTTCACTATGCTGCGGCAATAGGTCCCGTAAGGCTTGTGTATCTATTTTACGAAAATGTGCCTCAGCACGTTTCGCTTTATACGGATGCATACCTAAAGATATGAGGGCTTGGCGACCTAAATCAAGAGCACCAGCAAAAGTTTCACGTGAGAAACATTCAACGCCTTGACCTAGTAATTGATGCGCTTCAACACGACTTCTCGCCCGCGCTAATATTTTTAAGTGCGGGAAATGTTGCTGACACATAGCCACCACTTCCATGACTTCTGTCGGTGCATCAGTACAGATAATAATTGCTTCCGCATTATCTGCCCCTGCTGCGCGGAGCAAATCTAACTGAGTAGCATCACCGTAAAAAACTTTATAACCGAACTTGCGTAAAAATTGGATTTGGCTCGGATCGCGCTCAAGTACGGTTACTTTAATTTTATTAGCAAACAGTAATCGTCCTATAACTTGTCCAAAGCGTCCAAAACCTGTAATGATGACACGGGGGGCACGATCAACAATATCCGACTCTGGCTCAGGTTGCTCACTCGCTTTGAAGCTTCGCACAAACCAGCGATTTTGAAGCGTTAATACGAGCGGCGTTGTCATCATTGATATACTTACAACCACCAGCAAGAAAGCTAATAATTGCGCATCGAGTAAACCTTCAGCACGAGCGGCAGTAAACAAGACAAACGCAAACTCACCACCCTGACTTAAAATCGCCGCCATCTGACTACGTGACTTTTCTCTTACGCCAAATATCCGGGCTAAAAGATAGAGCACGATGCCTTTTACTGCGATTAATGCTAATACCGCGGCTAAAATCTGTAATGGATATTGCCACAGTAACCCAATATTTACCGCCATACCCACTGAGATAAAAAACAGCCCCAGTAATAACCCTTTAAACGGCTCTATCGCAATTTCTAATTCATGGCGATATTCGCTCTCAGCTAATAGCACCCCCGCTAAGAATGCCCCTAACGCCATGGATAATCCAAGCGCCTGCATAATCAATGCAATACCAAGCACTAACAGTAATGCCGCAACATTAAACAGTTCACGAACACCACTCATCACCACATAACGAAACAGTGGACGAAGTAAAAAATGTCCACCGACAAGGAGTACGGCGATACCCCCTAACATCCAGAATGCATCATTCCAACTCCCCCCTTTACCACCAGCGAGAGCTGGGAGTAAAGCAAGCATTGGGATCACCGCTATATCTTGAAATAGCAGTACCGCAAAACCCGATTGCCCCGTTTCACTTCCTGATAATTGCTGCTCTTCTATTACACGTAGTGCAATTGCTGTTGAAGATAACGCCAGCCCCATGCCAATCACGGCTGAATCACGCCACGTCAGCGAAGGTAAAAAGCCATTAAGGCTCATAACCACTACGGCAATAACCCCACTGGTGATCACCACCTGCCCACCACCTAACCCTAAAATGGGTTTACGCATTTGCCACAGTGTTTTCGGATTAAGCTCTAAACCAATCAGAAACAGTAACAACACAACGCCAAATTCAGAGAAATGGAGGATAGCATCAACATCGGAGATCAAGCCTAAGCCCCAAGGGCCAATGGCAATACCCGCAATCAAATAGCCTAACACTGAACCTAAGCCAAGCTTTTGCGCCAAAGGGACGGCAATAATAGCTGCGGCCAAAAAAACCACACTTAGAACAAGGAAATCATTGGTCATTGTTGGTCTCCTTCTTCGTTAAGCTAATTCGAGGCTCAATAATCAAAGGGTTCGCTAACCATGATTGGTATGCGCGTGCATGTTGGTTTAATTCATCCTGCGTGACGCGTCTTGCCCAGTGCAAGATAAGTGGCGGTAACCAATGCATTTGGCAAAGATCAGCACAAATTTCAAATGGCTTTAAAATGGTATCAATACCATAACGGTTATAACCATCCGGACTATAAGCTTCTGCTCCACCGCCAGTCGTGATCACCGAGCGCCAATATTTACCCACGGTTTCATTACCGTCACCGTGAGCGAAGCCTTTGCTTAACACTCTATCAAACCACTCTTTCAACAATGATGGGCAGGAATACATATAGAGCGGATGCTGGAAAATAATGATGTCGTGACTCGCGATCAGCTCATGCTCTGCGACAACATCGATAAAGAAATCGGGGTACGTGGCATATAAATCATGCACAGTAACGTGACCTAATAGCTCAATATCTTGCAACATTGCGCGATTAGCAACGGACTCATCAGGATCAGGATGAGCAAAAATAATGAGAATTGATGGTAAGTTTTGTCGTGTCATAACATCCTTTGACAATCGTTCATATTCATCATGTGCAACAATAAGGACTTGCTCAGTATTATTCCATCATACCTAATTGTTAACAAACATGATCTTTTGTTTATCATTTGTTCAGCAAAACGTAACCTAAAGCAATAGAGAGATGTTAGCCACTCTGCGCTGTTTGAGTTAGACTTCTGCCCATAAGTCCAGTTTATTTAGTGGAGCGGGCAAGACCCCGGCAATATTGATGATTATCTTTTCAGATATCCAACTTCTACGTGGTGGCAAAGTATTACTTGAAAACGCCACTTCAACGATCCACCCGGGCGACAAAGTCGGTCTTGTCGGTAAAAACGGTTGTGGTAAATCGACCCTGTTCGCTTTACTGAAAAATGAACTCAGCTTAGATGCTGGCAACTGCCAATTTCCGAGTAACTGGGAAATGGCATGGGTTGCTCAAGAGACACCAGCGTTAGAGCGCGCAGCTATTGAGTATGTCATTGATGGCGACCGTGAATACCGTGAACTTGAACGCCAACTCCTTGCCGCAGAACAAGCTGATGATGGTACTAAAGTCGCAGAGCTTCACGGTAAAATGGACACCATTGGTGGCTATAGTATCAATGCTCGTGCGGCTGAATTACTTGACGGCCTCGGCTTTTCACAGCACCAGATGCAATGGAACCTAACTCAATTTTCGGGTGGTTGGCGTATGCGCCTTAACCTTGCTCAAGCGCTATTATGCCGCTCTGATCTGCTACTACTCGATGAGCCAACTAACCACTTAGATTTAGATGCAGTAATGTGGCTGGAAAAATGGCTGCAAAGCTACCGTGGTACCTTGGTGTTAATTTCCCATGACCGCGATTTCTTAGATCCTGTGGTTAACCGCATTATCCATATTGAAAATCAAACCATGCACAGTTACACCGGTAACTATTCATCGTTTGAAGTACAACGCGCCGAAAAACTAGTGCTACAACAAGCGATGTACCAGAAACAACAAAAGCAAATGACGCACATGCAGTCATACATTGAACGTTTCCGTTACAAGGCCAGTAAAGCACGCCAAGCGCAAAGTCGTATTAAAGCCCTCGAACGTATGGAAAAAGTGTTACCGGCTCAGTTTGATAACCCATTCAGTTTTGAATTCCGCGAGCCAAGTGCTCTGCCGAACCCAATCTTAATGATGGATCAAGTTGCCGCAGGTTATGACGACTTACTGATTTTAGAAAAAATTCGCCTGAATCTTGTTCCTGGTAGTCGTATTGGCCTACTTGGTCGAAATGGTGCCGGTAAATCGACTCTGATAAAAATGCTATCGGGTGATTTACCAGCGAAAGCCGGTGATATGGCGTATTCGCAAGGGGTTAAAATTGGTTACTTTGCCCAGCACCAATTAGAAACCTTGTACCTTGATGATACCCCAGTTCAGCATATGGCACGTATTGCGCCACAAGCAACCGAGCAACAACTCCGTGATTATTTAGGTAGTTTTGGTTTTATTGGTGATAAAGCACTAGAAAAAGTCGGTCCGTTTTCTGGCGGTGAGAAAGCCCGCTTAGTGCTAGCACTGATTGTATGGCAACGTCCTAACCTATTACTGCTCGATGAGCCAACCAACCACCTTGATTTAGATATGCGCCAAGCACTAACGTTGGCACTGCAATCTTATGAAGGTGCAATGGTTATTGTCAGTCACGACCGTTACTTACTACGTGCGACAACCGATGACTTATATTTAGTACATGATCGCCAAGTCGTACCGTTTGATGGTGATTTAAATGATTATCACAAATGGCTTACCGAGCAACAGCGTAATGAGCGCCGTGATCAACAAGCAACAAAACCTGAAACCAACAAAGATAACAGCGCGGCATCGCGTAAAGAGCAAAAACGTTTAGAGGCAGAGTTCCGTAAACAAACAGCCCCTATTCGTAAAGAAATCACCAAGCTTGAAAAGCAAATGGATAAGCTCAATGCCATCATCACCGATGCTGAAACCGCATTAAGCGATAGCAGTATTTATGAGGCCGAGAACAAAGTCCGTATGAATGAGCAATTAAAACTGCAAGGCGATGCAAAATCGGATTTGGAAGATGTAGAAGTTGCTTGGATGGAGTTACAAGAGCAATTAGAAGAGATGGAATCTCAATTTAGTGCCGAATAATATCGCCTAACACCTATAACGCCAACGAGTACTTCGTTGGCGTTGTTATTTTTAGTTATCTAGAACAAAGGGCAACCACTACCAAATCATCATCACGCATGCTGCCGTTAGTGCTCCCATCGTCTGATTAAACCGAATCGTGCGACGTTCTGATGTTAGCCAATGACGTATCACCACTCCAGTTGCAGTCCATAGCGAAACGCAAACAAAACCCACCACGAAAAATACCGATACAATCATTAATATCGATAACCAATAGTGCTCCCCGCTAACGGCGAAGGTGCTTACTGCCGTTGCTGACATCATCCATGCTTTAGGATTAACGTATTGAAACAGAGCAGCAGAGAATACACTCATCGGTTTCGCCTTCACTGTTTGCTCTGTTTTACTCATGCTGCCAGCAGTGGCTATTTTCCATGCTAAATACAATAAGTACGTACACCCAACAACTTTTAATACCTCGTGAACCATAGGATAACGTTCAAAAATAATGCCGAGCCCTGCCGCCAGTAAACTGATCATGCTCGCCATACCCACACTGATCCCCGTAATATGCGGAACACTACGCCAATAACCAAAGTTTGCTCCAGAGGCGGTCACCATCATATTGTTAGGCCCCGGCGTGCCTGTCATTAATATGGCAAATAAAATAACTGAGATGATTGTTGATCCTTCCACACACTTTCCTTAATAAACGATAGAAATAAAACTATCCAGATCATCTCCCACGAAATTGTACCGATACAATTTTAGTTATTTCGCGACAACATAAAAAATCTCTGGCAATACGGTTGTTTTGTGCGCACAATTTAACCTAACAAGGGAAGTTATTAAGATCAAAGGATTTATTGTCACCATGACAATCGAGAAAAAGTTATTAAATATCCAACTTATCGCTAAAACTAAAGAACCACTTTATCGTCAAATTGCAGATGGAATTGCACGAGCTATCGAGCAAGGTGACATCGCAATTGGGGAGAAACTCCCCACACACCGCGCACTTGCCGATCAATTACAGGTTACCGTCGGTACAGTGACACGTGCTTATGCAGAAGCGGAACGACGTCATCTTGTCGAAGCACGTATTGGGGCTGGGACGTATGTCTGTGATAACAATAAAAACCATCACTGGATCTATCAATTAGAAGAGTTACAGACTGAAGAATGTAATTTCGGCTATAACATTCCTCCGCGATTTGATCGCAGTGAGATGATAAGCAAAGCGATGGCAAAAATTAGTGCTAATCCCTCGCAATTAAATGACATGATGTTGTATCAGCCACCACAAGGGATCGATAATCATCGTCATATCGTTTGCCAATGGTTAAATCAAAAAGGCATTGATGTTTCATCAGAGCAGATGTATTTCACCTCAGGCGCACAACATGCTGCGGAATTATTGCTGAGTATTTTCTGTCGTGCTGGTGATACCGTGTTAGTCGAACACTTTTGCTACCCCGGCTTTCTAACCCTTGCTCGTCAACATGGTATTACCCTAAAAAGTGTTGAGATGGATGAAGATGGGGTGATCCCTGCCAGTCTCGCATCGGCCTGTGAACTCTACCAACCACGGCTAATATATTTAACACCAACCCAGCAAAACCCAACTTCGGTAACAATGCCGCTCTCTCGTCGTGAAGAAGTGATTAGCGTGTGTCGTGAGCATAATGTGTTAATTGCGGAAGATGACGTCAACGGATTACTGCCGCCCTCACCGCCACCGCCTTTAATCAACCTAGCACCTGAACATGTAATCCACATCGGAGGGTTATCAAAATGCCTCGCACCAGGACTTCGCTTAGGTTACATCCAAGTGCCGAAACAGTGGCAGCAACATCTAAGTGCAGCACTCTATAACCACAGCTTAATGATCAGCCCACTGCTCTCTGCTATCGCTTGTGAATTAATTGTTCAAGGTGATGCCGATCGGGTATTAACGACCGTTCGTACTGAAATACAACAACGGCAATTATTGGTACAGCAATACCTTGGTGAGTTTGCCATTACAACCCAGACTTATAGTTTTCATGTTTGGCTGCAATTACCAGAAGACTGGCGCTTAAGTGATTTTATGGCGGCAACAACAGCCCGTGGAGTCATAGTTAAATCAGCAGAATTATTTACTCCTAGAGGTAATCATATTCAACCAGCAGTACGGCTCGCCATTAGCTCACCGCTAAACCAACAGCAATTGATCTTTGGCTTAAAAACCATTGCCGAGTTATTACGCCACCCCCCTTTATCCCATTTTTCGCTGTAACAGAGGATATTCATGTCTCAATTTACGCCAGCATCAGGGTTACAAAATCCACACATTCAAACCTTATTACCGCGATTTGTTCGTCGCCAGCCACTATTCACACCTGTGACGCAACGACTGACCACGCCTGATGATGACTTTCTTGATCTCGCTTGGACAGAAGCTCCTACAGACGATAGCAAACCATTAATGATCCTATTCCATGGTTTAGAAGGCAGCTTCCATAGTCCGTATGCCAATGGACTATTATATGCTGCAAAACAACAAGGTTGGCTTGGGGTTATGATGCATTTTAGAGGCTGCAGCGGTGAGCTAAACCGTCAACCTAGAGGTTATCACTCAGGTGAAGTCAGTGATGCACGCTTTTTCATTACATGGTTACGTGAGCAATTCCCCCTACGGCCTTTTATCGCAGTGGGAGTATCCCTTGGCGGTAATATGCTGATTAACTATCTTGCAAAATATGGTGACGACAGTGATCTCGTTGCCGCTCAAGCGGTGTCTCCCCCATTAAATTTAGCCTCATGCTCGGCACGTATTCAACAAGGTTTTTCTAAGATCTATCAGCAATATCTACTCAACTCGATGAAGCGCACAATGGCAAAACGAATAACACTTCATCAAGATAAAATGCCCATCACCCACCAGCAATTAGCTGCGATAAATACGGTATGGCAATTTGATCAGCACATTACCGCTCCTCTCCATGGTTTTATTGATGCTGACGATTATTATCAACGTTGTAGTGGCCTTCAACAGCTCAACTTGATCAGTACACCACTGCGGATTATCCATGCCAAAGACGATCCGTTCATGACCGAATCGGTGATCCCATCACAACCATTGCCGAGTAATATCGACTACAACTTATATGAAAAAGGTGGCCATGTTGGGTTCGTTAGTGGTTCTATTTTTAAACCGACGTTTTGGCTCGAACACAGCGTTCCAACATGGTTTAAAACCAAACTCACCACTCCTCAATAGGGCTAGTGATATTTTTATCATATACTGCGCGTATCAGTAACGCAGTCGACGAGACATAAAATGATCATTCCTTGGCAAGATATCGCCCCAGAAACACTGACTAACCTGATTGAACAATTTGTGCTACGTGAAGGCACTGATTACGGTGAAGTTGAAATGAGCTTAGAAAACAAAGTGAATTACGTGATGCAGCAACTGAAATCCGGTGATGCTGTGATTGTATTTTCTGAATTGCATGAATCTGTCGACATAAAATTACGCAATCAGTTGCAATAAGTTTTATTAATGTGAGTCGTGCCCAGAGAGTTACGACTCAAAACTTGCCTCCGCTAGCAGTTTCACTTTTCAATCCCGACATCCCTGTTAACTTGTAGTAGCATTGTTGCCCGATCAGGTAATTTTATTATTGCCTGCTTTCTCATTTATCTTTCGATAATCAACAACGACAAGGTTAGTCATGTCTGCAAAACATCCTATTATTGCAGTTACTGGTTCATCAGGAGCAGGAACCACGACGACTTCTGAAGCATTCCGAAAGATGTTCAATATGATGAACATTAATGCGGCATGGCTAGAAGGCGATAGCTTCCATCGCTATACCCGCCCTGAAATGGACACTGAGATCCGCAAAGCTAAAGAGCAAGGTCGACATATCAGCTATTTTGGCTCAGAAGCCAATGACTTTGCCCAATTAGAGCAATTTTTCAAACAATATGGTGAAGATGGCACTGGCCGCTTTCGCCGTTATCTACACACATTTGACGAAGCCGTACCCTACAACCAAATGCCCGGAACGTTTACTCCGTGGCAACAGTTAGCAGAAAACACTGATTTACTCTTTTATGAAGGCTTACATGGTGGGGTTGTCGATGGCGAGATCCATGTCGCACAGCATGTTGATCTTCTTATTGGAATGGTACCCATTGTTAACTTGGAGTGGATCCAAAAAATTGTTCGTGACACGAGAGATCGAGGGCACTCTCGCGAAGCGGTGATGGAGTCAATCGTTCGCTCCATGGACGATTACTTAAATTATTTAACTCCGCAATTTTCACGCACACATATCAACTTTCAACGTGTACCAACCGTTGATACCTCAAACCCGGTGAGTGCCAAAGGGATCCCAAGCTTAGATGAAAGCTTTGTTGTGATCCGATTTCGCGGTTTAAATAATGTCGATTTTCCGTATTTACTTTCCATGATCCAAGGCTCATTTATGTCACGTCATAACACGCTTGTCGTCCCTGGTGGAAAAATGAGTTTTGCAATGGAATTGATCATGCGCCCCCTTATCGAGAAACTGATTAATACAGGGAAAATCAGTTAAGTTTGCACAAACGAAAATAAATAGAAAAAAGGTTGGCACAAACACCAACCTTTTTCATCTCAATCATTATTAAGCAGTGATGATTTCATACGAATGAGTCAACTTAACCTTTTCAGCAATCATCAAGCATACAGAGCAATATTTCTCTAAAGAATCAGCAATGGTGTTAGCCACTAAGGTTTCATTTAAATCAAAACCTGAAACAATAAAATGCAAATTGGCTGCGGTAAACAAACGTGGCGCTTGCTCTCGACGCTCAGCTGAAATAAGAACCTCACAACCCACAATATTTTGCGCTTGGGATTGTAAACCACTGACAACATCTACTGAGCTACACCCTCCCGCCGCCATTAATACCAATTCCATTGGACTTGGAGCTTTATCCCCTCCATTACCATCCATGACTACACTATGACCGGAGCTAGATTGACCTAAAAAAGTCATATCTTCTACCCATTTTACTCGGGACTGCATCGCTTAATCCTTATTCAAACGCCCAATAATTGTCTCTAGTCTTATTGATTAAATAATGAATGTAAATCCTAATTCTCCGCCTTAATAACAACTTTTTTCCTCTCTAAAAATCGTCGTAATAATCATTACTTATCGCACCACTTAAAATTATCTCGCCGCATTGTGATCCTGTGCACAGTTATCCATATGAAATGAACGAATCTACTAGATCAATATCAAGAAAAAGGCGCAGAAAAAGGATACACTCTAACTTATTCAAGTTAGCTTGCAGCCCAGCGGCTGAATGGATACCCTATCAGTAGGCAGTTTTTTTTCTCGTGATAAAAGTTAGAAAAGAAACCAATGCTGTTGGGCAACAAATGCAGAGGAAGTTAGTAATATGGTTCCAGGTAAACCGCAAACAGATCCAACTTTAGAGTGGTTTCTTTCCCATTGTCATATTCACAAGTACCCATCGAAAAGTACGCTGATCCACGCAGGTGAGAAAGCAGAAACGTTGTACTACATTGTGAAGGGTTCTGTTGCTGTACTAATCAAGGATGAAGAAGGTAAGGAGATGATCCTTTCTTACCTAAACCAAGGTGACTTTATTGGTGAGCTTGGCTTATTCGAAGAAGATCAAGAGCGTACTGCTTGGGTTCGTGCGAAAAGTCCTTGTGAAGTAGCAGAAATTTCATTCAAAAAATTCCGTCAGTTAATTCAGGTTAACCCTGATATTCTGATGCGCTTATCTGCTCAAATGGCAAGTCGCCTACAAGTGACAAGCCAGAAAGTAGGTGATTTGGCATTCTTAGACGTTACAGGTCGTATCGCACAGACATTGCTAAATCTTGCAAAACAACCAGATGCAATGACGCACCCTGATGGCATGCAGATTAAGATCACTCGTCAAGAAATCGGTCAAATTGTTGGCTGTTCTCGTGAAACAGTGGGTCGTATTCTGAAAATGCTTGAAGAGCAGAACCTTATCTCTGCTCACGGTAAGACGATTGTTGTTTACGGTACGCGTTAATTTTTAACGTCTTTAACCGTACGAAAAAAGCCGCACACTGTTGCGGCTTTTTTATTTCTTATTGATTAATAATCCCCCCATAAATACCTTTAAAAAGTGTGTCATTAATGCCATTAATTAATTTGTATTGCTCAAATTAAATGCTAAATTCAAGCAATGAATGGAGTTCATCTTTTTTTGGTTTTTATATGGATATTGAACGTTTTGCCCCGAATAGCTACACCACTGTACCTGGTGCTATCGCTCCTCAACCTACAACTATTGAGATGACAGGCTTTAGTGACCGTCGTTGTTATTTAGAACAGCAAACAGGTTTACGTCGCTGTCCTGTTGAAGACAGTGGTATTTGGGGATCGCCCCTCGATAATTAACAGATTTAAAAAAAAGCAGCCAATTGGCTGCTTTTTATTGCCTTGTTTACACTGTTCAAGAGTTATAAGTACTTTCAAAGATCTTATCTGCCGAAGCTTCAACAAATCCGGTATAAATCTCACCATCAGGCTGTAAATAACGTTTAGCAAACTCATAAAATCCGCCAGAGACCAACATCTCACCATCAGAAAACGTGACCATGACTTTATCAGCCATGGTTGCTGATTGCTCTAACATCACAGTAGGATCGCCTTTTACCGCACCTCCCGCCTGATTAATGTCAAAACCACTTGATTCGAGAAAATGGTTCACTTCAGAAATTTCATTAAATTGCTCAAGCTGATTAATATCAATAGTAAAATGATTAGCACCAAAACCATGCGCTGCCACCCACCCTGCATATTCACTTTCTGCATTTAAAAACTGATAACTATCACGGCTTAATTGCCATGGTTTACCTTGAGAAAGAAAAGCAGGATCAGCAAAATAAGCATCATCAACTTGATCGACAAGCTGACGTACTTCTGTTTGTAACTCTGTTGAACATAATCCTAATTGCAGTTCACTAATAAATACTTTAGGCGCAGCAGGATCGGGATGTTCAAAGTGCTCTGCATATAACTTTTTCGCTTTGAAATGATATCGACCTTTGGGTTTATAACCTACCGCAATAAAAGGGGCCGCTAATCTTGCTAAACCACATTTCGGTAGTGCAAAAGTACGCAACGCAATATGATCATTTCTAAGTGGCGCATCTTCGGTAAGTAATTGCCGAATATTCAGCGCTGAAGGGCATAATCGCTGAGTATAATCTTGCCATAACGCGGTAAATAATTGTTCCATGCTGCACAATCCTTACTGTAAGTAATACAGTGAACCTATTAGTCTCAGAGTGAAATACCCGGAGATAACTGCTCAGGTAAGCATGTTGCCTCACCTTCCATTGATGCCATTGGGTAAGCACAATAATCAGCAGCGTAGTAAGCACTTGGGCGTAAATTACCAGATGCTCCTGGGCCACCAAACGGTGCATCTCCACTCGCTCCCGTTAACTGGCGATTACGATTTACAACCCCCGCGCGAATATGATCAATAAAATATTGCCATTCACTATCATCGGTTGATACAAGCCCGGCTGATAAGCCATAACGGGTGTCGTTCGCAAGACACACGGCTTGAGCAAGATCTTGATAACGCACTACCTGCAATAATGGGCCAAAGTATTCTTCATCGGGTAAATTTTCGATATTCGTAACATCAACGATCCCAGGTGTAACCACCGCTCCCTGTCCGCGCTTTGCCTCTACCAATACTTCGCCACCAAGCGATACTAATTGTCGTTGAGTTTGCACAATATTGTCTGCGGCTTGGCGGGAGATTTGAGGCCCCATAAACGGTGCAGGCTCGGCAAATGGTCCATCGACCACAATCGCTTTGGTTGCTTCCACTAAAGCTGCCAACAACGCATCCCCTTCGCTACCCAAGGGTAAGTATAGTCGGCGAGCACAAGTACACCGTTGTCCTGCGCTGATAAAAGCAGATTGTAAAATGGTATAAACGGTAGCATTGAGATCACCATAAGCATTGGAGATCACCATCGGGTTATTCCCCCCCATTTCTAATGCCAGCATCTTGCCCGGTTGACCTGCAAATTGGCGATGCAGAATATGCCCAGTATTGGCACTGCCCGTAAATAATAAACCATCAATATCTTTTGAAGCCGCAAGTGCCTCTCCAGTTGGGCGAGCTCCCTGCACAAGATTAATAACCCCATCAGGTAATCCGGCTTGTTGCCAGAGTTTCATTACAACTTCAGCCGTTTTAGGCGTTAATTCAGAAGGTTTGAATACCACCGTATTACCTGCAAGCAATGCAGGTACGATGTGGCCATTGGGTAAATGACCGGGGAAATTATAAGGCCCAAATACAGCCATCACCCCTAATGGTCGATGACGTACAACTGCTGTGGTACCTGCGATATCTTTCTCGCGTTGGCCTGTCCGTTCATGATAAGCACGTAAAGAAATCGCCACTTTCCCCACCATTGCTCCTGCTTCTGTTCGCGTCTCCCATAACGGTTTACCCGTTTCTTCTGCTATCGTAATGGCAATATTTTCACTATTGGCTTTCACCAGCTCAGCAAATTTTTCCACGATGGTTTGGCGCTCAACAAGGGAAGTATGACGCCATTGAAGTAACGCTTCACGCGCGGCATTCACCGCTTGCGAGACTTGCTCACTTGTCGCGGCTCGGCCTTGCCAAATCACTTCATCAGTAAAGGGGTTGAGCGATGCCATCTCATCACCTAAACCATCGACCCATTGACCCGCAATCCATTGACTCATACTTTTCTCCCCTCTTTATATTCGTAGTTTTACAGCTCAATAAAGCGCACAGGCTCACCGGTATTAACCATGAGAGTATCAGCGACCTCTTGCGTCATAACCACGGTTTGCGCTTTATCATTGATTTCCAGTGGGCTCGCAACCGCACGAAAATCAGTAAATGATGTATTCGCCACTAGGCACTGCTGTTCACTTTGATGATCGTTAATTTCAACGATATAACGCTTTGAGTGGCGAACCGTTTCAACATTACGTACATCACATTCAACCGTCGGGCCTGCATCAAAAATATCGACATAACCACGGCATGAAAAACCTTCATTTTCTAGCAAACGTAATGCAGGACGCGTGTTGTCATGAACTTGACCTATGACCGCTTGGGCTTCTTTGCTCAGTAAATTGACGTATATCGGAAGTTTAGGCATTAAGTCCGCAATAAAGCCTTTTGCTCCGATCCCTGTTAGATAGTCAGCATGAATAAAATCAATCGAGAAAAAGTTATCTTTTAACCATTGCCAAAAAGGTGAGTTCCCTTCTGCATCGGAAACACCGCGCATTTCGGCAAATACTACATCAGCGAAACGATGACGATGCTCTGCCATCATTAAAAAGCGCGCTTTAGACAATAGACGACCATTTAAACCTTCACGCCATGGTGTACGTAAAAATAACGTGCAAAGCTCGGTATCTCCGGTGTAGTGATTACCTAATGTCAGTAACTGTACGGTATTGTGGACCCCTAATCGACGCGAGGCATGAACCACAGTACTTAGATGATAGTTATAAAAAGGGGCTTCTAAGCCAATCGCCGCTTCAATGGCTGTGGTGCCTGCTATCTCGCCGGTATCTGTATCTTCAGCGACCATCAGGTAGCCTTCATCCTCTGGGCGAACGACATGTTTGGCAAAGCTGCGCTCTGAATGAGCAATGCGGTTACGAAGCATTTCTTCGTTAACAGGTAATGAAGTAAAACCATGACCTGATTCTTCAGCGCACTGCATGAGTGCAGAATAATCATCAGCGATGATAGGACGAATAACCAGCATCGACTTCCCTCCTGATGCAGGTAGTGACTATTGCCACTAACTAGATGGATAACAATAAGTCTTATAAGATAACTGGCAGTCGTTCCTCAACTGCCAGCAGCAATGCAAAGTAGAATTACTCGGCGTTATAGAGTGTTGCGATAGCGCGTTCTAGACGAGCCATACCTTTATCCACATCGGCTTTTTCAATCACTAGCGATGGCGTAAAGCGCACAACACTCGTACCAGCAACTAGCATCATTAAGCCTTCTTTGCCAGCTTGAACAAGAATGTCACGTGCACGACCTTGCCACTCTTCTGTGAGAGACGCTCCCAGCAATAAACCTTTACCGCGGATCTCAGCAAAAATTGGGTATTTAGCATTAATCGCTGTGAGCCCTTCACGGAACCACTGTTCACGCTCTTTCACGCCAGCTAGAACATCGGGTTTACTCACTTCATTAATTACCGCTTCTGCGACAGCGCACGCTAACGGATTACCGCCATACGTTGAACCATGAGTACCGACTTTTAAATGTTCTGCTAATGCTGTTGTAGTAAGCATTGCGCCAATTGGGAAACCACCACCCAGTGACTTAGCCGTCGTTAAAATATCAGGTGTTACACCTAAACCTTGATAGGCATAAAAATCACCGGTACGACCATTGCCAGTTTGGACTTCATCAAATATCAATAGGGCTTGGTGCTTATCACATAACTCACGCACGCCCTGAACAAACTCAACGCTCGGGCTAACCAAACCACCTTCACCTTGCAATGGCTCCATCATCACCGCACAAGTTCGCTCAGACATAATCTCAGCTAAAGCTGATAAGTCATTGTAAGGAATATGCGTTACCGCTTGAGGTTTAGGGCCAAAACCATCTGAGTAAGCTTCTTGCCCACCAACAGTAACGGTGAAAAAAGTACGACCGTGAAAGCCTTGATGAAAGGCAATAATTTGATCTTTTTCAGCACTAAACTTATCGACCGCATAACGGCGAGCCAATTTCAGTGCCGCTTCGTTAGCTTCAGCTCCCGAGTTAGCAAAAAAGACTTTGTCAGCAAAACATAACTCAGTGAGTTTTTTCGCTAAACGCAATGCAGGTTCATTAGTTAACACATTACTTAAATGCCATAACTTATCGGCTTGATCTTTTAATGCATTAACCATAATTGGATGGCAATGACCCAGACAACTCACCGCAATTCCACCGGCAAAATCGACATATTCACGATCATGTTGATCCCATACTCGCGCACCACTGCCACGTACTGGGATCTCAGCCATAGGTGAATAACAAGGTACCATTACCTCATCAAATAAATTACGTTCTACTCTTTGCTCTGTAGTCATCACATTATCCTTCTGTGTATAACGCTATAATCATAGTATTTACATTTTATTAACCTTTGCCAATAGCAGAATATTTTTTTTGCTCTTTGGCAACGATGCTTTTTTTAATAAAACTGACATAGTTATGCGTTATCTCGGCAAGTTTATTAACCAACAAAGACAAAAAGGTGTGTTTCCTATCAGGAAATGAATAGCACAGAGAAATATGCTAGTGAATAGCTTTGCAATTTCAACAAATGAGAGTTGGAAATATAAAAATAGAAGATGTGTGGTTGATATCGCGATTTTAAGACAGGAATATAATAAAAATCGCGATTTAATTCGAAATCTAGCGCTTAAGAAAGTTGGCTAATAAGGCGTGCCCTTGCTCCGTTAGAATACTCTCGGGATGAAATTGCACCCCTTCTAACGGCAATGTTTTATGAGCGATCCCCATAATTTCATCAAGTTCCCCTTCACGCTCAGTCCATGCTGTAATGTTAAAGCAATCTGGCAGCGTATCTTGTTTAACGACTAAGGAATGATAACGAGTCACTGTTAATGGATTATTTAACCCTTCAAACACACTGGTATTATTATGCTTGATCGGAGAGGTTTTACCATGCATCACTTGCCTTGCTCGTACCACATCCCCACCAAAAGCTTGTGCTAACGATTGATGACCTAAGCACACACCTAAAATAGGCAATTTACCTGCGAAGTATTCAATGGCTTGTAGTGATATACCCGCTTCATTTGGGGTACAAGGTCCAGGAGAGATGACTAAATGGGTGGGTGCTAGCGACTCAATACCTGCGAGATCAATCTCATCATTACGGACAACCTTAACCTCAGCGCCTAACTCACAAAAGTATTGATACAGGTTATAAGTAAATGAATCATAGTTATCAATAATTAACAGCATATATCTACAGCGACCTTTTCTATTCTGCGCCCTATTGTGCAACACATCACTAGAAACGCAAACCATAAAAAAAGCAGAGCAAATGCCCTGCTTAATCTATCTATCGTTACTCGTTAGTAAGGGCGAGCAACAAAGCCTACCGCTTGGTATGCTTTTTTCAGTACTTCAGCCGCACGTGCAGAGGCTTTTTCAGCACCTTGCTTCATTACGCTATCAAGGTAAGCACGATCAGCACGAATACGATGGTATTCTGCTTGTACTGGCTCAAGCATAGCAACTAATGCTTCACCAACATCTTTCTTAAATGGGCCATACATTTCAACGCCTGCATATTGTGCTTCAATTTCAGCATACGTCTTACCTGTTGCGCCTGAATACAGACCCATTAGGTTTGAGATCCCTGCTTTGTTCTCGGTATCAAATGCAATGCGTGGTGGTGTTTCTGCATCAGTTTGTGCTTTGTTAACCTTCTTAAGAATCGATTTTGGATCTTCCAACAAAGTGATCACGTTCTTACGGTTATCATCAGACTTCGACATTTTCTTAGTCGCGTCTTGTAGGCTCATGACACGCGCACCAACCGATGGAATGTACGGCTCAGGAATTTGGAAAATTGGACTTTCTTCTGTGCCATACAAATTATTAAAACGTGTAGCAATATCACGAGCTAACTCTAAGTGCTGCTTCTGATCGCTACCTACAGGTACTTGATGTGCGCCATATAATAAAATATCAGCTGCCATCAATACTGGGTAACCGAATAAGCCCACGTTTACATCATTCGCATGACGCGCTGATTTGTCTTTAAACTGCGTCATACGACTTAGCTCACCCATTTGGGTGTAACAGTTTAATAACCAGCCTAGTTGAGCATGCTCCGGCACATGTGACTGAACAAATAACGTGCTCTTTTGTGGATCAACACCCACCGCTAAACAAATCGCTAATGCATCTAATGTTGCTTCATGCAGCGCTTTAGGATCTTGACGTACTGTGATGGCATGCAAATCAACCACACAGTATTGGCAATCGTAATCGTCTTGCATCTGTTCCCACTGACGCAGCGCACCTAGGTAGTTACCAATACTTAATTCACCAGAAGGCTGTACGCCACTTAATACAATGGGTTTACTCATGATCAGACAATCCTGTTAGTTTCTTATTCATAGAAAAGCGAGAGGCATACTCCCGCTTTTTACTTTGTTAGCCAGTGTACACTGGAACGTACTAGTCGCCTAGTTTAACCACATTTGCTAATTGCTTGAAGTGATCGCACACAACATCAGGTGCACTATCTGCAATAGGCTGACCGTAGTTATAGCCGTAGGTTAAACCCAACGAATGACATGTTGCAGCCTTTGCTGCCAAGATATCATTGCGAGAATCACCCACCATTAACATCTCAGACGCGGCAATATTGTGTTTTTCCATTAACCAATGCAGTGCATAAGGATCTGGTTTTTTCAGTGGGAAAGTATCACCACCAATCACATCAACAAAATACTCGCTGATGCCATGCTCTTCAAGTAAATGCGGGACAAATTGCGACGGTTTATTGGTTACAATCGCCATTGACATACCCGCTTGATGAAATGCAGCGAGTGTCGCTTTTACATCTGCATACAATGCACTTTTTACATGACCGCCAAGCTCGTAGTAGTGATCAAATAATTGGCGAGCTTCTTTTTGTAGCTCTGGATCAATCGTTGGATCGACATCAACACTTCGGCTTAATGCGCGACCAATTAAAATATCAGCACCATTACCGATCCAAGTGGTAACTTGCTCTACGGTCACGCCTTCTCGTCCAAGGTGACGCATCGTTTTATCAGCAGCATCTGCTAAATCAGGTACGCTATCGAGTAATGTGCCATCTAAATCAAACGCTATAAACTTGATGTTTTCAAATACCATTAGCATTTAGCCTCAGCTAATTCTGCGCGCATTTTGTCTATCGCGACTTTATAATCAGGTTCATTAAAAATGGCAGAGCCCGCGACAAACATATCTGCGCCAGCAGCTGCAATTTCTCGAATATTATCAACTTTGACGCCACCATCAATTTCAAGACGAATATCACGGCCAGATGCATCAATACGTTTACGAACTTCACGTAGTTTATCAAGTGTTGATGGAATAAAAGATTGACCGCCAAAGCCAGGATTCACTGACATCAATAAAATCATATCGACTTTATCCATAATGTAATCAAGGTGGTGAAGTGGCGTTGCCGGATTAAAAACCACACCCGCTTTACAACCATGCTCTTTGATCAGTTGTAAAGTACGGTCAACATGATCTGACGCTTCAACATGAAACGTGATCATCGTTGCGCCAGCTTTAGCAAAATCAGGAATAATGCGATCCACCGGTTTTACCATTAAATGCACATCAATCGGTGCGGTAATACCGTAGTCACGAAGAGCCTTACAGATAGGCGCACCAAACGTTAAATTAGGCACGTAATGATTATCCATAACATCAAAGTGAATAACGTCTGCACCCGCAGCTAACACCTTGTCAACGTCTTCACCCAAACGTGCAAAATCAGCCGATAAGATAGATGGAGCAATCAAGAAGTCCTTCATGTACTTGCCTCTCTTCGATACACAAAACCTGATACTTGGAAAACCAAGCTCAATAAATTGCCATAATTCTACCCGAACCGTGAAATATTGTCCCAATGGATTTATTTATTACTTCAGTTGATCAAAATGATGAGACAAGCCACTACACTCAGTAAAAAGGGGAAGAAGAAGAGGCTAGATGAATATAGCTAAGTCAAAGAAAAGCACACCATTACAAGTTATTGTGAGTGTGTTAGCGGCGTTATTTGGCGTTCAATCAGATAATAATCGGCAGCATGATTTTAAGCAATCAAGCCCATGGTCATTTATTGTTGTGGGGATTGTGGTTATTGGCGCAATGATTATGGCAATCATTGCCGTTGCGCAATGGGCAACGGCGATCTAATTATTCTTCTTCAGAAGCAAACGCGGGCGCCTGCTCTGTGCTTGAAACAGAGAATAAAGCTAACAGCTCATCGACCTTATTGCGCCCACTACCATTGCGGCTAATGGTACGTTTTACTTTAACCACAGAAAGATCTGCTCCTGTGTATAAACGACGCGTTAGTGCTGTATCGTGGTTAGAAATCAACACCGCTATATCTCGCTCTGCTGCCGCTTTTTCTGCAACGTCAGCAAGGGTGGCCTGATCATCTAAGCTAAAGCCATTACCAGAATAAGAGGTAAAGTTAGCCGTGCTAGATAATGGGGCATAAGGCGGATCGCAGTACACCACACACCCTTTTCTCGCGCGTGAAAATGTTTGGAGATAACCTTCACAGACAAACGTAGCTCGTTTTGCTTTTTCCGAGAAATAATACATTTCAGCTTCAGGGAAATAAGGTTTTTTATACGAGCCGAACGGCACATTGAAGCCACCTTTTTTGTTATAACGACATAAGCCGTTAAAACCATGGCGGTTCATGTATAAGAAATACAATGAGCGTAAATACGGATCATCACTCGCATTAAATTCTTCACGAATTTTCAAATACGCTTCTTTATTATTGTATTCAGGCGTGAAAAGTTTACGTGCATCTTCAATATAGCGTTCAGGCTCATGCTTGAGGATGTTATAAAGATTGATCAGATCAGGGTTGATATCGGCCAATAAGTAATGGTCGTAATCGGTATTAAGAAAAACCGACCCCGCCCCAACAAAAGGCTCAACCAATTTACGCGCAGGCGGTAGATGTCGTTTAATATCCTCAACGAGAGAGTATTTACCCCCAGCCCATTTTAGGAATGCACGATGCTTTTTCATTAAGCTAAACCCACCAACACTAGCAATATTGTCACGAAAGGTCGCGGATTGTACCTCATTTCTACCCTCTACCGATACCAATTCACGTAAATAACTGCCCTCATGGCTTTATTTTCAACGTTCTATTTCTTGTTGAATTTTTCGATATGATTTAGGCCACGGGCTTAACGCTTTTAATTGCTTCGGTAAGGCTTTTATTGCCGAGCGTGCCCGAGTCGCTGTTGTGTAATCACCCGAAATAACAATAAACCATATTTTGCCGTCTCGACGTGTTTTATAAATACGAGCAGAAGACTGGATCTTATTCTTTTCAATAAAGGCTTTGGTTTCATTCCAACTCATTGAAGCTGACAATTGAATAGCATAATGCCTTTTATTTATCGCTAGTATCGAGGCCGTATTAGCAAGCTTAATCGGCGTTTGAACAACTACCTCCTTTTTCGGCAGTCGCAGTTTACTATCTGGCTTTGCAGTCATTGCCGTTGCAGAGAGCTTTACTTCGGGCTCTGTCATCTTAACAGCAGATGCAGGTAAAGCGCTTGAATCATGTGACTTAATACTAGTCGCTGACGTGCTTTGGACTTTTACGTCAGTCTCATCTTTGAGTGTTACTGCATTGTCTGTAGTAGCTTGCTGACGAGTCTGTGTCGCTACACCATCAGATATAACAGGCTCACTTTGAGCAGGTACGTCTAGCACCTCTTGGGTAAATTCTTTGGCAGCACTTTCGCCTGTACCACCAACACGTTGCTCATCAAGTATCGCATCAATCAGTGGTGATGGTACAACTACCCGTTGCGCTTCATTTTCAGCACGTCCCACCGTCAGCCCTTCACTATGGATCTCTGTTGGTAATGGCGTTTCATCAATAACAATACCACTACCTGTACTCTCGATGGTATCGGCCACAATAGGCTCAGCCTTAGATGCAAGAAAAGTCTCACCAGACGTAACTTTCGTTGTCTTTGTGCCTTGTAATGCCTTAAATCCAAACCACCCCACAATGCTGATACACACTATGGCAATCAACCCTATTAACAGTTGCGCCGGGGGTAAACGTCGTGATCCTTGACTCATCGCAGTCACGTCCTGTTGTGGTAATTGTTGTAATGCACCAGGGCGAGGCTCAACTCTCGCTAATCGTGACTTAATATCTCGTCGGTGCTGACTTCCAAGCAGCTCATCATTGAGTAACATCTCGCTAAACTGACTAATTTCATGCGGGCTTAATTCACTAATTTCTAACTCAAGTAAAGCCGGCCCTATTGTACGAACAATATCGCCGAATGGCTGAGTGATGGCATTAGGATCAGCAAAGAGCAATACATTAATTTGCCAACCAGAATGCATTTCTGTTTGACGAACCAGTGCCCATAATTCAGCAAGTAATTCAGGCGCTAAAAAGTGTGCATTATCAATAATAATAACGAAGTTGATCTTTTCAGGCAGTAAATGCTCAGCACTTTGACTTAACGAATCTTGCTCGTTAAACATTGGGGTTGAATGAAATTGTTGCAGTAGCAGTGTTCGTTGTTGCAGCAGTGTTTGATCATCTGTGCACGTCAGTAATGCTTGTTCAGCATGTTGGGCATAGTTTTCGAGGTATTGATGTGCAAGCCATGTTTTTCCTGAGCCCTGCGTACCATTCAATAAAATAAGATGAGAGCTAAATCGAGTAATAAATTGTACTCGAGAGAGCAACTGGATCTGGCTATCCAGATCCAAGTTTTTTGCCTCTAGTGTGCTACGCATGAATAACCACGACTTAGTGATTAATCACATCCCGCAATACTTCATGTGTCACGTTAGACACGACTTCAGCACTGCCAATGGATGTCGGTAGAACCAATCGTAGCTGGCCTGATAATACCTTTTTATCGCGCATCATGTGCTTAATAAAATCATCGAAGCCCATTGTTTCAGGTGCGATTACCGGTAGCTTTGCTCGCTCATGCAGTCGAATAATTCGCACTACATCGTCATCACTAATAAGGCCTTGTATTGCCGCAGTTTTAGCCGCTAGTACTGTGCCTGCCGACACCGCTTCGCCGTGCAGCCAGTTACCATAGCCCATCTCTGCTTCAATCGCATGACCAAATGTATGACCGAGATTAAGTAAAGCTCGTACACCTGATTCTTTTTCATCAGCCGCAACAACATCTGCCTTAATTTGACAACAACGTGCAATGGCATAACACAATGCATCGTTATCGAGTGCTTGTAAGCGTTCAATGTTGTCTTCTAACCAGACAAAAAAGTCGTGATCGGCAATAATGCCATACTTGATCACTTCAGCCATTCCCGCTGCAAACTCACGTTCAGGTAGGGTTTGTAAACAGTGATTATCAATCACTACCGCTTTGGGCTGATAAAAAGCGCCTATCATATTTTTACCCAATGGATGATTCACTGCGGTTTTGCCGCCAACAGATGAGTCCACTTGAGAAAGTAATGTTGTAGGTACTTGAATAAAATCTACGCCACGTTGATAACTTGCAGCAGCAAAGCCCACGACATCACCAATGACACCGCCACCGAGCGCTACAATCACAACATCACGACCATAATTACCATCAAGTAAGAAAGTCATGATTTGATTAAAAGTCTCTAACGTTTTGTATTGTTCACCATCAGGGAGAGAAAGTAATGCCACTTGGCACTCTAATGAACTGATGGTTTCCATTACCTGCTGTGCATACAGCGGGGCAACAGTTTCGTTACTGACCACTACCACCCGCTTTCCCGCAGGAATCGCAGATGCAAACAACGCCGAGTTGCAAAACAACTCGGCGCCAATTGAAATAGGGTAGCTTCTGTCATCTAAATTGACATTGATCCGTTCCATGGTCAGCTTCTCTCTTTTTGTTGATTAACGCTCTTCTAGCATTTTGATGATTTGGTTCGCCACTACCTTCGCACTTTGATCATCAGTGCGAACAACGTAGTCAGCGACTTCTTCATATAATGGATTGCGCTCTTCTGCAAGTGCTTCCAGCACTTCACGAGGCGTATCAGTTTGAAGTAGAGGACGCTTTTTATCGCGTTGAGTTCGAGCAAGTTGCTTCTCGATAGTCGTCTCTAGATAAACTACGATACCACGTGCAGAAAGGCGATTACGGTTCTCTTTAGTTTTAACAGAACCACCACCTGTTGCCAGAACAATGCCTTGCTCTTGTGTTAGATCGTCGATAACGGCTTCTTCGCGAACACGGAACCCGTCCTCACCTTCCACATCAAAGACCCAACTAATATCAGCACCTGTACGTTCTTCAATAACTGTATCTGAGTCAAAGAATTCCATATGCAGCTGCTGTGCAAGGTGTCTACCAATAGTGCTTTTGCCGGCACCCATTGGGCCGACCAAGAAAATATTTCGTTTTTCAGCCATTTTTAGCAATTTTACGCGCGGTTAATAAAACGACACCACCCGCAGGCTCTATTTAATTAATAAGCCCGAGGCGCCAAGTTCCTCACATATAATTCGTGATAAGACAGAAAATTATCTCAGGACTGATAGCTACATTGCAAGCGCTAGTCACTCCTAATCAGTATTTTATTATGCCTGTCCTACCCAAAGAGGTCGCCATAATGGCTCAGCAGCGGTCTAAGGTCAATCGTAATAACCTTGTAATTCCGCTATTGCTGAGCATGAATATGGCAAAATAATAATTATATAGTCCAAAAAAACAACGGATGGAACTAATTTAATAAGGATCCATCCGCTGCTATAACAGTGTAGCTAAATTTTTAAGGTTTGTTGATTACCAGTAAAGACTACTGAATAACAATTTTAGGTGTCACAAAGATAAGTAATTCACGCTTACCCATTTGTTCCATTTTATGACGGAATAATGCACCTAATACTGGAATATCACCCAATAACGGTACTTTACGTGTCACGTTGGTCATACTGTGTTGGTAAATACCGCCTAAAACCACTGTCTCGCCATTATTTACCAGTACTTGAGTGCCAATACGCTGAGTATCAATAGAAATCGCAGTGCCCGTACCGGTAGGGACATCTTCACCCTTGTTATCTTGAGTCACTTCAAGATCTAACACGAGTTTATCATCCGGTGTAATTTGTGGTGTAACCATTAAGCTCAGTACTGCTTTTTTAAACGATACCGATGTTGCACCACTGGATGACGCTTCTAAATACGGAATTTCTGTACCTTGCTCGATATACGCCGTCTTCTTATTAGTGGTCATCAAACGAGGACTAGAGATAATTTCTGCTTTATTTTCAGTCTGTAATGCCGAAAGCTCTAAATCAAGTAAGATATTACCTAACTTTGCAACCTGGAACGCTATTGAAGCGGCACCTGCGCCAGCACCTAGATTAACGTTAAGAAAATCATCAACGCTTGCACCTTCACCCAATAAGCCAGAGCTTGCTAAGTTACCTTCAATTGAACCGCCAACAGTGGTATCGCCATTCACTTTCGAGACCCCCCAACGCACACCAAGCTCATCAATATCACCTTCATTAATGGTGACAATACGCGCTTCGATTTGTACCTGCTTAACCGGAATATCAAGTGATGACACAATATCTTTGATACTACGAATATTATCAGGGGTATCTTTGATGATAAGTGCATTGGTACGCTCATCAACATGCAATGAACCACGTTCAGAGAGCATCCCAACACCATCAGTACTGCCGCTTAAAAGCTCTGCAATGTCCGTTGCTTTCGCATAGTTCACTTGAATCAAATCAGAACGCAGGCTCAACAACTCTTGTTGCTTACGCTTCGCTTCCATTACCTGATGTTCGCTTGCTGTGAGTTCCGCTTTAGGGGCAACCAATAACACAGAACCACGCACTCGCTTATCTAAGTCTTTTGATTGCAGAATAATATCTAACACTTGCGGCCAAGGTACATCATCAAGACGTAGCGTGACATTACCACTAACCGAATCCGAGACAACCAAGTTAAAGTCGTTATAATCAGCAATTAGCTGCAGAACATTACGCACAGGGATATCTTGGAAGTTAATTGAAATCGGCTTGCCTTTGTAATTGATCTTGGCGTTAGAGCTGGTGCCTTTTACCGCTTTTTTCACACGCTTTTCAATGATCACTTCAAGACGCTTACCACGAAGATTGTAATCATAATCGTAACTGCCTTTCATAGTGAAAATTAAGCGCGCACCGTTCGATACACGCATAGTTTCTATACTATTAACAACCGTTGCAAAATCAACGACATCAAGCGTATAAATCATGTCATCTTTAAGTACAGTATCAAAAATATCTAACTGCAGTTTGTTACCATTACGACGTAAATCAACTAACGACTGCGGCTTATCTAAACGAACGGTTAATACCCCTCGTCCTTTTCCATCACGACGAAAATCAATAGCTTGAATCTGATTATCAATCATTCCAGCTGCAGGTATAGCAGCAACACTCGGAAAAGCTAATACCCCACAGCATAACAGCCAAAGTGTTGCTAGATACTGGCGGCTTAACATCCACACATTCCCTTTCATAACTTATCCTTGATTACTGCTGAACTAGCGCCAGTTTAGTCGGTCGTTTAAGCCAACATCCTTTGCCATCTGGTAATGTTTCTTCGATTTCAATTACTTTGTCGCTAACTGTAAGTACCTTGCCGCGATTAAGACCAATATATTGACCGGGCTTAATTTTCATCAAGTCGCCTTCAGGTGTAAAAACTAGTCCCCAAAGTTGCTTTTTGTTTCCAATTGCCCCTTTCATTGAGAGTTTTGCTAACGCAAAGTTTTCAAGTTTACTGAGTTGACGATCAAGTTGTGGTTGCCAACACTCGCCCGTCTCTTTCTTGGCCAGCAACTGCTCTGGAATTGGTTTAACAAACGGTACTCGTTTGCTGGTCATTACAAACTTTTCAGCCTCAAAGACAAAAGGCTCAGGCAAAGGCTTAACTCGCGCTTTTGCTTCGTTATGGGTCGTTGCGATAAACTCTGCGACAGAATCATCATTGGCCTGACACCCCACTAAACCAATAACAATAGGTAATAACCACACTACTTTTTTCATAGCTTAGCCCTCATCACTATTGTTCTTTTCTTGGCTTGGTGTCTTGAAACGATAGGTCGTTGCAGAGACTTTCAAAGACAAGGTTTCATCAGGCTGACCTAACGGCTTAACGCGACTTAGCTCAGCATTGTTTAAGTTCACAATACGAGGCAAGCGCGCAATAGCTTCCGCAAACTTACCAATTTGCTCGTAATTCCCCGTCAACTGCATATTGATAGGTAATTCGTAATATAACTCGTGCTCAACTCTGGGTGCCCATTTGATTGATTGAAACACCAAACCATTGTTGACACCGATATCATTAATTCCCGCGAGCAAACTCGCTAGTTCTTGCTCTTCCGGCAACTGCTCAATCATTTCATTGTAACGGCGGTTTAATTCTGCAACTTGCTCTTTAACCCGAGGCAGTGCAGCGACTTGTGAAGCTCGACTGACTAGCTGGGACTTAAGGGTCTGCTCTTTTTGTTTCATTTGTTCAAGCTGATCATTTTTAGGGCTAACCCAATACCAATAACCAAACGCGCTTAACGCCACAGCCAAGACCGTTGCCACAATACATTGAGGCAGCAAAGGCCATTCAGTGATTTCATCTAATTCAAGTTCTTGCCAATCAGCCATATCACTTCCCCTTATTAATGTCTTTTTTTGCGACTTTATTTACTTTTGGTTGCGCAAAAGAAGGCACAGTTAAATCAAAAGAAGCATTGAACTGAGAAAGCTGTTCAGACTGACTACCTTTGGTTGTCACCAATGAATGCATATCAACATTAATGAACCATTTAGATTGCTCTGCCCCACCCAGTAATGCGGCTAAGTGACCGTTAGAATCCCCCACCCCTTTAATGCCGACTCGTTGTGAGTTCAAATTTAATGATTCAAGATAGACACCGCCAGGTACAACATTCGGTAATTGATTCAATAACTGCGTTGCGCGATTACGTGATTGTTGAATATCAGCAATCACGTTTAGCCTCAGCTGAATCGCTTTACGCTGCTCTTCTAACTTAGGTAGAAAGGCTAATCGTTTTTCGAGTAAATCAATTTCCTGTTGAAATTGGTCATTACGGGCTTGTTGCTGTTGTTGCTGCAAATCTAGGTATTGAACTACCCCATAATTCGCTAAAAACGCAACCAACACCGCAGAAGCCATAAGCCCAATAAAACGCTGTTTATGTTGCTTACGACGTTCCTCACGCCATGGCAGAAGGTTTAATTTATCGATCATGCCATCCCCCGTAACGCTAATCCTGTCGCGACAGCATATTGACTCGACATATCAATCGGTAATGTCACTTTCTTCGGCTGGCTAAAATGTTCAAACGGTTTGATCCAAACAACCTCTAGTCCCACTAACTGCTTTAATAGCGCATCTGAAATCAAGGACTGACAACCACCAGCAAGCCATAATCCTTTAATGCTACAGCGAGGATGTGTTGAGTTATAAAGCTGGATTTGGCGTTTTAATTGTTCAGCAAATTGCTCGGTAAAACGCTCAACAGTATTCTCTTCTTCAGCCTCTTGTTGATATGGTGAATCCTCAAATTGACTAGTACCAAAGCGAATTTCACGGTGGTAAGCATTGCTACCTTCCGGTTTCATGCAAAATTCTGTGTGGCATTTACCGACATCAACCAGTCCCCACTGCGTATACTGGCTGCCTATCTCAGCTAAATATTCGGTTAGCCATAACAATGCGTTGGTCTGTAATTCAACGACTTTTGGTTTAAAGCCAACTTTCTTTAAAACAGTAACGCGGCTATCGATGGTTTCTTTACGAGAAGCAAAGACTTGATATGGTGCTGTAGTGGCAGCTTCTGAGAAACGTTCACTCACCATGGGGAAGTAATCAAACCACAACTCTTCGACAGGAAAAGGGGACGCAGCGCCCAATGCTTGGACGATAGCAAACTCAGCCTCATCTTCATTGAGACTGGTATCGAGTTGAACAACTTTGCTGATAACAGCACTATCAGGTAAGGCTAAAGTAACGTTTTTGGCTTGCCACGGCAGTTGTTTCTTTAATTGACGTATTGCTGACAACAGCGCTGTCGCATTTACATTATGCTGTTCATTGATTACCGATTTGGTTAATTCAACTTCAGCGTATGCAGCCAATTCAAACTGATCTTTTTTCTGCTGTAGCGCCACAGCTTTTATGCTATGGCTACCAATATCTACCCCAATACTTAATGGGTTCCGAAACATCCGTGTTATGCTCCCATGTGGCGAAAAAACAAACTATTTCGAATAAACACCATCAACGGCATTAATTTTCTTTTTGTTATCTTTATACTAGTAATTAAAAGATAATGGATAATGACAATTAGCACGATGGCGTAACGGGAAATCTCAAGTGAAGTTCATAAAGCGATTACTAATACTTGCATTAATTTGCATAATTCTTGGAGTTGGTACTATTTTTGGCTTTTACCTGTATGTAAAGCCTGACCTTCCAGATGTAGCAACGTTAAAAAATGTCGAGCTGCAAACACCGATGCAGGTGTATAGCGAAGATGGTAAACTGATCTCACAGTTTGGTGAAAAGCGACGTATACCTCTTAAATTAGATCAAATTCCTCTTCTTATGCAGGAAGCTTTTATTGCGACAGAAGACAGTCGTTTTTATGAGCACCCAGGCGTCGATCCTATCGGTATTGCCCGTGCAGCTTTTGTCGTCTTGACATCAGGCTCTGCTCGTCAAGGGGCCAGTACTATTACTCAACAGCTCGCACGAAATTTCTTCTTATCCAATCAGAAGACAATCATGCGTAAAATCAAAGAAGCTTTCATTGCTATTCATATTGAAAAGCTACTGACTAAAGATCAAATTCTTGATCTCTATTTAAACAAAATTTACCTCGGCTATCGCGCTTATGGTGTAGGTGCAGCAGCGCAAGTCTATTTCGGTAAAACCGTTGATCAACTAACGTTATCTGAAATTGCAGTTATTGCGGGCCTGCCAAAAGCGCCATCCACAATGAACCCAATTTATTCCATTGACCGAGCAACAACTCGTCGTAATGTTGTTTTAGGACGTATGCTTGAAGAGGGCTACATCACCAAAGCACAAATGGATGCTGCGCGCGCTGAACCTATAGTCTCTCACTATCATGGCGCAGAAATTCAACTTTACGCACCTTATGTTGCAGAGCGTGCTCGTGCATGGATGGTGGATCGCTATGGTCCGGCTGCGTATGAAAAAGGCATGAAGGTATATACGACCATCAATAGCAAACTTCAGCTTGATGCCCAGCAAGCCGCAGTAAACAACCTGCTAAGTTATGACCAACGCCATGGTTACCGTGGTCCTACAGCGGTTCTTTGGAAGCCAGGACAGCCGGCATTAAATGCCAATCAAATTGTAAATAAACTTCAAGATCAGCCTATCTATGGCAAACTTATCCCTGCTGTCGTAACGAAAGTTGATGGTAAAACCGCAGCTATCGTGACTAAAAATGGTGATATTGCCACTATCGATTGGAATGGTATGAAATGGGCTCGCAAATTCCTTTCTGACTCAAGTCAGGGTCCCGCTCCCCAAAAAGCCAGCGACATTCTTACTGCAGGTCAACAAATTTGGGTTCAACATAACCAAAATGTTGTGAGTGATAAAACAGGCGGTGCTACAGTCACGACGAATCAATGGCTACTTAGCCAAGTTCCTGCAGCAAATACGTCTTTTGTTGCAATGTCACCCGAAAATGGTGCCGTGTTAGCAATGGTCGGTGGTTTTAACTACACCCGAAGTAAGTTCAACCGTGCAACGCAATCTATTCGTCAGGTCGGCTCTGGTATTAAGCCATTTATTTACTCTGCAGCCATAGAGAAAGGCTTAACCCTTGCAACTCTCATTAATGATGCGCCAATTACTAAGTGGGATAAGTGGCAAGGTACGGCATGGCGTCCTAAGAATGCTGATGGTAAATACGGTGGTCCTACCCGTGCTCGTATCGGCTTGGCTCGCTCAATTAACGTAATGGCAATTCGTGCACTACGTATTGCTGGGCTGGATTTCACCATTGATTATCTTACTCGTTTTGGTTTTAAACGTGCAGATTTACCTCGCGCAGAGCCTATTGCGCTTGGTGCTGGTAGTTTAACGCCACTGGAACTTGTACAAGGTTACTCTGTATTTGCTAATGGTGGTTATGCTGTTGAACCGTTCTTAATTAACAAGGTTGATAACAATGATGACCAGTTAATTTACTACGCTGATCCTGCCATTGTTTGTAACGATGCATGCCAAGCTAAAAATCCACAAGCGAAGATGCAAGTGGCAATGGCAACTGCTGTTGAAGATCATAAATTCGATCAATCAACAGATACCACAGCATCTACTACGGCAACTACTACGGCAACTAAAACAGTAACTACCACAGCGCCGACTGAAACTGAAAAACCAACGCCAGCAGATCTTGAAAAAGTAATATCTATGCCACCCGTTCGCTACGCACCAGAGGTGATCAGCGAGCAAAATGCGTTCCTTGTACGTGAAATGCTCAACAGTAACATTTGGGGTGAGCCAGGGCATCTATATGGGACAGGCTGGCGTGCAAGAGTACTAAAACGTCATGATATTGGTGGTAAAACAGGTACAACCAATAACGCGAAGGATGCATGGTACACAGGTTATGGCCCAAATATTGTGGCAACGACTTGGGTTGGCTTTGATGATCATCGCCGTGAATTAGGTCGCACTAGCTGGAATAATAACCTGGGTAAGAACCAAACAATCGGTGGTGAGTTCGGTGGTAATGCTGCACAACCTGCATGGATTAACTTTATGCGTCAGGCGTTGAAAAATACCCCTGAACAAGAAAAGCAAATTCCAAGTGATATTGTAAAAGTGCGTATTGACCGTGCAACAGGTCAGCTTTCAAACCGTAATGATGCAAGCTCAATGTATGAGTATTTCATTAAAGGTACTGAGCCGACACGCTCTGTACAGCAAGCGGTATCAGAGCAAAAATTTGATACAGAAACGGCTGAAGAGTTGTTCTAAACGCTGTTACATATATAAAAAGAGCGCTCATTGAGCGCTCTTTTTTTATTTCAGTAAACAGAGATTATGGCTGAGTATGTTTGGCAAAAACTTCTGGCATTTTTTCTTTGATCACTTCAGCTAGCTTTTCATATCGCGCTTTAAGTGGCGAGCCTGGACGATAGGCTAATGTGATCAAACGCGTTGGCTGAGGATGTTTCGCTGCGATATAACACACCCCATCACGGCAATGCTCTTTCGGGCTTGCCAATTGTGGTAGTAACGTAATGCCACTGCCCGCTGCAACCATGTTACGTAACGTTTCTAAACTGGTGGCTTTAAAGCGACCGTCATCACGCGCGCCTGCTGCAAAACAAAAACCAAGAGCTTGATTACGTAAACAGTGTCCGTCTTCTAGCATCAATAAACTTTCGCCGTGCAACAAAGACATATCAATATCTTTTTCACTCGCCCATTTATGTGTTTCAGGCACAGCTAACATCATCGGCTCATCATAGAGCGGCAACTCAATGAACGGTTCACTTTCTTTTACCGCAGCTAAAATAATGCAATCTAATTTGCCTTCTTCTAACTGCTGTACCAATTGATGAGTTTGCGCTTCATGTAAAAAAAGTTCTAACTCAGGAAATGCTTCTTTCAAACTTGGGATAATTTGCGGTAGAAGGTACGGGCCAACCGTTGGAATAAAACCAATATGCAGCGGTCCCGACATACTTTCTCCTTGCACACTAGCAAGTTCTGTAAGTATTTTGACTTCAAGCAACACTTTCTGCGCTTGAGCGACTAAACTCAGACCTGCGTCAGTGAACAATACTCGACGGCTAGTTCTTTCTAATAATGAAACACCTAGCTCATCTTCTAGTTTTCTAATTTGTCCACTTAATGTGGGCTGGCTGACGTAACAGGCTTCGGCTGCTTTACGAAAATGTTTGTGCTCAGAAAGAGCAACAAGATATTCCAGATCACGAATATTCATTAGCATGTCTTATAATAGGATTTGACTATTGAAACCATAGCAGTAAACGATTGGAGCTATCAAGAGTAAAGTTACATAATAACTACAGTAAACGGAGCAAGTGATTAAGCACTCCGATTACATCAGACTCATTTATATTTTTAAGGGATTACATTATGTTCGCATCTAAAGAAGGTCAGGCTGTACCACAAGTTACTTTCCACACACGCAAAGGTGATCAGTGGGTTGACGTAACAACTGAAGATTTATTCGCTAATAAGACCGTTGTCGTATTTAGTCTACCTGGCGCATTTACACCAACATGTTCTTCAAGCCACTTACCTCGTTACAACGAGTTAGCCCCAGTATTTGCTGAGAATGGTGTGGATGACATCCTATGTGTATCGGTAAACGATACGTTCGTAATGAATGCATGGAAAGCCGATCAACACGCTGAAAACATCACTTTCATTCCCGATGGTAATGGTGAGTTCACGAAAGGCATGGGCATGCTTGTTGAGAAAGATGACCTAGGTTTTGGTGCGCGTTCATGGCGTTACAGCATGCTAGTTAAAAATGGTGTTGTTGAAAAAATGTTCGTTGAAAACGAAGAGCCAGGCGACCCATTCAAAGTGTCTGACGCAGACACTATGCTGAAGTACATCGCACCAGAACAAAAGCTACAAGAATCAATTACCGTATTCTCTAAACCTGGTTGCCCTTTCTGTGTGAAAGCAAAACAGAACTTGATCGACAAAGGTCTACAGTATGAAGAAATTATTCTAGGCAAAGATGCGACAACCGTTTCTTTACGTGCAATTACGGGTCGTAGTACTGTTCCTCAGGTATTCATCGGTGGTAAACACATCGGTGGTAGCGAAGAGCTAGAAACTTACCTAGGCTAAGTTTTCAAGTATTGTCTGGATTGTGGTCCAGATTGTTCATCAATTAAAACCTGCAGTTTAATTGGTGAGCCAAAACAAAACCGCAACAACTCTCCAAATAAAAAGCCCTCTGATGAGGGCTTTTTTTGATCTAGATAATTGGCATAGTCATCGTCAAGCAACATTAACCGTCGGAATTCGCTGCTCTTGATCCAATCGCACTTCAAGCGCGACTTCATCACAGGCATGTTGACGCGGACAACGATCGCAATCTTTCATTACCTTTTCTGGCAGTAATGATTTTGATGTCGGGGTAAAGCCACGTTTCATAAAGAACTCAGGAACACGTGTTAGTACAAAGACTTTCTTAATTGCCATTTGTTCGGCTTTTTCAAGCAAGTGCTCAACAATTGCTTTACCTTGCCCTTGTTGCTGCCAACCCGCTTCAACACCTAGCGAACGAATTTCCGCAAGCCCTGAATCATAGACATATAACGACGCACAACCTGTGACGACACCATGATGCTCCGCAACCGCAAATGAGCCAATATCTCGGACTAATTCGTTTCGGTTACGTGGTAGGTTCTCACCCAGCCCCGCCCAGTACACCACCATACCTTCAATCGCATCAAGATCCGTTAAACGAGCACCACGCACTTTCACACTTGGCGAATAACGTTTCTCTAACCTTTTTTCAGCCTGACCAATGGCGTAATCCACTTGATTGGGTGCCACACCACCCAGTGCACAACGCTTATCTAAACACGATTCAATAGTCAGAATTGGATATACATCGTCATCAATTACTTCAGAGAATTGCTTCATCTCCTCAAGTGATAACTCTTCTAGTGCGCAACCTTTAGCAATGGCAGCAACTACAGCAACACCAACAATATGGTGTGCTTCACGGAATGGAATGCCTTTCGCCACTAAGTAATCTGCAAGCTCTGTCGCATTCGAGTAACCTTGCATAGCCGCTTCTAAAGTACGGTCTTTGTTAACCTTGATGCCATCAAAACACAACGCCGCCATTTCCATACAGTCATGCCAACTATCGAGGGCATCAAACAAGCCTTCTTTGTCTTCTTGCATATCTTTGTTATACGCAAGCGGTAACGCCTTCACTGTCATCATCATGCCAGTCATCGCGCCATAAACACGACCACATTTACCACGAATAAGCTCTAATGCATCTGGGTTTTTCTTCTGTGGCATCAAAGATGATCCTGATGTCACCGTATCTGCCAGCTCAATAAAGTTAGATTCACCTGAGTTGTAGAAGATCAAATCTTCTGCCATACGTGATAGATGCAGCATAGAAATAGAAGCGGTAGAAAGCAGCTCCATCACATGATCGCGATCAGATACTGAATCCAAGCTATTACGTGTTGCACGGTGGAAGCCTAAGCTATGCGCCAGCACTTCACGATCAATCGGATAGGCTGTACCTGCCAATGCGCCAGAGCCTAACGGACAGGTGTCTAAACGTTCGAGCGCATCAGTTAAACGAGAATAATCACGCTCAAACATCTCAACATAGGCTAAGCACCAATGGGCAAATGTCACAGGCTGAGCACGTTGCAAGTGAGTGTAGCCCGGTAGAACCGTAGCTTGATGAGCACGGGCGACTGTCACTAACTGCTGCTGTAAGCGGTCTAGCATTAATAGCAATTGCTGACCTTGCTGACGACACCATAATTTTAAATCTGTCGCCACCTGATCATTACGTGAACGTCCGGTATGAAGCTTTTTACCAAGATCACCGACTTTGGCAATCAGCTGTTGCTCGACCCAACTATGAATATCTTCCGCATCTGAGCATAAAATTTGCTCCGGATCTTCCATCACAGCGAGCTTTAGTTCATTCAATGCTAACTCAAGCTTTTGCTGCTCTTGCTCAGTTAATACATCGACCTGACGTAGGGCTTTAGACCATGCGATTGAGCCAACAATATCTTGTTCTGCTAGACGATAGTCAAAACGCAGTGAATCATTGAATTGTTTAAACCGTGTGTCAGCTGCCTGACTAAAACGTCCGCCCCATAATGCCATGGTACCTCTCCTTTGCTCTACGTATCGACTTGCTTATCTTGTTATGGCGTGATCAAACGGGGCTTAAGTAGGGAGCCCCGTGATTGTTTTGGTTATTTCTTTTGGCTATTTAAAGCACGAATACGACTTGCTAGTGAGTAAAGACGAATGAAACCGCCAGCATGGCTGTGATCATAAACATCATCTTCACCAAAGGTCGCAAACTCTTCCGAATATAAGCTGTTAGTTGAGCGTTTCTGAATCACGGTTGCTTGACCTTTGTACAGTTTAACAACCACTTCACCACTCACATCTTTTGCTAGCTCATCAGCTGCTGCAATTAATGACTGGCATAATGGCGTAAACCAACGACCATCATAAATAAGGTGCGACGCTTTAAGACCTAGCGTTTGACGGAAATCGAACGATTCTTTATCCAGTACGAGCTGCTCAACCGCACGTAGCGCTTCCATCATAATTGTGCCCCCTGGTGTTTCATAACAACCACGAGACTTCATACCTACTAAGCGGTTTTCGACGATATCGATACGACCAACACCATGCTCGATACCTTTTTCATTGAGGTACGTTAGCACGTTGTATGGCGTCATTGCTTCACCATCAACCGCAACCACTTCACCTTGTTCAATCTTAAGTGTTACCGTTTCAGCTTGATCTGGTGCTTGCTCTGGATCTTTTGTCCAAACCCAACACAAATCGTTTGGTGCATTCCACGTATCTTCTAGCACCCCACCTTCTGTTGATACGTGCCAAGCATTCGCATCACGAGAGTAAATTTTTTCAAGCGATGCGGTACATGGAATATCACGCTCAGCAAGGTAATCTAACAGTGCTTCACGACTACGTAGATCCCATTCACGCCAAGGAGCAATCACTTTAAGCTGTGGTGCTAGTGCGGCAAATGCACCTTCAAAACGTACCTGATCGTTACCTTTACCAGTACAACCGTGACATAACGCATCAGCACCCACTTCTAATGCACATTCAACTTGTGCTTTAGCAATAATTGGACGCGCCATTGAAGTACCCAGTAGGTATTTACCTTCGTACACCGCACCAGTTTTTAGTGATGGATAGATATAATCTTTCACCATCTCTTCTTTAAGATCGGCGATATAACAAGATGAAGCTCCTGAAGCCAATGCTTTTTCTTCAATACCGACCAACTCTTCTTCGCCTTGACCCACATCGGCCACGAATGCGACAACTTCACAGTCATAGTTTTCTTTCAACCATGGAATGATAGCCGATGTATCTAAACCGCCAGAATAGGCTAATACAACTTTATTAATCTTGCTCATGTGCTGTTCTCCTTATCAGCCTTGCGGTTATTCCGTTTAGGCGATGTGCTAAATATTGTTAACTTAATTTCAATTACAACGTAAATTTGGTACCGATGCTCTCGCCAGTAAATAGTGCTGTTAATTTTTCAGGGGAACGCCAACTCGCCACTTCAATAGGACGGCCTAGCGCTTTTGCAGCATCAAATGCGGCGCGTACTTTGACAATCATGCCATCGGTGATCACCGCTTGTTCAATTAACGATTCAGCCTCAGCTTCTGTTAACGCTTCAATTAACTGCCCTTCACCATCTAATACACCACTCACATCAGAGAGTAATACCAATTCACCATCAACGGCGGCGGCAACGGCAACGGCGGCTTGGTCGGCATTAACATTCATCAGCTCGCCCTGCCCATCTAAACCAATTGAGCTAATGATCGGCATATAACCCGAAGCCATGATTTGTGTGATCAATGCGCCATTACCCGGCTTAGCGTTACCCACTGAACCTAATTCAGGATCTAATTGCGTCACTTGGCATAAACCCCCATCGGCCAGACTGAGCCCGACTGCTTTTACGCCAGACTTAATCGCCTGTCCTTGAAGTAATTTGTTCGCAGTTCCTGCTAATGCACCAGCAATAACAGCAATTTGATCACTAGGCGTTACGCGTAAACCTTGTTTTTTTACTGTCGGTAGTTGCAGTTTTGTCATTAAGTCATCAACCAAATAACCGCCACCGTGCACTAACATTAATGGACGCTGCGAATTAGCTTGATAATGATCAATCGCCGAAAATAACTTTTCTAAGGTTTCTGTACATGAAAGTACTGCACCACCTAATTTAATGACCAATGGAACCTGACTCATCATCGAACTCCTACACTAAAGCGGTTAATTGTGGGAAACCATTTCGAATATTTATGCACTGCATCGCTTGCGAAGAAGCCCCTTTTAAAAGGTTATCAATCGCTGATGTTAAAATGATATGTTGACCATCCACGTGCCACCCAATATCACAAAAACAAGTACCCACTACATTTTGCAAACGTGCCGCTTGTGTTCCTAAAAGACGTACCGCATGTTTATCTGCTGTAGATGCATATGCTAGGTTCAATGCTTCCGTTACCTGCTCTAGCGTAACGCCTTGTGCTAGCTTCGCTGTAATCGTTGCAAGAATGCCACGTTTAAAATTGCCAAGATGGGGGGTAAAAATAACGTCGCGACCTAGATGAGTACTGATTTCAGGTTGATGACGGTGGGAAAATAAACCGTAAGCTTGGAGACTTACTTCACAGAAGCTATTTGTCATGGTCGCTTTTCTACCAGCACCAGATACCCCACTGACCGCATTGATCACTGGCCACTGCTCGGTATCAAGTAAACCGGCTTCAATTAATGGTTTAAGCGCTAATTGTGATGCGGTTGGATAACAGCCCGGAACGGCAATTAATTGAGCTTTAGCAATGGCATCATGATTCCATTCAGCTAACCCATAAACCGCTTGTTCAAGCCAATTTGAGTACTGGTGTTCAAAACCATAATACTGGGTATAGAAATCATCACCTTTGACACGAAACGCACCGGATAAATCAAAAACCTGACACCCTTCGTTAAGGAAACTAGCAGCAAGGTCATGGCTGACTTGGTGGGCTGTGGCAAGTAAGACAACATCAGCATTTTTAGCAATATCACTTGGACTGATTAACGGTTGTAACGGTAAATCAACAATGCCTTTCAATTGACCATGCAAATCACTTAACGGTTTACCCGCATCAAGGCTATTTTCAGAAACAAATAAACCCGCAAGTTCTAAATGAGGATGCTTAACCACCATTTTCGCAAGTTCTGCACCGGTATAGCCACTTGCACCGATAATTAAAGTCTTTAACATTACAAATTCCATTTTTAGTCTAATGATTGTTGTTACCGTTTAGGCGCAAAACTGGCTTGAATCTTTATTTTTCGCAGCAGTAACGTGTAACAAGGAGTGCTGAAAACAGCAAATATGAGGGGCGCATATGCACCAAGCGAATATGACTTAGCGTCGTCGGAAGGTATGAGTAAAAAGCTTCGCTTGGTTCATGTTAAAACATCCTAAATTAACAATGGAGACCCGGCATTCCTTGCTCAGGTTACGGCTAAATAAAGCAATAAATTATTCGTTTGCGTTGCATTTATATGTTTACTGATTAATTAACGTACTGTCAACAGAAAAGCCTTAAAAACCTCACTTTCGCCATCCTTTTTAAAACTTTTTATTCATCTTTTTGTAACATTTTCATCATTCATCGATTTGACATCAGTTTGAGACAATATTATTACTAACTGTTATTTGTTAGCAAACGAGCAATAATGAAACAAAATTACAGACTTCAATCGCATTTATGACCAAAATCAAAGTAGAGTGGTTTTAACACTTATAAATGTAATGATAGTTGACCTCAAAGTGAGATCACGGCTAGATTGTCTGTTAGAAGTTTAAATTGGATGTAACTAAATTACGAGATGGATGCGATATGAATGAGAAATACAGCACGTTAAAAAGTAACGTAAGTATGCTAGGCCACCTGCTTGGTAATACCATTAAAACGGCACATGGTGACGAACTGTTAGATAAAGTCGAAACTATTCGTAAACTATCTAAATCAGCACATTCTGGTAGTGAAGAAGATCGTGCAAAGCTTATCGATGAGCTACAGAACTTACCCGATGATCAATTACTTCCAGTTGCTCGCGCCTTTAGCCAATTCCTAAATCTCACGAATATTGCAGAGCAATACCATACTATCTCTCGTCAATGTGAAACCACACTATGCAGCCCTAATGCACTCGATGAGCTATTTAATAAGCTGACCGATAATGACGTCAATCAGCTTGATTCTATTGAAGCGGTTCGTGAACTAAATATTGATTTGGTGCTAACAGCACACCCAACAGAAATCGCCCGACGTACCATGATTCACAAATTGGTACAGATTAATAAATGTTTATCTCAATTAGAACTTAGCGAGCTATCAACCTCTGAACGCGCGCGTATCGAACAGCGCCTGGAACAGCTTATTGCCCAAGCATGGCACTCCGATGTTATTCGTCAGCAACGCCCAACCCCGATTGATGAAGCCAAATGGGGCTATGCCGTTATTGAAAATTCACTATGGCAAGCTGTACCAGAATTTCTTCGCCTATTTGATGAAAAATTACAGCAACATCTTGGCGAAGCCCTACCTCTTGACGCATCACCTGTCACCTTCTCTTCTTGGATGGGTGGAGACCGAGATGGTAACCCATTTGTTACCTCGAAAGTGACACGTGAAGTGCTCGCTTTATCACGCTGGAAAGCGGCAGATCTTTACCTCAATGATATTCAAGAGTTAATCAACGAATTATCCATGACTCAGTGTAACGAGACGGTGCGTGAGCTTGCAGGCGAAGAGCATGAACCTTACCGCGCGATTCTAAAGCAACTACGTAATAAGCTGCTTCACACTCGTGACAATCTTGATACGAAGATTCATGGTCAAAAACCCGCCTCCGATATTATTATTGAAGATATTGCAGAGCTGTGGGATCCACTGTATGCGTGTTACCAATCATTGCATGAGTGTGGCATGGCTATCATTGCTGATGGTCTACTGCTTGACACATTACGTCGCGTTAAATGTTTTGGCGTACACTTAGTCCGTTTAGATATTCGTCAAGAAAGTACTCGTCATTCAGATGTAATTTCAGAGCTTACTCGTTACCTTGGACTGGGTGATTACGACCAATGGAGCGAGCAAGATAAAATTGCTTTCCTTGTTCGTGAACTATCATCAAAACGCCCACTCCTTCCTCGTGATTGGGAGCCATCGGCAGAAGTTAAAGAAGTCATTGAAACCTGTAAAACTATTGCTGATCAATCCCGTGAAGCATTAGGTTCATACGTCATTTCAATGGCGCGAACGGCCTCTGATGTACTTGCTGTTCACTTACTACTGCAAGAAGCGGGCTGTCCATTTAGAATGGATGTCTGTCCATTATTCGAAACCCTTGATGATTTGAATAATGGTGCAGATGTGATTGAACAACTACTGAATATTGACTGGTATCGTGGCTTTATTCAAAACCACCAAATGGTCATGATCGGCTACTCAGATTCAGCTAAAGATGCGGGTGTAATGTCGGCAGGTTGGGCGCAATATAGCGCAATGGAAAAACTGGTTGATGTTTGCGAACAAGCTGGTGTTGAAATCACCCTATTCCATGGCCGTGGCGGTAGTATTGGTCGTGGTGGTGCACCAGCTCACGCTGCACTGTTATCCCAACCACCACGCAGCTTAAAAGGTGGCTTACGTGTAACCGAACAGGGCGAAATGATCCGCTTTAAGTTAGGTTTACCAGAAGTCGCTATCAATAGTTTAAGCCTTTACGCGAGTGCAACACTGGAAGCTAATCTACTTCCGCCTCCAGCGCCTAAACAAGAATGGCGTGAACTGATGGATGTGTTGTCTGAAGTCTCTTGTGAAGCTTATCGTAATGTTGTACGTGTTGATCCTGAATTTGTTCCTTACTTCCGTGCTGCGACGCCTGAACTTGAATTAGGTAAACTGCCTCTTGGTTCTCGTCCAGCGAAACGTAACCCGCAAGGTGGTGTAGAGAGCTTACGTGCGATCCCATGGATTTTTGCATGGAGTCAAAACCGCCTATTGCTACCCGCATGGCTGGGTGCTGGTGAAGCTATTCAGTATTCAATCAACAACGGCCACACGAAATTGTTAGAAGAGATGTGCCGAGAATGGCCTTTCTTCTCGACACGTCTAGGTATGCTTGAAATGGTTTACACCAAAACCAATATAGGTATTGCTAAATACTATGACGAGCGTCTAACAGATGAATCTCTATGGCCATTAGGTCAAAAGCTTCGTGATCAATTAGGTAAAGATATTAAGGCCGTATTAACGGTTGAAAATAGCGATCACTTAATGGAACAAGACCCTTGGGGCGCAGAATCAATTCGATTACGCAACATTTATGTTGAGCCTCTTAATATGCTACAAGCAGAACTGTTATATCGAACTCGACAGCAGGAAGAGTTGCCTCCTGCACTTGAAGAAGCCTTAATGGTTACTATTGCTGGTATTGCAACAGGTATGCGAAATACTGGATAGCAAATTGCAATAATTAATAAGGGTCATTTGATGGCCCTTTTTTTTCCCGTTATTTATCGATATGTTAAGAAAAATCTTTTTTGTCTCAATATTGATACAGCATAAAGTTTCTTAACAGAGCTATGATAGTTATAACTTCGATATGAGCAATGATGTATAAGATTGTTTAAGCCTTTAATGGTGCGAGTGATTTTTCGCTATCGAAGTAAGGTCACAAGATAATAAATTTGCAAGCCCGTACATCAGATATTTCATCTTGATGTATCGATATTAAGCAAATTAATGATATTGTATGCGGTCTCAACCGAACTATAAGATATTAAGATTATAAATAAAAAACGCCATTACGAAGCGTATGTAATCTAGTTCAGTTGTTATTTTTATTTGACGTATTTAACGGATAGAAGAGATGTCACTACCACACGTAATTTTAACCGTGCTGAGCAACAGAGAAGCAACGGGTTATGATATAACTAAAGAGTTTTCTCATAGTATTGGCTATTTTTGGAAAGCGAGTCACCAACAGGTGTATCGTGAACTGAATAAGATGGCGACTAATGATCAAGTAACATGTCGACTTGAGCCTCAAGAGGGTAAACCTGATCGTAAAGTCTATGCCATTACAGATGCCGGTCGCCAAGCACTCTTTAATTGGTTTGAAGAACCTGCACGTAATCCCACAACTCGCGATGAGTTCTCAGCAAAGCTGTTAGTTTGTGGTGTTCACAATTCAGAGCCAATGCAAAAGCAACTTGCTGCATTGATCGATGAATCTCAAACACTGATCGGCCATTACAAAGAGCTAGAAAAAATTCATTTCAGCGATTATAAGTCAATGGACCGCCAACAACGCTTAGATCGTTTAACACTTCGTCGTGGTTTACATAACCGCCAAGCTTGGATTGACTGGGCTGAAGAAGTGCTTATTGAGCTAAAAGATATGGACAGTAACGGCAGCCCTGTTGCGCTGTAGTTCTTTATCTCTCTCATAAAATAAATAAACCGCAGTTTACTGCGGTTTATTTTTTACGACACAAACCAATCGCAACGCTGCTTTTAAATATAAAAAGCCCGCTAACAATAAGCGGGCTTTAAAATTTTATCAAACCGTTACAGTAAACAGGCCAGACGATTTATATCTGATAATAATGCACCAGCAGTTACATCACGCCCCGCTCCTGGTCCTCGAATCACTAACGGATTATCACGGTACCAATGGCTTTCAATGGCAAAGATATTATCGCACGGAAGCAAATTAGCTAGCGCGTGCTCTTGGGGTAAGGCTTCAACACCAACATAAGCGTTGCCATGGCGATCTAAACGAGCTACATAACGCAGCACTTTGTCTTCCTCACGCGCACTTTCTAATCGCTCGGCTAAAATCTCATCGAGCACTTGAGTTTGTTCAAAAAACTGCTCAACAGATAATGCTGCCAGTTCGCTTGGGACTAAGCTTTCAACTTTAACCTGTTCAGGCTCAATTTCTAGGCCTGATTCACGGGCTAATATCACGAGCTTACGCATCACATCACTGCCATCTAAATCATGGCGAGGATCTGGTTCAGTGAGTCCTTGTTGCCACGCTTGTTCTACTAACTCAGAAAATGGCACGCTGCCATCATACTGTTGGAACAACCAAGACAAGGTGCCTGAGAAAATACCAGAAACAGCGATGATCTGATCGCCACTCTCTCGTAAATCACGGACAGTATGATTCACCGGAAGCCCAGCACCAACCGTCGCGTTATACAACCAATGACGGCTACTTTTCGCAAACGCATCAATCACCGCATGATAATCTTTACTGCTCGCGGAACCCGCCACTTTATTGGCTGAAATTAAGTGCAAACCGTGTTCTGCTATTTCTGCATAACGCTTTGACAGCTCGGAACTTGCAGTGACATCAAGCACAATCACATCGTCATAATCAGCACTCGCAAGATGAGAGAAAAGCGCACCCTCTTGATACTCTATGGCTTCTTGTTCAAATTGTGTCAGTGCTAGCGAAGGATCGATACCTGTAAAGTTCATCCAACAACGACGACTATCGAGTACCCCTATTAAAGTAAAACTTAAACCATGACGTTTTTCTAACGCTGATTTCTCTCGGTCGAATAATTCAAGCCAACGGGTGCCAATATTGCCTTTACCACAAAGTACTAGCCCTACTCGTTTTTGAGCTTGAAAGAGCGCTTGGTGAATATCACTAACCAAGCTTTCAGTTTCGACATGGCGCAATACAGCAACCAAACTTAATCCCGAATCCGCTTCTGTCATAAACTCAACCGGTAAGCCTTTTAACTGCTGATAAAAGCCATGACAGTGGATAGGGTTATTGATCACCCCAGCGCCCACAGCAGCAACCATTGAGAAGCCTTCTCGCAACCGTAATTCGGCAGGTGTTCCGCTATCTTGCAGTAAATTTAATACGTCATTCACCACCTCTCGAGTATAAGCCAGCATAATACGGCCTTTACTCTGCTCTAGGCTTTGCGCTAAAGGCGCTAATTGATGGCGCGACAATAAACGCTCAACATCTTCGCGTACATGTTGAACATCCATACCTCGTGGTACATCAACTTCAATCAAACACACATCATCAAGCGAAGAGACAATTTTTGCCCCTCGACCCGATGCCAGAACACGCTCTACTCGCGTAGAGCCTGATTCAGGTTGATGACTACAACGCAATGTTAAATCTATCGCACTTTGTGCCACAGGTTGTAATGTACGGCTATGCAAAACAGGGGCAGCAAGACGAGCAAGCTCATTAGCTTCATCTAATCGTAATAACGGTAATAGGCAGGCATCGCTAACTTTACGTGGATCAGCACTATAGACTCCAGCCACATCACTCCAAATCGTGACTCGAGAAACATCTGCTAATGCACCAATGATTGTCGCAGAGTAATCTGAACCATTACGACCAAGTAAGACAGTTTCCCCTTGCTCATTTTGAGCCATAAAGCCTGTGATCACTAAGCGGTGATGGCTATGTTGTGCAAACTGCTGTTGTAATAATGGCTTCGACGATCGGCTATCGACTTCTGGCTGTGCGGCATGTTCGGCACGTAAAAATAACCGAGAATCCAAATCTGTGGCGGGTAAGTCACGCTGGCACAGTAATGCCGCTAATAATCGCGCAGACCATACTTCACCATACCCTTGAATGGTGCCTCGAAGTGCAGGGCTAATAGGGCTTTCACCATAACGAGCAATGGTTGATAAATCATCATGTAGTAATTCAATCAAACGTTCTGCTGTCGGCGAATAAAGCAAAGACTCAATTAATTGTTGCTGATAACTGCGGACAGATAACAAGGTTTCATGGGCTTGACGACCATCTTTTTCTAATTGCGCTAACCATAATATAAGTTGGTTTGTTGTCTTTCCCGCGGCTGACACAACAATTAAATCTTCATTGTTTGAATACTCCGCCAGAATATCCGCTACTCGGCGATAGCACTCAGGATCAGCTAAGCTACTACCGCCAAATTTATGTAATTGGCGTAATGCTTTTGTCATTAGTGAGCCTCCGCCGCGAGTTTAAAGGCTTGATCAAGATCTTCTATTAAATCACTAGGGTCTTCAAGACCAACCGAAAGACGTAATAATGAGGTGGTGATCCCCGCTTCTGCCTGTGCTTCATCAGACATTGCACGGTGAGTCATACTTGATGGATGCGCAATTAAGCTCTCAGTACCACCTAATGATTCTGCCAGTGAAAACAGCTTTAACTCTTTCACAAACACTTCTAGTTGGGCTTGATCACCCGCAAACTCAAAACTCATCATAGAGCCAAAACCTTTTTGCTGACGTTTGGCAATCTCATGACCAGGATGGGATGGAAGGCTTGGATGATAAATAGTACCCACCATCGCTTGTTGCTGAAGGTAACTTAATACCGCGGTACCATTCTCTTCATGCATTCTCATACGCGGTGATAATGTACGTAGACCTCGCAGAGTTAGGTAAGCATCAAATGGTGCGCCAGTTGCACCAATGCAATTCGCCCACCAAGCAATATTTTCTGCCATTTCGGCATCTTTTGAAATCAGTACCCCACCAACCACATCCGAGTGACCATTGAGGTACTTGGTTGTTGAGTGAACAACAAAGTCGGCACCTAATTCAATTGGTTGTTGTAATAGTGGCGATAAGAAAGTGTTATCTACAGCAACAAGACAACCCACGGCTTTTGCTTGCTGACACAGCGCCGCAATATCAATCACACGCACTAATGGGTTAGACGGCGTTTCAACCCAGATTAGTTTAGGTTTTTTCGCTAAAGCCGCTGTAAGTGCTTCTTGATCCGATTGGTCAACAAACTCAACCTTAAAGTCACCTTTATTGGCGCGAGTATTAAATAATCGGTGAGTACCGCCATAACAATCATGCGGCGCAACAATCAAATCATCAGGGCCTAATAATGCCGTAACTAATAAATTCATCGCAGCCGTACCACAACTGGTAACAACACCACCTGCACCGCCTTCCATCTCACTAAGCGCGTCAGCTAACGTATTTCTAGTTGGGTTACCTGAACGAGAATAATCATATTGCGGTACTTCGCCAAAAGCTGGAAAGCTATAGGTCGACGTTAAATAAATAGGAGGAACAACAGCATTATATTGAGAGTCAACATCAATACCGGTTCTTACTGCAATTGTCGCCAGTCGCTTATCACTCATACAAACATTCCTTGTCGGGGCAGGATTTAACCCAAGATAATAAATTTATAACAACTTTAACCACTACAAAACAAGACGTCAACACATCTGGACGTCTATATGTCTTTGCTTATGGCAGTAAATCCCGCTAAAATTCAGCCATAACAAAATAATGGTAACAACCTTACTGTAATTTTTCTGTTCAATACGGGACAAAACCGCGATGTTCACGTAATATCGCCGCCCTACAATCCCCGTTGCTAACAGAAAATGTTGATTCCTGTTACCACCATTATTAACCCAATATCGCTGAGAAGGTAAAACATGGCAAAGTGGAATGGCGAATATATTAGCCCTTACGCGGAACACGGTAAGAAAAACGAACAAGTAAAAAAAATTACTGTTTCGATTCCATTAAAGGTGCTTAAGATTCTGACTGATGAACGTACTCGTCGTCAGGTGAATAACCTTCGCCACGCAACAAATAGTGAATTACTTTGTGAAGCCTTTCTGCATGCCTACACAGGTCAACCGCTTCCCACTGATGATGACATTCGTAAAGATCGCCCAGACGATCTACCTGCAGAAGCAAAAGCATTAATGGACGCAATGGGCATTAGCTACGAAGACATTAATGAATAATTATTGCAGTACTATGTCTACAAAAAAACCAGCCTAACAGCTGGTTTTTATTTTTTTGTCATCAATAGAATAGCGCGATTACACTTCCATATATCCCATTGGCATCTCAATACGCGCGACACCTGAATCAATGGCTGCTTGTGCAACTGCTTTTGCGACACGCGGTAATAAACGTGGATCCATCGGTTTTGGAATAATATATTCTCGGCCAAATTCAAGCTGTGATACACCCGCAGCCTCAAGCACACTTTGTGGTACTGGCTCTTTCGCTAACTCTCTAATTGCATGAACGGCTGCTAATTTCATTTCATCATTAATTTGACTTGCACGCACATCCAATGCACCGCGGAAAATAAACGGGAAACATAGAACGTTATTTACTTGGTTAGGATAATCAGATCGTCCCGTTCCCATAATTAAATCATCTCTAACTTGATGAGCTAATTCAGGCTTTATTTCAGGATCAGGGTTAGAGCAAGCAAATACAATAGGGTTTTCAGCCATTAGTGCTAGCGCTTCAGGTGGTAATAAATCAGGGCCTGATACACCAACGAAAATATCGGCTCCCGCAATCACATCTTCTAATGTGCGCTTATCGGTATTGTTAGCAAATAGCTGCTTATATTCATTTATATCATCACGGCGAGTATGAATAACGCCTTTACGATCGAGCATGTAAATTTTTTCACGTTGCGCGCCACATTTGATCAAGAGCTCCATACACGCAACAGCAGCAGCTCCCGCTCCCAAACAAACAATCACCGCTTCACTAATTTCTTTACCTTGTAGCTCTAAGGCATTGATCATACCTGCAGCTGTGACAATCGCCGTACCATGCTGATCATCGTGAAACACCGGAACATTACAACGCTCAATTAAGCGCTGTTCGATCTCAAAACAATCTGGCGCTTTAATATCTTCTAAATTAATACCACCAAAAGTATCGGCAATATTTGCGACAGTATCAACGAACTCATCAATAGTGCGATGTTTGACTTCAATATCAATCGAATCAATACCTGCAAAGCGCTTAAAAAGTAATGATTTCCCTTCCATAACAGGCTTAGAAGCTAACGGGCCTAAATTACCAAGACCTAAAATAGCGGTGCCATTGGTGATCACCGCAACTATATTCCCTTTTGCGGTATATTTGTAAACGTTATCAGGATCTTGAGCGATTTCCCTTACGGGCTCAGCAACACCTGGGCTATACGCTAAAGCAAGATCTTCAACCGTATTTGCTGGCTTTGTCAGTGCAACGGCTATTTTTCCAGGAGTAGGAAGGGAATGGTAATCTAGAGCTTGTTGACGAAAATCTTCGGTCATAGTGATATTTGAGCCTCAACGCTGACATTTATAATGGCAAATTACATCTATGTGTAATTCGTATTTGTTATTAAATCATATGCCATTAAGTATTAATTTCCCAGCTGATAGCTAACAGTTATTCTTCACATATTTTATTGAGACATAAAAAAAAGGATGCTTTCGCATCCCTTTTTTCTAAATTCATCTGGCAAGTAATTACTTGCTAGTAAGCGCACCGAAACGCTTGTTGAATTTGTCAACACGGCCGCCAGAGCTAACTTGACGTTGTTTACCAGTGTAGAATGGGTGGCACTTGTCGCATACATCAAGGTTGATGTCTTTACCCATAGTAGAGTTAAATACGAAAGTGTTGCCACAAGAACAACGTGCGTTTACTGCTTTGTACTCAGGATGAATACCTTGTTTCATGGGATAACCTCAAAATAAAGGCCGTGTCGCTCTCCCGATCCAAAGCCGGGCACCACACGTCGTTAAAAAATAGCTTGTCACATTATGTGACAAATCAGGCGGCGTATAGTAATCAATCATCCGGCGGAGATCAATACAGATGCCGATTTTTCACGCGTAATTTCTTTGTACCACACCGCGTTCTTCACCTATCAGACTTAACAGCACTTATCGAGTATCACTTGGTCTGGTATTATTCAACACAAGCTCAATGACTGCAGTAAATTATGATCCCGAATATCGCTCGAGTCGCTCTCCCTATTCCCTTAGATAAAACCTTTGATTATTTAATCAAACCCAACGACCTACCTATTGTCGGCGGGCGTGTGCAGGTTCCTTTCGGGCGTCAACGTTTAATAGGTATCGTTACCGCACTGACAAATAGCTCTGAGTTTCCTATCGAACAACTAAAAGCTATTCAAAAAGTCATAGATAAAGCACCACTGTGGATGCCGCCATTATTTGATTTGCTCAAATGGGCTAGTCAGTATTATCAGTACCCACTTGGCGATACGCTGGCTAATGCAATGCCGGCATTATTGCGAAAAGGACGTGAAGCCTCACAAACCACCCTGAAATTTTGGGCATTAACAGAAGCGGGAAAATCACAACCGCTAAATGGCCTAACCCGCGCGCCCAAACAAGCCCAAATACTGCGTCTACTACAAAACGGAGCTGTCAGTCATGATGCACTATTGAGCGAAGAAGTGAGCTCTACGACCTTAAAAACGTTAGCGAATAAAGGCTGGATCATTGAACAACAGCAACAACCCAAAAGCCAAAACTGGCAGAAAAAATTTGCTGTTACTGAAGAAAAACCACGGTTAAATGAAGAACAAGCGTTAGCAATTGCCACCGTGAATAGTAACCCTGAGTTTGGCTGTTATCTTTTAGAAGGGGTAACAGGCTCAGGCAAAACAGAGGTATATCTTAATCTGCTAGAGCCAGTGCTTGCCGCAGGTAAACAAGCACTCATCTTAGTCCCTGAGATTGGCTTAACCCCTCAAACGATTAACCGCTTTCGCCGTCGTTTTAATGTGCCTTTAGAAACGGTTCACTCAGGGCTAAACGACAGCGAGCGTATGGCGGCATGGCTTGCAGGTCGAGATAATCAAGCAGGGATTATCATTGGGACGCGTTCTGCATTATTCACCCCCTTTGCAAACCTTGGCATCATCATTGTCGATGAAGAGCATGACGCGTCTTATAAACAACAAGATAGCTTACGTTATCATGCTCGCGATCTTGCCGTTATGCGCGCCAATAAAGAAAACATCCCGATTATTTTAGGCTCTGCGACACCAGCATTAGAAACCTTACATAATGCGAAAACAGGTAAGTATCATCATTTAACCTTAACTAAACGTGCGGGTAACGCCCAATTGGCGCGTCATGGCGTGATTGATGTTAAAGGTCTATATCTTGATGCTGGATTATCTGCACCACTTATCGCTGAAATGCGTAAACATTTAAATGCGGGTAATCAAGTCATGCTGTTTCTTAATCGTCGTGGTTTTTCACCTGCAATGATGTGCCATGAGTGTGGTTGGATCGCTGAATGCCATCGTTGTGATGCTTATTACACCTTACACCAGCAATCTGGAGAGCTGCGTTGTCACCATTGTGCAACTCAGCGTCCCATCATGCCGCAATGTGAGCAATGTGGTTCGACGCAATTATTGCCCGTCGGTGTTGGTACTGAGCAATTAGAAAATCAACTCGCCACCCTATTTCCTGAATTTAAGACAGTGCGCATTGATCGCGATAGCACGCGTCGTAAAGGGGCTTTAGAAAACTATCTCGAAGCAATTAAAAATAATGAGTATCAGATTTTAATTGGTACTCAAATGCTAGCAAAAGGCCACCATTTTCCAAATGTCACTTTAGTCGCCTTAATTGATGTTGATAGCGCACTGTTTAGTAACGATTTCCGCGCATCCGAACGTTTAGCACAATTGTTTATTCAAGTTGCAGGACGCGCAGGACGTGCGAGTAAACCGGGCGAAGTGTTATTGCAAACTCACCACCCAGAGCATCAACTATTACAATCATTGCTTCATAAAGGCTATGGCGTTTTCTCACAAACCGCATTAGTTGAACGCCAGCAAGCTATGTTACCGCCCTATACTCACCTTGTCTTAATACGGGCGGAAGCGAATGACAGTGATACTGTTTGCCAACTATTACAGCAAATCCGTGGCATTTTTGAATCCAGCCCCGTTTATGATCAAGATTGCTGCGTATTAGGGCCAAACCCCGCTCCTCTTGCCCGTCGTGCTGGACGTTATCGTTGGCAATTAATTTTACAAACCCCTAATCGCAAAACCTTGCAACAGATACTCAGTGTTGCCAAGCCTGCAATTCAATTACTGCCGCTGGCTAAAAAAGTACGTTGGTCGATTGATGTAGAGCCGCAAGATTTAACTTAAGACCAACAATGCGACAAAACTCACATAGTGAATGTAATTTATGCTATTTGAGGCATGTTTAATCCCGTGTATACGCTCTACAATATCAATAGTATTGACTAATATCAGTCATTTACTGCTTCGCTGGTTTCCGTCTCAGTCCTTTTGACCTCGAGCTACCAGCCGCACAATAAGAGAGATTTAGATAAAAGAGGAAAGCAATATGGCGACAATGAAGGATGTTGCCCAGCTAGCCGGAGTTTCGACTGCAACGGTTTCCCGTGCGCTAATGAACCCGGAAAAAGTATCGGCTTCAACTCGTAAAAAAGTTGAGCAGGCTGTCATGGAAGCTGGCTACTCACCTAACTCACTTGCCCGTAATTTACGTCGCAATGAGTCAAAAACGATCGTAACTATCGTCCCTGATATTTGTGATCCTTACTTCACAGAGATTATTCGTGGTATCGAAGAAGCTGCAATGGAGTACGGTTACCTTGTATTGCTGGGCGACAGTGGTCAACAAAAAAAGCGTGAAAACTCATTTGTTAATTTAGTCTTTACTAAACAAGCCGATGGTATGTTATTACTGGGTACAGACTTACCTTTTGATGTCAGTAAACCAGAACAGAAGAACCTACCCCCCTTAGTGATGGCTTGTGAGTACGCACCCGAGTTAGAGTTGCCGACCATCCATATTGATAATCTCACCGCGGCATTTGAAGCAGTTAATTATCTAACACAAATGGGTCATAAGCGTATTGCGCAAATTACCGGCCCCGACCAAGCGCCATTATCCCAGTTCCGAAATCAGGGCTATCAACAAGCACTGCGTCGTGGTGGGATTACATTAAACCCAGCCTATACGGTGAAGGGTGATTTTAGCTTTGCTGCTGGCGCACGCGCAGTTACCGCATTGTTGTCGTTACCTGAGCCACCAACCGCACTGTTCTGTCATTCCGATGTGATGGCGATTGGCGCAATGCAGCAGGCAAAACGTCTTGGTCTTCGTGTTCCTCAAGATATTTCGATTGTTGGCTTTGATGATATTCAATTTGCTGAATATTGTGATCCACCATTAACCACCGTTTCTCAACCACGCTATGAGATTGGTCGTCAAGCAATGTTGATGTTACTTGAACTACTTAAAGGCAAGGAAGTACAAGCAGGATCTCGCTTACTTGATGCGAAACTGGTGATCCGTGAAAGTGCAGCCCCACCATCTCGATAGTCATAAAAAGACTGTGAGCTTATGAAATAATCATAAGTTCACAGTTTTTACATACTATTGACCTTAACCCACACATTAATAGTGATAAAAACTAGTCAGTATCATTCCAACTTTGTAACATAGAGTTCTTTCCTTCTCTCAACATATTTGTCTATCATCGTGGCTACTAAAGATTATGTAAAACGCGGACGCTCGCCGAAACCGGCAAATAAAAAAAGCAGTCCGAGTCGAAAAAAAGCCCCCGCCTCTAGTGGATTTCCAATCAAGTGGGCGGTCACCGCTATTGTTTTAGTATTTGGACTTATTACTGGTTTATTCTTCTTATCTGGTACTGATGTTCCTGAAAAACCAGCACATAAAGATGAACCTTTAATTAGTGCAAAACCTCAATCCACTAATGAGGTTAAAAAAATCGCTAATAAAGAAGTTCTACCGCCAAAACCTGAAGAAAAATGGCGTTACATTCAAGAATTAGAAAATAAAAAAGTCATCGTGCCAGACGACTTGAAAAACCAACGTATGCAGCCAGTGGAAACAGAAACTGCAGCTAAAAAAACAGACACACCTAAACCGAAAGAGAACGCTCAAACTGCTAAGCCTGTGGTTACTGTAGACACAAAACCAAGTCCAGCCCAAAATCAGCCCGAGGCGACATCAAGTGTGCGCTTTGTATTGCAGTGTGGTGCTTACCGTAATAAATCACAAGCCGATGAACGTAAAGCAAAAATTGCATTCCAAGGCATGAATAGCCAACTTAAAATTAGCAGTGATGCAAAAGGAACCTGGTACCGTGTCGTATTAGGCCCTTACTCACAAAAAAGCAGTGCTGAAAAAGATAAAGCTAAACTACAAAATGGCGGTGTTTCACCGTGTGGTATTTGGCATTGGCAATAACTCTCCAAGGTTAGCCAAATAATCAGAAGGACGTACCTATGTACGTCCTTTTTTTATGTTAGATAAACGTAATAATAGCGACCAATTGACAGTTCATACTTGAAAAGCCTTTCTTTCATCCCCAGATCTTTTCACATTAACGTTACCGGCTATGCCGGAGCAGAACCAGAGAGGTTAACCCCGTGACAACTATTGTATCTGTACGTCGAAACGGTAAAGTCGTCATTGCTGGTGACGGCCAAGTATCACTTGGTAACACAGTAATGAAAGGCAACGCACGTAAAGTTCGCCGTCTATATAACAATAAAGTACTGGCAGGTTTTGCTGGCGGTACCGCTGATGCATTCACTCTATTTGAGCGTTTTGAGCGTAAGCTTGAGATGCACCAAGGCCACCTTCTAAAATCGGCCGTAGAACTTGCCAAAGATTGGCGTACTGATCGCGCTCTGCGTAAGCTTGAAGCCTTGTTGGCCGTTGCCGATGAAACTGGCTCACTCATCATCACTGGTAATGGTGACGTTGTGCAACCAGAGCACGACTTAATTGCGATTGGCTCTGGCGGTAATTTCGCCCAAGCCGCAGCCACAGCATTGCTAGAAAATACCGATTTAGGTGCGCGAGAAATTGCAGAGAAAGCCCTGAATATTGCTGGTGATATTTGTGTGTTCACTAACCACAATCACACCATTGAAGAATTAGAAACTAAGTAAGGAAGTTGTAATGTCTGAAATGACTCCTCGCGAAATCGTTCATGAACTTAATCGCCATATTATCGGTCAAGACAAAGCGAAACGAGCAGTTGCGATTGCACTACGTAACCGCTGGCGTCGTATGCAACTTCCTGAAGAGTTGCGTGTTGAAGTAACGCCAAAAAATATTTTAATGATCGGCCCAACTGGGGTGGGTAAAACCGAGATTGCACGCCGCTTAGCGAAACTAGCTAACGCGCCTTTCATTAAAGTAGAAGCAACAAAATTCACCGAAGTGGGTTATGTTGGTAAAGAAGTCGAAACAATCATTCGCGATCTAACTGATGTAGCAGTAAAAATGACACATCAACAGGCGACTGAGAAAGTCCGTTTCCGTGCTGAAGAATTAGCAGAAGAGCGTATTTTAGATGCCCTTCTACCACCAGCGCGTGATGCTTGGGGTCAAAATGAAGAAGCCCCTGCAGAGTCGTCGACTCGTCAATCTTTCCGTAAAAAATTACGTGAAGGCAAGCTTGACGATAAAGAAATTGAAATGGACATTGCAGCACCTCAGATGGGTGTAGAGATCATGGCGCCTCCTGGTATGGAAGAAATGACCAACCAGCTACAGGGCATGTTCCAAAACCTTGCTGGCAATACCACTAAAAAGCGCAAGATGAAAATCAAAGACGCGCTAAAAGCTGCAACCGAAGAAGAAGCGGCGAAGTTAGTCAACCAAGAAGAGCTTAAAGAACAAGCCATTCATTCGGTTGAAAACAATGGTATCGTGTTCATCGATGAAATCGATAAAATTTGTAAGCGTGGCGAGTCTTCCGGTCCTGATGTTTCTCGTGAAGGTGTGCAGCGCGACTTACTCCCATTAGTCGAAGGCAGCACAGTATCAACCAAACACGGTATGGTTAAAACAGACCACATCCTGTTTGTTGCATCAGGCGCTTTCCAAGTGGCTAAGCCATCAGATTTGATCCCTGAATTGCAAGGTCGTTTACCTATTCGCGTTGAGCTTGAAGCGCTAACAAGTCACGACTTTAAACGAATTCTGACGGAGCCAAATGCATCGCTAACAGAGCAATACAAAGCATTAATGGCAACAGAATCAGTTGAAATCGAATTCACGGCTGACGGTATCGACAGCCTAGCGGATGCGGCATGGCAAGTGAATGAGCGTACTGAGAATATCGGTGCTCGTCGTCTGCATACCGTTATGGAGCGTCTAATGGAAGAAATTTCCTATGATGCAAGCGAAAAGTCTGGTGAGAAATTCACGATTGATGCCGCATATGTTAGCGAGCGTCTTGGTGAATTCGTACAAGATGAAGATTTAAGCCGCTTTATCCTGTAATAACATTGCCTTTCAGAAATAACGGTGCCTTGCGCACCGTTTTTTTCATTTTAGCAACTATTAATGGGATAAATTTGCGCCAATCCAAATTTTCGCCATAATAGCTATTCCCTCATTATTTAAGTACCTAGATTATGAAATCATCTTCATCACTTGCTATTTGGTTAGATGCAGCAAGACCGAAAACCTTGCCACTAGCCATCGCATCAATTGTATGCGGTAGTGCAGTGGCAGGATGGCATGGAAGTTTTTCTGCTTTAATTACAGCGCTCGCTTTATTAACCGCCCTTTTGCTGCAAATTCTTTCTAACCTTGCTAATGATTACGGTGACGCTGTCAAAGGCACCGATAATGATGATCGTTTAGGACCTCAACGTGCGATTCAATCAGGATTAGTAACCCCGAAAGCCATGCGTACTGCCATGTTTGTCAACATTATTCTGACAGCAATCAGTGGCTTATCATTGATATTTTTTGCCTGTCATAATCCCCATGACATCATTGGCTTTATACTACTCGGCGCGCTAGCTATTGTTGCTTCTATTGCCTATACCGTGGGTAATAAGCCCTACGGTTACCGTGGCTTAGGTGATTTATCAGTATTAATCTTTTTTGGCTGGTTGGGTGTTGCAGGCACTTACTACCTACAAGCTGGCAACATTGATTCAGTGATAATGTTACCGGCAACGGCCTGTGGTTTGCTCGCAGTGGGCGTTCTTAATATTAATAACCTACGTGATATTGATAACGACCGAGCTTATGGTAAGCAAACTTTGGTCGTACGAATGGGACCTGAATGGGGTCGTAAATACCACCTCTTCTTATTAGCAGCCAGTGTTGTATGTTTAACGCTTTTTTCTCTATTTGAAACAAAATCGCTATTCGGATGGCTATTTTTATTGAGTGTGCCACTACTATTTAAACATGGTCGTGCTGTTTATCATTCTAAAAATGGTGAAGAACTCCGCCCAATGATGGCAACCATGGTCAAATGTGCTTTACTGACGAATTTATTGTTTGCTCTTGGGATCATCTTGTCATAATTGCGAATTGCAATGACAGATCAACTGGTTATAATTTCAACAAGGCTTACGATGAGTATCTCCTCGTTATAAGCCTTATTGATTTCCTTTCTTTTCTTTCGCTAAATAAGAAGTCCACTTATGGAATACAATACCTCTGAACTGTGTGATATCTATCTCGAACACGTTGATGTTGTTGAGCCTATGTTCAGCTCTTACGGTGGACGCAGCTCTTTTGGCGGTCAAATAACCACCATAAAATGTTTTGAAGATAACGGTGTTATTCGCCAAGTCTTAGAACAATCAGGCGTAGGGCGAGTGTTATTAATTGACGGTGGTGGTTCACTACGACGTGCATTAATTGATATCGATTTAGCTCATTTAGCGCAAGAAAATCAATGGGAAGGGCTGATTATTTATGGCTGTGTTCGCCATGTTGATGAGCTAGATGAATTAGATCTTGGTATTCAGGCGCTTGCCTCAATCCCAGTGGGCGCTGATCAACGTGATATCGGTGAGGTTGACGTTGCAGTCAATTTTGGTGGGGTGACCTTCTTACCAGAAGATCATATCTATGCTGATAATACTGGGGTTATTTTATCACCTGAGCCTCTTGATATCGATTAGACATACTGCGAGCAATCAATAAAATTACGGCCCGGTATGCTGTCGTTCCTGAAAACAACATACCAAGCCGAAAACCGAAACAGATAAACTGAAATCAGTATTATTCTACGTGTTCCATTTTGCCTAGTAGGTTGCGTACGCGCTCCTGCCATGCATTATGATCTTGACGTAGTTTTTCATTTTCTTCATTTAGACTTTCACGACCAGAGCGTAGTTCTTGCGCTTCCATCGAAAGTTGAGAGTTTTGCTCTTTTAATTCATCAATTTCCATTTGTAGAATAGAAATTGTATCAATTGCCATCTGAACTTTGGCTTCTAGTTGTTCTAACATTTCTAGAGACATATTGTTTACCTGATCTTAGCCCGTATGTTGGCTTAGTCATTAAGCCAATCACCTACGCGCGAGTTAAATTCACATTCACCTCTATTCTAACGAGGCAGCGACTATCTGACATCCACAATTCTAATGCTTTTGGGCAAACGGATGAAAATCACACAAGTCTGATATAATTTTTGCAAAGTGGATCAAATATTCGCCCACTGAGACAACCAAATACAGCGCGAAGTTCATTTTTAATCGAATCTCAGCTTTATTTGCTCTCTTCCCTGTCAAAAAAACATCAACGAATAAGCTTAACTGTCACCTAACTTACGCTTTCTTATTTATATCCTAATTTGTACACAGTGTTTAGACCCAATACCACCAATATTGCTTTTTTGTCACGATTCATTCATTGATATTCTGTCACCAAAAATAACGCTAATCATTAGCATGACCACATGCAGGATATAATAGTGGCTTGTCATCAAAACCAGAATTTATACACAGCGATTAATACGGGTTATGAACATTGCAATACAGCCCTTTATTTTGCGCAATCGTTTCACCATCCCTTATGTTAAAATCGACTCAGTTTATTTATCTAATCGATTTTATATCTGGAGTTATCATGAAACGCGATTTAGCAATGGCATTCTCACGGGTTACAGAAGGGGCGGCACTAGCGGGCCATAAATGGCTTGGTCGTGGCGATAAAAATGCTGCTGATAATGCTGCGGTAGAAGTGATGCGTATTCTACTTAATCAAACTGAAATCAATGGCGAGATCGTAATTGGTGAAGGCGAAATTGATGAAGCGCCAATGCTCTACATCGGTGAAAAGGTGGGTTGCGGTGGCGATGCTGTTGATATTGCAGTCGATCCCATTGAAGGAACACGCATGACAGCGATGGGACAAAATAATGCCCTCGCTGTATTAGCCGCGGGTGAAAAAGGAAGCTTTCTAAAGGCGCCTGATATGTACATGGAAAAACTGGTGGTTGGCCCTGCAGCAAAAGGCGTGATTGATCTTGAGAAGCCACTTGTTGATAACTTGACGGCTATTGCTAATGCTCTGGGTAAATCATTGCAAGATTTAGTGGTGATCACCCTTGCCAAGCCTCGCCACGATGAAACGATTAAGCAAATGCAAGCAATCGGTATTCGTGTCTTTGCCGTGCCTGATGGCGATGTGGCGGCGTCTATTCTAACTTGCATGCCAGATAGTGAAGTCGACGTGATGTACTGTATCGGTGGTGCGCCAGAAGGTGTTGTTTCCGCCGCCGCGATCCGTGCATTAGGCGGTGACATGCAGGCGCGTTTACTTCCTCGTCATGAGGTCAAAGGGGATACCGCAGAAAACCGCGAACTCGGTGAAATTGAGATTCGTCGTTGCCACGAAATGGGTATTAAAACCAACACATTATTGCGTATTGAAGATATGGCAAAAAGCGATAACGTGATTTTTGCAGGGACAGGTATAACCAAAGGTGACTTACTAGAAGGCATTCATCGTCAAGGTAATATCGCGACAACGGAAACCTTATTGATCCGTGGTCAATGCCGTACTATTCGTCGTATTAAGTCGACCCATTACCTTGATCGTAAAGATGACATTGTAAAATCGCACATCATCTAATTACGATATTCACATGCAAGAAAGCGTACTTCGGTACGCTTTTTTTCCCACCTCTCACTCCTAAGAAGCAAAATCAACGCAACCCGTTAGAATGGTAAAGAGATTGCTTTATTTAATGAGCTGATCCCATAATACCTAGAGAAATGAATATATAGGTAGCTATGAAAACCATCGAGAAAATCCTCTATCACTTAAAAAATGAAGGTCCTGTCACGGCAAAAGTATTGGCTGAAAAGTTCTCCGTTACTACCATGGGAATTCGTCAGCACTTACAAAGCTTAGAAGATGAAGGGCTGGTTGATTTTAACGATGTCAAAGTCAAAGTCGGACGTCCTACCCGTCATTGGCAATTAACAGAGCAAGGACATCGTCGTTTTACTGATCGTCATCATGATTTAGCCGTACACATGTTAGAGTCAGTTGAAGATCTGTTCGGAACATCAGGGCTTGAGCAAGTCATCGCAAAACGCGAACAGCAGACTTACGAACAGTATCAACAAACATTACAAACGTGCGAAACACTCAAAGAAAAGCTCGAACACCTCGCTCAATTACGTACACAAGATGGGTATATGGCAGAGCTTATAACAACGCACGATGGTTATACCTTAGTTGAAAATCACTGCCCTATTTGTCGAGCAGCACAACATTGTCCTGCGCTATGTCTCTCGGAACTTACGGTATTTAAACGCCTTCTTGGAGAAAACATCCGTATTGAACGTGAAGAACATATCATTTCAGGTCAAAGGCGCTGCACTTATCGAATAACATCATAGAATTAGGAGGCCATAATGGCTGATTGGATTCCTGCTCAAGTTATTGCAAACCGCCACTGGAATAATAATTTATTCAGTTTGTCATTAGCGGCAAACATCGAGCCTTTTAAAGCCGGGCAATTTACCAAGCTCGGCTTAGAGATTGATGGCCAAATGGTCCAACGCGCCTATTCTTTTGTTAACCCTCCCCAGCAGCCAACCATCGATATTTACGCCACAAGGGTTCAAGACGGGTTATTGTCACCACGACTCCACCAACTAGAAGAAGGCGATACAGTCTTGATCTCTGCACGCGCCAATGGCTTTTTTACTCTTGATGAGGTTCCACAAGGCGATCACCTTTGGCTACTTGCAACAGGGACGGCTATCGGTCCTTACCTGTCTATTTTGCAGCAAGGCGATGTCTGGCATCGGTTTAGAAAAATCGTCTTAGTTCATGCGGTTCGTTTTGCCGCAGATTTAAGTTATCAAGCAGAAATCACACAATTAAAGCAGCAATATGGCGATCAACTTATCGTCCAGCCTTTTGTCAGCCGAGAACCGTCTCCTCTTTGCCTGACAGGAAGGATCACTCAAGCCCTTGCAGATGGACAACTAGAGCGCCATGTCGGGCTAACATTACATCCAGAGCAAAGCCAAATTATGTTGTGTGGTAACCCTGAAATGGTAAAAGAGACTAAAAGTGTACTAGAAGCGCGAGGATTTGCTAAAAATTTACGTCGAAAACCGGGACAGATAACTATGGAGCATTACTGGTAGTTATTAACACCCGCTTAGTTGTATCAAATAGGAGATATATGCATAAAGTTGTCACTTTATCTCCTACTAATCTCACCTCTAAGGCGCCATACCCGTTATCTTTTCATATACTAAAGGTAGTTGTACGGATGGAGTTGACGATGGATACGCTACCCAATTTTGATGATATGGCAAAAATGGCAAAAGAAGATCCAGAACAATTCGAACAACTACGTCAACAATTAATAGAAGACGCAATAAACCAAGCACATGACAGCATGCAACCACGCCTAAAAGCACAACAAAGTCATATCGATCTGATTATTAGTCGTGGAAAAAACCCACTTCACACCACCATGTTGTTACGAAATGAGTTACAGCGCCAATTAGTTCGCTTTGCCGAAACCCTCCAACACCCCTATAACCAAGAAAATGCTGAGATCACGCCGATTTCATCTCATCCCAAACAATCCGAAAACACAGAGAAAAACTCTTTCTAACGCAGTTTCCTGCAAGAAATTAACTATATTTTGAAATATTTTGAAATTATGAGTTCACTTTTTACCTTGAAAAAGGTACAACCGAGCTCATTAATGATTTTGGACAGTAAAAATGAACCATTCTTGGTATATTTTTACTACATCAAGTTAAGTTAATTACATCATTTAAATTTGGAGAAAAGCTATGCGCCATCCTGTGGTTATGGGTAACTGGAAGCTAAACGGTAGCAAGGAAATGGTCTCTGGCCTTATCAAAGGTCTTGATGCAGCACTTAACGGTGTTGAAGGTGTTGATGTAGCCATCGCTCCACCAGTAATGTACTTGGATCTAGCTGAGCAGCTACTAAGCAAAGCAAACAGCAAAATCATCCTTGGTTCTCAAAACGTTGATCTACACAACAACGGCGCATTCACAGGCGATATCTCTCCTGCAATGCTTAAAGAATTCGGTGCTAGCCATATCATCATCGGTCACTCTGAGCGTCGTGAATACCACAACGAATCAGATGAGTTTGTTGCTCAAAAATTCGCATTCCTAAAAGAAAATGGCCTAACGCCAGTTCTTTGTATTGGTGAGTCAGAAGCACAAAACGAAGCTGGCGAAACGGTAGCTGTATGTGCGCGTCAACTTGACGCAGTTATCAACACTCAAGGTGTTGAAGCACTGAACGGCGCAATCATCGCTTACGAACCAATCTGGGCTATCGGTACAGGTAAAGCAGCAACTGCTGACGATGCACAACGCATCCACGCTGCTATCCGTGCTCACATCGCTGAGAAAAGTGAAGAAGTCGCTAAGAACGTTGTTATCCAATACGGCGGTTCTGTTAAGCCAGAAAACGCAGCTGCATACTTCGCACAACCAGACATCGACGGTGCTCTAGTTGGTGGCGCAGCACTTGATGCTGAAAGCTTTGCAGCTATTGCTAAAGCAGCAGCTGAAGCGAAAAACTAATCATTCTTGTTGATTAGCCTAAGAGGTCACCTACGGGTGGCCTTTTTGTTTTTATCGCAAAAAAACCGTCCTTTACCGATTTCAAGGTAATAAAAAAGGCCGATAATAATCGACCTTTTTTCTCTCTTACTGCTCGATAAATCTCTTAAAATAACTTCTCAGCTAACTCATAAAGATCGTTACGAACAGGGCGACGCATATTTTCAATTGCATCGATGATATCGTGGTGAACAAGTTGCTCACACTGAATACCTACACAACGACCACCTTCACCTTTTTGAAGAAGATCAACTGCATATGCACCCATACGAGAAGCAAGTACACGGTCAAACGCTGTTGGTTGACCGCCACGCTGAATGTGGCCCAATACTGTTGCGCGAGTTTCACGACCTGTTTCAGTTTCAATAAACTTAGCCAGTTCATTCACATCAGTCATTAGCTCTGTGATAGCAATAATTGCGTGCTTTTTACCTTTAGCAATACCTTCACGGATATGCGTTAGTAATTTTTCTTTATCTAGACCAGTTTCAGGTGTGATGATGTACTCACAACCACCAGCAATCGCAGACATTAGGGTTAAGTCACCACAATGACGCCCCATCACTTCTACAATAGAGATACGTTGGTGTGAAGATGATGTATCACGTAAACGGTCAATTGCATCGATAACCGTATTCATTGCTGTCATGTAACCGATAGTGTAATCAGTACCTGCAACGTCATTATCGATAGTGCCAGGAAGACCGATACATGGGTAACCCATCTCAGTTAACTTCTTCGCGCCCATGTATGAACCGTCACCACCAATGACTACTAATGCATCAATGCCGTGCAGTTTTAGGTTCTCAATCGCTTTTTCACGCACTTCCACTTCTCGGAATTCAGGAAAACGCGCAGAGCCTAGGAATGTACCGCCTTTGTTGATCACATCAGATACACTTTTACGATCTAGCTTTTCGATACAGTTGTTATAAAGACCTTGGTAGCCATCATAAATACCGTACACTTCTAGACCTTCAGTTAACGCTGCTCGAACTACGCCGCGAACCGCTGCATTCATACCAGGTGCGTCACCACCACTGGTCAAAACACCAATCTTCTTAATCATGGTTACCCTCTGACTTTGGGAATTGAAAATCAAATCCGACACGATTATACCGAGGTTCCCCTGCTCGATATCACAGCAACACCCGTGCTGTGCGTGTAAAAACTGAAACTTTTCTACTTACGTAGGAGTATTACAAGTTTGCAAAAATATTTAGTTGATTCATATCACGCAAGGTCGGGATTCAATCAAGCTTCTTTTTACACAAAAATTAACCTTATCTCTTTCGTTTTAAGCTGACGTTGCTACATAATCAGCCCGATTTTTCGTGTACTTGATGATCCATATGCCTATGGTGTGTTCAATATCACGCAGTATAGCCGTTTTATGATGACAATTAATAACAAAACCTACGAGAAAATACGATCATCGAGGTGATTTTTTTATGAGGGCTCTAACTCCTGAGTAAAAAATCAAAAAAAAGCCACAACAGAAGTTATGGCTTTCTTTTTTTGTCTTTATTACTCAAACACTCAGTGTGTTTTTTTCTCAAGTTTCATAAATCGCTTTTCGGCATGCTGTTGCTTTAATTCCACATATTTTGCTTTTTGCTCTGGGGTCAAAATATTCAACATTTGATGGCGCTGTTTTAATCGCTCAACACGGTGCTCGGCTTGTTTCTCTGACATACGATCGACCAATTGACGTACCGCTTGCTCATCAAAATTATCTGCCAGTACTAATTTATCGAGTGCTTTGTGATCTGTTTGCATTTCAGTGCGATTAGCCTGTCGCTCCGCTTTCATCGCTTCACGATCTTTCTCTCGTAAGGTTTTCATTTCGGCTTTTTGTGTATCAGTCAACTCTAGCTGTTTAAACAGGCCACGCTCACCATGATGCCCTTTCATACCATGTGAGTTCGGAGCTGCCATTACTGACATCGAACCTAATACCATTGGTACTGCAATCGCCATCATCATTGTTTTTTTGAACATTTTCATGCTTGTATCTCCAACTATTTGGGTGCGGCAACCTGTGCCATTGTGCTTGGTAATCATAATAACGGATCACAAGTAAAGCGTTGTCGAGTAAACGTAAAGCTACGTAAATCAATGATAACGAAACTTGGCGTTCACGCTGACATTAGCGATACTAGGCTCAAGACTTCATCACTCTCTTTATCTTTGCATAGGTTTGACCATGGCGAAAATTTTACTTGTCGATGACGACATTGAGCTCACAGCATTATTAAAAGATATTCTAGAGCTAGAAGGCTTTGATGTGATTGAAGCCAATAATGGCCAGCAAGGATTAGAAAAGGTAGATAGCAGTATCGATCTGATTTTACTTGATGTCATGATGCCAGTAATGAACGGCACTGAAATGCTACGTCGCTTACGAGAGTCCCATTCAACACCAGTGATGATGTTAACCGCTAAAGGTGATGAAATTGATCGTGTGCTTGGTCTTGAACTCGGCGCTGATGATTACCTGCCTAAACCTTTTAGCGACCGAGAATTGTTAGCGCGTATACGCGCAGTATTGCGCCGTACTCAAGCCACGAATGAAAAAACCACTGAAAAATCAGACCTACTCACCTATCAAGACATTACGATTTATCCCGGACGACAAGAGGTGCTTTGTCAGGAAATTCCAATCGAAATGACGGGCACAGAGCTCGCTTTATTAAGCTATTTTATTCAACGCCCAGGTCAGATTATTGCCAAAGAATCCTTAAGCCTAGATGTACTCGGTAAACGTTTAGCTCGTTTTGATCGCGCCATTGATATGCATGTATCCAATATTCGTAAAAAGTTGCCAGAGCGCTTAGATGGTAAGCCAAGGATTAAAACCTTACGCGGTAAAGGTTACTTATTAGTTGAGGAAGCATAATGAAATTTCCGGGGCTCACTAGCCTTTATGGCCGTATTTTTGCCATTTTCTGGTTTACCCTTTTTGTTGTCGTCGTGACAATCGTTTTGTTATTTCAACTCGATCCTCGAACAGGGCAAGCGATCCCAGAGCCTCACCTTAAGCGCCTAGAATATACCGCAGAAAATATTAACCAAAAGCTCAACACCCCACGAAACGAAACCGTTAAAAGATTGCAGCTAGAACAAAAACTCAAACGCTTAACAAAACGTAAAAATAATCATGATATCCAGATTTATTTTACGACTCTTGATGGCGACATTATCTCACCACAAAAACACACTAAAGCATTGCGTAACTTTATTACTATTGCTGATAACCCAAGTGCCCCTAAGCAACGTTTATATGGTCGCTGGATGATGGCTGGCCCCTTTACGATCAATACGCCGAAGGGTGATATTTATATGTATAGCGGTCAAATATGGCGTGGCCCTTCCCCGTTTATCATTCAAATATTGGATAAGCCATTTAAGCTCCTACTCGTGACAATGCTTGTCAGCACTCCCTTTTTGCTCTGGCTCGCTTGGGCAGTCACACGCCCAGCAAGACGTTTACAACAAGCCGCAGAGCGTGTCGCACAAGGTGAGTTTACCGCCGATCCAAATTTAGAAACCGGACCACGAGAATTTAAACAAGCTGGCGCAAGCTTTAACCAAATGGTAGGGGCATTAAATACCATGATCAGTGGACAGCAACGTTTACTGTCAGATATTTCGCATGAGTTACGCTCACCACTCACTCGTTTACGGATGGCTACCGCATTAGCTCAACGCAAACAAGGGGAAAGCCGTGAGCTAACCCGCGTTGATACTGAGGCTGAACGATTAGAAACCATGATTGGCGAATTACTTGAATTATCTAGAATGCAAGTCAATAGTCATCAACAAAATGAAAGGCTTGATAGCCAAACACTATGGTATGAGATGCTTGAAGATGCTCGCTTTGAAGCTGAACAATGCCATAAAACTTTACGTTATAACGCGCTGCAAGATTGGCCGATTAATGGTAACCCTAACCTATTGATCAGCGCACTAGAGAACGTAATACGTAACGCGATTAAATACGGCAATGACGTCATTGAAATACAGTTTACGGTTCAACAGCACCTGCTCACCATCACGATTGATGACAATGGTGATGGTGTGCCTGAAGCAGAATTAGATGATATCTTCCGGCCCTTTTACCGCGTCTCCACCGCACGAGATCGTGACAGCGGAGGCACAGGGCTTGGTTTAGCCATTACAGAAAGTGCTATTCGACAACATAGAGGAACAATTAAAGCGAATAATAGCTCCCTTGGCGGATTGAATATTACTATTACTCTGCCTCTGGCCTGTTAAGACCATTAAAGAGATACTCTTGATAAACCAGCGACACTTTTGAGCCGAAAGCGTTGCATGTCATTAAAGTGACGAGGCTTTCATACTCTATCTCCATTGGCATGACCATATTGATCATTTATTGACTTAAAATCGTCCAGATCAATATACAAAGCTAAAAACAGACACACTCTTAGTGGAAATAATCTTTATGCTTAGGCCATTTGCTTGTTTATACTGAGCTTGTCACAATGTGTTATCTTTAGCTGCTAATAAAGCGATAAATTATGTTTGATATTGCGTTATATGAACCTGAAATTGCCCCCAATACGGGTAACATTATTCGCCTCAGTGCGAACTGTGGTGCTAACTTGCATCTGATTGAACCATTAGGATTTGATTTAGACGAGAAAAAAGTACGCCGTGCTGGTTTGGATTATCATGATTTAGCGCATGTCCATCGTCATAAAGATTTTGCTGCTTTCATGCAAGCAATGGAAGGACGTCGTATTTTTGCCTGCACCACCAAAACCACTAATTTCCATACCAATGCGAAATTTAAGCAAGGTGATGTGTTACTTTTTGGCCCAGAAACTCGTGGCCTACCGGCTGAATTTATTGCCAGCCAGCCCCTTGAGCAACGCTTACGTATTCCAATGCAACCCGACAGCCGCAGCTTAAACCTTTCCAATGCAGTTGCGATTATTGCGTTTGAAGCATGGCGACAAATGGATTTTAACGGCGCAGTATAAAACAGAAAAAGGCGATCAATGATCGCCTTTTCTTTCACATTCAATATGTTCTTTATTGAACATAAACGGTGGCTAAATACCATCACCTTCAATAAACGTTTGCGAGTTACCATTAAATTGCTGATCCATATCCATCGATGGTTTATCAGAATTTGGTCGTCCAACGACTTTGGCAGGAATACCAGCCACAGTTGTATGGGGAGGTACAGGATTTAACACTACCGAACAAGAGCCAATTTTCGCCCCTTCACCGACTTCGATATTGCCTAATACTTTAGCGCCAGCGCCTATCATCACCCCTTCTCGGATCTTCGGATGACGATCGCCGCTCTCTTTCCCCGTACCACCTAATGTGACGTCCTGAAGGATTGAGACATCATTTTCAATGACCGCGGTTTCACCAATCACAATACCGGTCGCGTGATCAAACATGATCCCTTGACCGATTTTTGCCGCAGGATGCACATCGACTTGGCAAGCTACCGAGATTTGGTTTTGCAGATAAACCGCTAAGGCTTTTCGATCTTGTTTCCACAACCAATTAGCCACGCGATATCCTTGAAGAGCGTGACAACCTTTAAGATAAAGTAATGGAATAGAATACATCTCAATAGCAGGATCACGTTCAACAACAGCACAAATATCACGTGCTGCCGATTCAACTATCGAACAATCGCTAGCATACGCTTCTTCGATGACTTCACGAACAGCCATCGCTGGCATCGATGGTGTCGCCAATTTATTTGCAAGTATATAACTCAATGCAGCAGCTAGATCATCATGCTTAATAATCGTGGCATGATAAAAACTCGCGAGCATTGGCTCATGCTCTGACTGCTCTCGTGCTTCCTGCTTGATCGCTGGCCAAAGTTGGTGTTGTTGACATTGCTTCACGTCATCCTCTGCTTACTTATCTATTCTTCTTATAACTATACTTAATTAGTCAGGTATTACTTTAACCTGATTGCAAAAAAAAACAACGCGAGCCAAGGCTCGCGTTGTTGAAACAGAAGATAATAAGGTTGTTAGCTTTATATCTTACTGTTATTCATATTTTTTCTCGCGTGCGAGTAGTTCTTTAGCAGCCTCACGAGCATCTTTACCTTGATAAAGTACTTGATAAATTTGCTCAGAGATCGGCATCTCAACACCATTACGTTTCGCTAGTTGCCAAACTTCTTTGGTATTACGATAACCTTCAACAACTTGACCAATTTCCTGCTGTGCTTGCTCTACACTTTTACCTGCGCCTAGTGCTAAACCAAAACGACGGTTACGGGATTGGTTATCGGTACATGTGAGTACTAAATCACCCAATCCAGCCATCCCCATAAAAGTTTCAGGCTGTGCACCTAATGCCGCGCCAAGACGACACATTTCCGCAAGACCGCGGGTGATCAACGCTGTACGTGCATTGGCACCAAAGCCAATACCGTCAGACATACCTGCACCAATCGCAATCACATTTTTTACCGCGCCGCCTAGTTGCATCCCCGTAAAATCATTATTGCTATAAACTCTAAAGGTTTTATCACAATGAATCTTTTCTTGAAGATCAGCAACAAACTCCGCATCCGGTGATGCAACAGAAATAGCCGTCGGTAAACCCGCAGCCAGTTCTTGGGCAAAGGTAGGGCCTGATAACACTGCAAGTGGAATATCATTACCTAAAGCATCGACTGCGACATCTTTTAACAGGCGTCCAGTTTCTGGTTCTAACCCTTTGGTCGCCCAACAGATACGTGAATCTGAGCGTAAGAAAGGTTTTACTTGTGATAATACTTGACCAAATACATGACTTGGTACAACAACAAGTAAATCGCGGCTACCTTCAACAGCATCCTGTAAGTTTGACGTTACAATTAACGATTCTGGAAAGTGCACACCAGGAAGAAACGCTTCATTGGCACGATCAATTTCCAATTGTGCAATATGTTCTGGGTCATGGCCCCATAAAATAACATTGGCACCATTTCTGGATAACGCAATAGCAAGTGCTGTGCCGTAAGAGCCAGCACCTAATACTGCCATTGAAATCGTATTATTTGCGTTCTTAGTCATAATTGTTACTTTGCTTATTAAGCTTCAGCGTTTGCTTCTGCTTGGTTTTGTAAGTAGTTCATGAACAATGCATCAAAGTTTACTGGTGCTAGATTCAATTGTGGGAACGTACCCTTAACGACTAAGCTTGAAATTGTTTCACGCGCGTACGGGAATAGGATGTTCGGGCAGAATGCACCTAGGCAATGTGCTAGTTGAGGTGCTTCCATACCTGCAACAGAGAAGATACCACCCTGCTGAACTTCACAAAGGAATGCATTCTCTTCTTCATTCTTAACTGTAACAGTCAGACGAAGTACAACTTCATACACACCTTCAGCTAGTTCGCGACTTTGAGTATCAAGATCCAATTTCACATCTGGGTTCCATTCTTTTTGGAACATATCAGGTGAATTAGGCGCTTCAAAAGAAACGTCTTTTAGGAAGATACGTTGAATTTGAAAGTTTTGTTGTGCTTCTGTATTTGCTGCTTCAGCCATTTCCTGAGTCCTTTTTGATGCTCGCTATTACGAGACTTAATGCGCCAGCACAGTGCTAACCACAGGCTGTATTGAATAAATAGACAGCGGTATGACTACGCGTACCGCACATCAAACAATGCGTTATTTTTTACCTTTGCTTTTTACTAACGGCAGGTTTGCTTCGTTCCAAGCAATCAGACCGTCTTTTAGTACATTAACATTGGTAAAACCCGCTTTACTCAAATCATTTGCGGTTGTTTGAGCGGTTTGACCTGTCTTACATACCACAATGATTGGGGCTGTTTTATGTTTTTCAAGCTCTGTAATGTTTTGTTCTTTAATTTGGCTTGGTAAAGCGTGAAGTGAGCCTGCAATATGACCCTTACGGTATTCGTCACGAGAGCGAATATCAACAAACACTCCTTCTTCACGATTGACTAAAACTGTTGCATCGTTAATACCAATTGTTTTATACGTTGCAGTTTTCTCTTTGACCATAGAACCGATGATAGCCACAACTAAACCGATCCAAACTAGAGATAAAATAGGGTTACTGGTTAAAAATTCAATATATTGTTGCATTTGCTTCGCTCTGTTTCATGGCTAAATGGCAGCCAAGATTAACGGGATTTTTAAAGGTTTTGAGTATACCGTTGTTACCTATCATGTACAGCAACGGGTATTCATTCCGCGCTTTAACTCACTTGTTGCTATTAATAAGTGATGCGCACCACCCAGTATAAAAGCGAATCTCGCACTTACCTATTAATGAAATAGAGAAAAACTGTGATCTAGGGCTTACACTCAAGACAATAAATGCATATATTTTGTCGAATAGGTCACAATACGCTCGACAGTAAGTTTGAACTTCTCCTACTGCTTTCAATACTTTCTGTAGTAAAATCACATTAATGGATATTACAATTACCTTAAAAATGCTTTTATATTAAGCAGTTAAGGCAATTGATATAGATTTTCATTTATTCGAAGAGGGACAGAACATGTCTGCGAAGAAACCACTTGCACTTGTTATTTTAGATGGTTGGGGCTACCGCGAAGACAATGCGGATAACGCCATTGCTAACGCTCAAACACCAGTAATGGATGGGCTGCTTGCTCAAAACCCTAACACACTAATTTCAGCTTCTGGTATTGATGTTGGTCTACCTGACGGTCAAATGGGTAACTCTGAAGTAGGCCATACTAATATCGGTGCAGGCCGTGTGGTATACCAAGATCTTACTCGTATTACTAAAGCGATCAGCGATGGTGAGTTTTTCGAAAATGAAGCACTTGTAACGGCTATCGACAAAGCAGTAAACGCAGGTAAAGCGGTTCATATCTTAGGTCTTCTATCTCCTGGTGGCGTACACAGCCACGAAGATCACATTGCTTCTGCAATTGAAATGGCAGCAAAACGTGGCGCAGAGAAAATCTACCTTCACGCATTCCTAGATGGCCGTGATACGCCACCTCGTAGCGCGAAGAATTCACTGGTTCGTTTTAATGAACTATTTGCCAAGCTAGGTAAAGGACGTACCGCATCACTGATTGGTCGTTACTACGCAATGGATCGCGATAATAACTGGGATCGCGTTGAAAAAGCGTACGATCTTATCACTGCTGCTAAAGCGGAGTTCACAGTCGCTAATGCCGTTGACGGTCTAGCTGCGGCTTACGAGCGTGATGAAAATGATGAATTTGTACAAGCAACTGAAGTACGTGCTGAAGGTCAAGAAGCTGCAATCGTGGCAGATGGCGATAGCGTTATTTTCATGAACTACCGTGCTGACCGTGCGCGTGAAATCACACGTGCATTTGAGCCAGGTTTTACCGATTTTGCGCGTGCACAATTCCCACAATTATCTGACTTTGTAATGCTAACGCAATATGCTGCAGATATTGAACTAACAACAGCATTCAAACCAGCAAGCCTAGACAATACATTAGGCGAATGGCTATCGAAGAAAGGCAAAAAACAGCTACGTATTTCTGAAACAGAAAAATACGCGCACGTAACCTTCTTCTTCAATGGCGGTAAAGAAGATGAGTTTGATGGTGAATCACGTCAACTTGTTGCTTCACCAAAAGTAGCCACTTACGATCTTCAACCTGAAATGAGTGCACCAGAGCTAACTGATAAGCTTGTTGCCGCAATCAAAGGTGGTGAGTTCGATATGATCATCTGTAACTACCCTAACGGTGATATGGTTGGCCATACTGGTGTTTACGACGCTGCAGTGAAAGCGTGTGAAGCACTAGATACTTGCCTAGGTAAAGTCGTTGCAGCGATTAAAGAAATGGACGGTCAGTTACTGATCACTGCCGACCACGGTAATGCCGAGATGATGGTTGACCCATCAACCGGTGGTATCCACACAGCACACACTAATCTACCAGTGCCACTTATCTACGTAGGTAGCAAAGACTTAGAACTTAAGTCAGGTGGTAAGCTGTCAGATCTTGCGCCAACGATGCTTTCACTAACAGATATGGAAATCCCTGCAGAGATGTCTGGTCAGGTGCTATACAATCTGAAATAATTATCTCCATGCGAGATATGATTAGAAAACATCTAAACAAAAAAATCCGCGCCAGTGCATTATGCACTGGCGTTCTTTTATGCATGACATTTGCCGTTCCATGTGCAGCGTCCAGTCAAAACCAGCTCGATGGCGTAAAACAGGAAATCTCACGTCAAAAAAATCAACTGGCAAGCAAGCAAAAGAAATACAACAGCTTGCAACAAGATCTAAAACAACACGAACTGAACATTGCCAAAGCTGCGAATGATATTCATGCGACAAACAATCAATTAGCAACCATTAAACGCGCTATTGATAAGTTAAATACGGAACAAACAGCACTAGAACAAAAACAGAAACAACAGAAAGCCGTTGTTGCTTCACTCTTAAATGCCCAATTTCGCCAAGGCCAAGACAGTGATATCGCCAGTTTATTAAGCGGTGAGGATTCAACACGCCTTGATCGAATGACAACCTATGCTGAGTACATCAGTAAAGCCCGTGTTAATGCCATCGATGCCCTTGATGCCACGCAAACTGAAATTCAAATGAAAGTGCACCAGCTCAACGAGCAAAAAACAGAGCAGCAACAAGCACTCAACACTCTTAAACAGCAAAAACAAACACTCGATCAACAGCAGCAATCACGTCAAAAAACGCTATCTAGCATTAAAAGTCAAATCGATAGCAGCAGTGAAGATTTAGCTGAACTACAAGCCAACGAAAGACAAATGCTCGCTGCCATTGCCAAAGCGAAAGCGGAAGCGGAAAGAAGAGCCCGTGAAGAAGCGGCAAGAATTGCCCGTGAAAAAGCGGCTGCTCAAGCACGCATAAAAGCGGCAAAAGAAGCCAAAGCGCGTGCTGCAGCTGAAGCTGAAGCACGTGAGATTGACAGACAATATGCAAACCAACAGGCACGTGTGCCGATGGACGGCCTTGCTCGCCATAAAGGCAAACTATACTGGCCAGTAAAAGGGACTATTTTGCATAATTACGGCTCGCACCAGCAAGGGCAATTACGCTGGAAAGGCATGGTATTTAGCACGCCAATGGGGAGCCAAGTAAAAGCTATTTATTCTGGTCGCATTATTTTTGCAGACTGGCTACGTGGCTATGGTTTGATGATTGGTATTGATCACGGTAAAGGTGACATGAGTTTCTATGGCTATAACCAAACACTACTGAAGAAAGTCGGTGATACGGTCCAAGCTGGAGAGCCAATAGCCTTAGTCGGTGACAGTGGTGGCCAAACCCAACCCGGACTCTACTTTGAGATCCGCCGTAAAGGCCAGCCAATAGATCCTAAACCTTGGCTTGATTAAGCTCAACTCTAATACTAAAAATAAAAAGGTTGGTGATAGTTATTATCCCAACCTTTTTGAATATCGCTTCTTTCGCAACGGATTTTTAACGCTTTGCTTGCTGTTCCTGTTGCTCGTAATACTGTTTCAATGCTTCTACACGTTCGCAGCCTAACGGTGTTGCCAGCGGCCTTACAATATTAAGTATCTGAATAACACCTTTATAGATAACCGTTGGGGTTATTTTAGCACCAGCGACTTGGGTCGTTTGATAGCTAATCCAACTTGATGCTACCATCAGCAACGTCTCAGCCAAGGTTTTCAAATCTTCATCATCGATATCAACCAATCCACCTTCTTTTAAGCTTTGCATCAATATCGCGATATTACTGCGAAGTTGCGCCTGTGCTTCGAGATATTTAAGCTGTAATTCAGGATCACGACGTAAAATATCAGGCAAATTTGCGTAGAAAAAACGATAGCGCCACATCAGCAAAAATACGGCATCGAGGTAACTCAACAGACTTTCTGTCGTTTCCGCTTCACTACGCGGTTGAAAGCTCACTTGTAAGTCAGTGGCATATAAATCAAAAATACTGTGGATGATCTGTTCTTTATTTCTAAAATGATAATAAAGATTACCCGGACTGATCGCGAGATCGGCGGCGATATGGTTCGTCGTTACGTTTGGCTCTCCACGCTCATTAAATAACGCTAAAGCAGCATGAATAATTCTGTCTCGGGTTTTCATTTGATTGACTTCCTTCGCCCTTCTTCTACATATAATGTATCATAAGTTAACGTTTTTTTTGCTCTGTAGCGCCATAGCTACAAGTTGTTATTTCATCAATGAAGGATTTTCTCCCATGATAATTGTTACTGGCGGCGCCGGCATGATCGGCAGCAACATCGTAAAAGCCCTTAACGAGCAAGGTTGTAACGATATTTTAGTGGTGGATAACCTCAAAGACGGGACTAAATTTGCCAACCTTGTCGATTTAGACATTGCCGATTACATGGACAAAGAAGACTTCATCACCCAGATTATGGCGGGAGATGAGTTCGGAAATATTGAAGCCATTTTCCATGAAGGTGCTTGCTCAGCAACCACTGAGTGGGACGGTAAATACATGATGCTCAATAACTATGAGTACTCAAAAGAGCTTTTACATTACTGTTTAGAGCGCCAAATCCCGTTCCTTTATGCTTCATCTGCAGCAACCTATGGTGGTCGCGATCATGATTTCATCGAAGAAAAGCCATACGAAGGTGCACTGAACGTTTATGGTTATTCGAAACAACAATTTGATAACTATGTTCGCCGTATTTGGCAAGATGCCGAAGCACATGGTGAGAAACTATCGCAAATCACTGGCTTCCGTTATTTCAATGTGTACGGCCCGCGTGAGCAACATAAAGGCAGTATGGCTTCTGTCGCCTTTCACCTAAACACTCAAATTACTGCAGGTGGCAACCCAAAACTGTTTGAAGGCTCTGAAACCTTTAAGCGTGATTTTGTTTATGTTGGCGATGTATGCAAAATGAACCTATGGTTCTTAGCAAATAGTGTATCCGGTATTTTTAACTGTGGTACAGGCAATGCTGAATCTTTCCAAGCAGTAGCTGATGCTGTCGTTAAATATCATGGCAAAGGTGAAGTTGAGTCAGTTCCCTTCCCTGAGCACCTAAAAGGTCGTTACCAAACTTACACCCAAGCAGATCTGACTAAAGTGCGCGCTGCAGGCTATACAGAAACGTTTAAATCTGTTGCTGAAGGCGTTGCAGAATACATGACAATCCTAAACAAATAATAACGATATGATTGATAACCATTACGATAAACAAGCTTATAACCCACAATTTGAATGGTCTTTTCTAGCACCTAAATATTGGGGGACATGGCTTGCCGTTATACTCGCTTCTCTATTTTGCTTGCTGCCCCATAACGCACGCCGCGCAATTGCGAGTACCTTTGCTAAACAAGCTATCAAGTTAAAGAGCAAATCAAACCATCGTGCGCGCGTAAACTTACAGATGTGCTTTCCTGACAAAACCGATGCTGAACGTGAAGATATTCTACTGCAAAGTATCACCACCGCAGGTACATTCTTGCTGGGATTTGCATCGTTAAGTGTACGTAGCAAATTTTGGTTAGAAGATAATACCGTGATCCGCGGGATGGAGAATCTCACCACTCTCACCGATCAGCAGCAAAGCGTGATTTTGTTAGTCCCTCACACTTGGGCGATTGATATTCCTGCGGTACTGCTTGCATCACGCGGTTTACCTGTTTCTGCAATGGCGAAAAAGCAGAAAAACCCAGTCTCAGACTGGTTGATGCATCGTCAACGTGTGCAATACGGCGGCCGTGTTTATGAACGCAGTGGTGGTATTAAACCGTTTATTAAATCGATTCGCGAAGGGTACTTAGGTTACTACTTACCCGATGAAGATCTTGGCCCTGAGCACAGCGTATTTGTCGATTTCTTTGCTACCACCAAAGCAACAATGTCAGGTCTTGGCCGACTGTCTAAATTAAGTCGCGCAAAGATCGTACCGCTTTTTGCGATGTACAACAGTGAATCAGGTAAATATGAATTAGATTTCTACCCTGCTCTGCCTTTCCCTAGTGAAACTGAAGAGCAAGATGCCCGCATGATGAACGAATGTATCGAGCAATACGTGAGTGAGCGTCCAGAACAATACATGTGGATTCTGCGTTTATTAAAGACACGACCTAATAGTGATAAGAATCCGTATGAATAGTAATAAACTCTTTAATAAATTAGCCGACTTTCTAATTTTACTTCCGATTTTTTGGAGCTTTACCGGTTTATTTCATTTATATAATGGCGATAAGATTCTGGTTGTGTTAACGCTTATTTCAGCATTAGTCTCAGTTATTAAGTATAAAAAATCCGCCATTGTTATCAACATAAAAAGTAAATATGTCTGGTTAATGTACAGCCTTTTATTTATATCAATAACCGCAGATATTCTAAATTTATATAACCCAATAAATATAAGAGCTATCGCAATTCTCTGTGTATTTTTAACCTTTTTACCTTGCCAATTAATCACTAGAAAAGTTTTAATATTCTCATGCTGTATTGGTTGTATTAATGCGTTGCTTTTTGTTTATCACTTTACATATATAGATCCAGTAAATAGACGTTTCTGGCCTATTAATGCAATCCCATTTGCTACTTATATTTGTTTTATCTCGGCTATTACTTTCATATTATTTCTTACTGGTAGTACACTTAAAGAAAAAGTCGTTCTTAGTTTAACTTTAGTAATTTCTATCATGAGTCTAGCTATAACAGAAACTCGTGGAGCTCTTGTTGCATTATTACCAACACTAATAAGCATTTATTTCTATTATTCATATCAACGAAAAACGTTAAAGAAAAGTTTTGTTATTAGCATAATAAGTATCACTCTAATCTTTTCTGCAATCTATCCAATTATTAAAGAGAGAATAATTCAAACCCAACAAGAGATCACACAAATAGACGATGGTAACACTGATACATCTATAGGATTAAGATTAAACTTTTGGAAAGCAGGATTTAACTTAATTGAACAGTCACCGTTTGTTGGTTATGGTCACAATTACTATTCTCAATTAAACCAGTTAGCAAAAGAAAAAGTTATTACTCAGGATGCAGCTAATTATAAACCAATACACTTTCATAACCAGTTTATAGATATTGCTGTAAAATGTGGTCTTTTCGGCTTAGCTTTTTTATTAGTCATATTATTTATTCCTATTTTCTTTGTTAGAAATAAATCTTCATTAAATGCTATTAGTATCTACTCTTTTATATCTATTTTGATATTAGCGGGATTAACTGATGTACCTTTCTTTCATAAACAGGTATTTATAATCTATTTTTTATGCATTGGAATATTTCTTAACAGAGATCATTTTCATTAAAAAACAGAGGGGCCTTATAGCCCCTCTTTTTTTACTTTATATATAAAATCAATATATTCTTGAGCAATATTTTCAGCAGAAAATTTATCATAGCTCGATAATAGTATTTCATTATCTACATCTATTAATATTTCATCTATTTTTTTAGCAATAACATCTGGTTCGAATGAATCAACCAAATACTTCAATAAATCCCCTGAAAGGATTTCAGAAGGCCCACTTGGACAATTGACACTGATCGCTGGAGTACCACAAATTAATGATTCAACAAGTACGTTACCGAACCCTTCATGACTTGACGTCAATATTAACATTTTAGCTTGGCGCATAATTGAATAAGGGTTTAAACAGAAAGGATAAATAAAGACTTGATCTTCTACTCCTAATATCTTTGCCTTATTTCTTATATCCTGTTCTAAACTACCTTCACCTATGATGACAAGGTTGATCTTACTTTTCATCTTAACAAGAGTTTCAAGCAATAAATTTAGATTTTTCTGCTTCTCTAATCGCCCAACAAAAACAATAAAATTTTCTGGCAATTCATAAATAGTATTTTGTAAAGATAGTTTTTTTATTTCTTCTAATGAAAATGGATTATAAATCCTAGATATTGACTTATAACTATTTTTTGAAGTTTCTATTAAAAAGTCTTTAATTCCATCAGATACACAAACAACATGCTTACCTGAAATCTTTTTTGTTATTTTATTTTTATATTTCCAACGATTATATAAATTTTTATTATTGTAAGTATATTCATCTGAGTTATGAATACAATAAATTAGTCGAGGATCATTAATATAAGAGATAATATCGTTTGTCTCACCATGTTCAGAAAAAATAACATCAAAACTTTTTTCTTTTTCTTCTGTTTTTAACCATTGTAAAAATTTTTCAGCTTGAATATTCGCTTTTTTATATTTAACTTTTTCAGTAATGGATAAAACATGATGTTTAATATTTTCTGATACAGCTAATTCTTTTTCAGAAGTCAGAGTAATAAACTCACATTGATATCCAAGTTTTGTTAATGCTTCCGCTAGACGAACAGTAACAACTTGAACCCCTTCAACCTTTAGATCTCGTAAAAAAAATCCAATTCTCATTTTATTGCCTTCAATATATTTGTTCTGGCTTCTTCTAGTTGTTCATATCCGAACTCATATACATATACACTATCATTATCGCAAATAGGCTCTCGATTAAAGATGGTCTGAGAATACATACCTAATGGTTTCCACTCTTCATAATTCATTCTATTTTCACGATATATACCAATTACAGGTTTATCTAATGCCGAAGCCATATGTACTACTGCGGTATCAGGAGTCAATGTAAAATCAGCCTTATCGATAATAGCTAAAGACATTTCAAGGCTCGCTTTATCTGTCGGTAAGAGCAAATTAGACGAAGAAAATTGGCTGATCAGCTTCGTTAAAAATTTCTCTTCACCTGGTGTTGGTAATAAAACTAACAAGTCTTCAGGATACTTATCCAACCAATACTTCATCAAAGATACTGCTTTTTCAAAACTAAATCGTCTATATTTACCTGAACCAAAAAAGTTAATACCAACTATATTTTTATAATCTTTATCTATTATTAATGAGTCAAGAAATTCAAGCTCTTTATTATAGTTTGGTACAGGAGGTTTTTCAGAAGTCAAACAATCTTTATTCGTTAAAATTTTTGTCGCATTAATATATCGTTGATAAAAATGCGTCTGATTACTGTCAATAGAAACATCAATGATATTAAATCTATCCGCACTGAATCCTAAATAATGTTTGGCATTTATGTATTTCGCAATAAATATCTCTTTGTAAGAAAAACCATTTGACACATCAACAAATACGTCATATTTATTTTTATAAGGCTGTAATGTTTTACGTAAATTATGCTTGCCTAATAAAATATATTCATCGATAAAAGAAACTTTATTTAACCATAACTTAGTTGTTTGACGACATATAACGGTAATTTTTATGTCTGGGCGATGTAAACGCAGGTTATTGATAAGAATGCCAGCCATAATACAATCACCAAGCTTATCATCCCAACGAAATATAACTATATGCTTCACATCTTCTGCGCAAAAAACATCGGAACAGTCCCGATGATCATAAAGCGCACAAGCCGCTTTAAGTTTTATCGCTTTTTGTGTATTTCGAACGGTGCGCCACTTTGCTTTTAGTCGCTTAATCAAATTCATCTGATAACCTTTACTAAACATTTTTCATAAATACAATGATGATATTCGATATCTTCATTCTATTAATGCGACAATATTATCAACACCAAACACATCAGTTAATTCAACCGAACACTTACTTTAACTTATTATTTTTTAAAAAAAATTTAGTACGCCTACATAAATTAATCTTCGTTTCAAAATACACAGGAAAGACGTATAAACAACGTTCAAAAAATAGACCCAGCTTTTCTTTTAAAGGGTAGTTTACGTCAAATCTAGCATCACAATATTTTTTATAGAGCTCCTGCCACTCTCTATATTGATAATGAGCACACTTCCCTTTCGGCTTAGAAACTCTCACCTTTTCTTTAAATTTCTTACATAGTCCTAAACCAATATCTTCTGCAGAAGCAACAACTAAATTATTCGCCATGCACAACTCTGATTGATAAATGGTATGTTTGTTATTATCTAGCAGTCCATTTAAGTGAATAGTTGGATCAAACTGTTTTAAGGCATTAAGAAATAGTAATTGTGTACAATCAACAGGGTAGTCTGGATAGCCATCATTTAACATCCCCGGCTTAGTTAAGGTAAATTCAGGGATTAATTCAAACTGCCACAGCGCCAAAACATCTTCGGTTAAACCAAAATAAAAGAAATCACTAACATGAAAAGCGACTCGATGCCCCTTCGCATATTTACGTGTAAAAATATTTGGCACAACAACCCGCTCTTTTAAAAACTTAAACGCATCGCAACGACTTTTATATTGCTGTTGAATATTTATAAAATCATTCGATTCGAGGTAATTATCACTTCTCAGCTTTACCACATATTTGGTTTGTACTTGCTTTAATCCAGCTAGCGTCGATACTATTTGACGGTTATTGTTATAATACTGTGGAGTTCCATTTTTCTTGTAATATCGAGTATTGGGGCCAGGATCTTCACTTATGACTAATTGATCATAATCTAAGCCCGCTAAATCTTGATCTTTCCATGTCGACAGTATGATATGAGCGCCAGGTAGCGTCTGTCGCACTGACCTTAAACAACGCTGGGTTATGCCATCTTCTTGTTGTCTATCCGCAAATGTCTGAACCGGTCCTTGGACAACGACAGTAATTTTTTCAAATGGTATAGAATTGTTATTAATTTTTAGACCCAAATCCAAAATAGGGATACCTCGTCATCATTTATGACAAAAAAAGACTTCATTATATTAATCAGATAAACTATTGGGCAAACATTCTACATGAAGATTGACCGAAAATGAAAAGACTGGTTGTTGATTTAGATGGCACCTTAACGCAAGCTGATACCTCTGATTATAGAAATGTAAAACCTCGAAAAGAAATTATCGATAATTTATACACTTATAAAGAAAAAGGCTTTGAGATCGTTATTTTTACTGCCCGCAATATGCGTACGCATGATGGGAATATCGGTAAAATTAATATCCATACTTTACCACTTATCATCGAATGGCTAGATAGATACAATGTTCCTTATGATGAAATAATTGTTGGTAAGCCTTGGTGTGGTCATGACGGCTTTTATATTGATGATCGCGCAATTCGCCCGTCTGAATTTGCAGCCCTCTCTCACGACGAAATCAATGCATTAATTGCAAAGGAGAAAGTATGTTCTTAATCATGTCAGCGGCCTATGTTGATATGGAATTACAATCTGAGTTTGGTGCTCTTCCCCCAAGTTTTCTTCCGCTTGGTAACCGTCGTTTATTTCAACATCAAAACACTGTTATTCCCCAAGGTATAAAGAAATATATTTCACTTCCTGAATCATATTCAATATCTCCAACGGATGCGACTTGGCTAGAAGAAAATAACTTCACGATATTATCAACGCCTGACGGTTTATCGCTCGGTGCATCGCTCGTTGCTGCCATAAGTCTTATCGAAGATAATTTCGACAGTCCTCTACATGTATTATTTGGCGATACGCTAATTACTCAATTACCACTTGGTAATAATCTCGTTGCAATCACCGAGGTAGAAGACGGTTATAATTGGGCCACAATTAACAATAGCCCGAACTCTCCATGGTTATCAGCAAAAAATACCTTTACATCGAGTAATCAAATGGTTTGTGGCTATTTTAAATTTAATCAGCCGCGACAATTAATTCGACTTATCACCCAAAGTCATTGGGACTTTCTTGAGGCTCTCAATCGTTACCACAACCAAATTGGCTTACAAACAATCAGTACTGATCATTGGCTTGATTTCGGACACGTTAATACGTATTACCGCTCAAAAGCAAAGTTCACGACGCAAAGAGCTTTTAACGAATTGCTCATCACTCCAGACTGGATTGAAAAATCAAGCTCAAAAAATATAAAGATTAAAGCCGAAGCAAAGTGGTTTGAACTATTACCTTTCGAGATGCGCCACTTTATCCCTCAGTTTATGGGATCACAAGAAAGCCAAGGACGCTATAAATATCGTTTAGAATATTTACACCACACGGCATTAAATGAGCTGTATGTTTTTTCTGAATTACCGACAATTGTTTGGAACAACATCTTTAACAGTTGTATTAACTTTATATCTCAGTGCCAAGAATTTCCCGCACCGCATGATGTCACTTGTTCTTCGCTAGATGATCTCTTTGGCGAGAAAACAGCAAGTAGACTAATTGAGTTCTGTGCCAGCCAACACATATCACTCGAAGATGCTTGGTTGTTTGATGGAGAAGAAATCACATTAAATGATATTCTCAGCACCTCATCACAATGGCTACCAACAGATAAATCGCAACCATCAGTCATGCATGGCGACTTTTGTTTTAGCAATATTTTATATGATTTTAGAACCAATCGAATAAAGACCATCGATCCACGAGGATTGACACCGAATAATGAACTCACCATTTATGGTGATACTCGTTACGATATTGCAAAGTTAAGCCACTCGGTACTAGGACTCTATGATTGGATCATCGCTGGCTACTATCAAGTTGATATAACGAATAAAGATATTACTCTGCACATCCCAAGCACTCAGAGACAGCAAGATTTACAACAACTATTCATTGAGATTGTAGGAAAGAAATTTAATCTTACCCCTATGAATTTGTATGCGATGCAAATCCAATTATTTTTATCAATGTTGCCGCTACATAGTGATGATCAGCAGCGCCAAGATGCACTTTTTGCTAACGCATTTAGACTTTACCAAATATTGAAAAGGTATGCCCAATGATAATCATTCCGATGGCAGGCTTAAGCTCTCGCTTTTTTAAGGCTGGATACACGCAGCCTAAATACATGCTAGATGCGCATGGTATGTCTCTTTTTGGCCATGCTGTAACCAGCTTCAAAGCCTATTTTTCAACAGAGACTTTTTTATTTATTGTGCGTGATGTTTACCAAACACCCATTTTTGTGGAACAACGTGCGAAAGCTCTAGGGATACAATCTTTCTCCATCGTGACTTTGACACAAGAAACCCGAGGGCAAGCGGAGACCGTCTACCTTGGCTTACAACAAATTGAGCAAGATAAAAGCCAGCCAATCACTATATTTAATATCGATACCTTCAGACCTGATTTCATTTACCCCGATTTATCTTTATTAGGTCAAGGCTATCTCGAAGTATTTAAAGGTAGCGGCGATAACTGGTCTTTTGCCAAGCCTCGTTCAACACACTCAACTGAAGTTGTCGAAACAGCAGAGAAACGAGCAATCTCTGATTTATGCTGTACTGGTCTTTATCATTTTGCCCACCAGCAAGATTTTGAAACGGCCTATCAGCACTATCTTGCTTTGCCACAAGAGGAATGGGAAAAGGGAGAGCTTTATATTGCCCCGATGTACAATTTTCTCATCAAGAACAATCAATCAATTCACTACCACCTAATCGAGCGCGAAGATGTTATCTTTTGTGGCATCCCTAGTGAGTATGATGACTTTAAAGCTTGTAGAATATAAACCTACTCGTTTATTTTGATAAACATTTAAATCGACTGAGCAAAATAATGAGAATAATGATAATAAGCTCCTATATGGATGCTTGGAACAGCGTTAGACCAGAAGCCGAAATGTGTATCGAGATGGTCAAACAAGGTCACGAAGTCACGATTATCACCCAAGGTGATGCGCCTTATGTCGAGCGTTTTCGTGAAGCTGGAATAACGGTTATCGATTGCTACCCAAGTCGTAAAATTTGCTTCAACACAATAAAAACAATTCGTCATGAACTACGCCAACACCATTATGATGTGGTGTATGCGCTTAACTCTAAAACTATCCCTAACGCTGCGTTTGCTTGTATTGGTTTTCCGGATACAAAACTTATTAGCTACCGTGGCACTGTTGGTGGTATTTACCGTCATGACCCATCATCATATTTAACCCATCTTCATCCTCGCGTGAATGGTATTTCTTGCGTCGCAGAAGCGGTTACAGAGTCTGTACGGAGCGTTGTTAAGCTAGCACCTGAAAAAGTTCAAACCATTTATAAAGGTCATGACTTAGCTTGGTATCAAGCAGATGCTCTGCCACGTGAGCAACTCGGCTTAACCGATGATGATATTATTGTTACCTGTGTCGCCAATGCACGTAAATCCAAAGGCGTGCATGTTCTGCTTGATGCAGCTAAGCAATTAGCCGATATCGACAATCTACATCTGGTACTCGTTGGTCGTGATATGGATACGGAAGAAAATGATCAACTAGCAGCAAACAGTGGCATGCAGGATCGTATTCACTTTTTAGGTTATCGCTCTGATGTACCTGAAATCATGGCGACATCCGATATCCAAGTGCAGCCATCTATTAGCGGTGAAGGTCTACCCAAAACAATTATCGAAGCGATGGCAATGGCAAAACCTTCCGTTGTCACAACGACTGGCGGCAGTAAAGAGTTAGTAGAAGAAGGTAAAACCGGATTTGTGGTTGAAACCAATAATCCTCAAGCATTAGCTGATAAAATTAAACAATTAGCAGAATCTAAAACAGTACGCATTGAAATGGGACAGAATGCACAACAACGATTAAAAGCCCATTTTTCAATCCAAGAAACAACAAAGCAGCAGCTGAACTTCTTTCAAAGCGTATAAACCAACGGTTGTAATGTGAAAATATTAATTATTGGCCCATCATGGGTTGGCGATATGGTAATGTCGCAATGTCTTTATACCGAGCTTAAAAAGCTTCACCCTGACGCTATCATTAATGTGATGGCGCCCGGCTGGTGTAAGCCCGTGCTTGAACGCATGCCTGAGGTCAATCAAGCGATTGAAATGCCGCTTGGCCATGGCGATCTCAATCTGTTTGCTCGCTATCAATTAGGTAAAATTCTTCGCGATGACAACTATGATCATGCGTATGTTTTACCTAATTCAGCCAAATCAGCATTAATCCCCTTATTTGCCAAGATCCCAGTTCGTACCGGCTGGAAAGGTGAGATGCGTTACGGTTTACTTAATGATCTGCGCAATAACAAAAAATCATTCAATTTGATGATTGAACGCTATATTGCACTCGCGCATCCGGCAACGGAAATGACAGGCTCGGGCTGTTTAACTGATATGCCACATCCAAAGCTTACCATCGACGCCACAACTCAAAATGAAGCGATAACTAAATTCGGCTTAAACAAAGAAAGAACCGTGATTGGCTTATGTCCAGGTGCTGAATTTGGTCCAGCAAAACGTTGGCCGGAGCAACATTTTGCAAAAGCTGCCGCAACGCTGATAGAGCAAGGTAACCAAGTATGGTTATTCGGCTCAGCAAAAGATCGTGAAGTGACCGATAAAATAAAAGCCAGCCTGCCGCAGGAAATGCAAACGCATTGCCAAAATCTTGCTGGTAATACGTCTTTAATCGAAGCAATTGATTTACTTGCCGCCTGTAAGACCGTCGTTAGCAATGACTCTGGCCTAATGCATATTTCAGCCGCTGTTGGCTGTAATATCGTGGCGTTATACGGCTCAACATCACCGGGTTATACCCCACCGCTAGCTAAGCATGTTGAAGTATTAAATACCGATATCAGTTGTCGCCCATGCTTTAAGCGCGAGTGTCCATTAGGTCATTTGAAGTGTTTAACAGAGCTGACACCTGATTTAGTGGTTGCTGCGATCAATAAGTTGCAACAAGCGTAAGTGAATATGTTACTGAGAATCGTTTATACCTTACTGCTTGCTCTAGTTTCCCCGTTACTTCTGTTTGGACTTTACAAACAAAAACCGGGGAAACCTCGTTTTGGTAAGCGCTGGAAGGAGCACTTTGGTTTTACGCCAGCAGTTAATGGTAAGAAACCTATTTGGATCCATGCCGCATCGGTTGGTGAATCTATTGCCATCACGCCACTGATCAAAGCGCTAAAAGAGCAATATCCAGCGCAAGCTATCGTGGTAACAACAACAACTAGCACAGGCGCCGAGCAAATAGCCAAGCTAGGTGATTTGGTTGAACACCGCTACATGCCGATTGATTTTGCTTGGTGTGTCAGAGACTTTCTCAAAGCGGTGCAACCTAAACTAATGTTGATTGTTGAAAAAGAACTCTGGCTCAATACGCTAGCAACTGTTAAAAAACAGCAGATTCCAATTGTAATAGCTAATGCTCGCTTATCAGAACGCTCTGCTCAACGTTATCAATCGGCAGCGTTTTTTACCCAACCACTACTCAATAATATCGATAGCATTCTTTGTCTTCATCAAGACGATGCAAAACGCTTTATCGATATTGGAGCGGCCAAAGAGAAGGTTACGGTAACAGGCTCGATTAAATACGATCTTACTATTACGCCAACGGTCTTTGAGCACGCAGCACAATTACGTTCACAACTGGGTCAAGATCGCCCTGTGTTCATTGCTGCGAGTACTCACAAAGGTGAAGATGAGCAGGTATTTACGGCTTTTAAGACGATATTGCAGCACAACGAAAATGCATTACTCATCATTGTTCCTCGTCACCCTGAACGCTTCAATGATGTTGAAATATTGGCAAAACAGCAATTTCAATTGTCCGTTCATCGCCGTACTAATAACGCTGAATTTACGTCACAAACCCAAGTGTATTTAGCCGATACCATGGGTGAGATGCTATTACTTCTTGCTAGCAGTGATGTGGCGTTTATCGGGGGAAGTTTGATCGGTGATAAAGTCGGTGGACATAACCTACTCGAACCTGCCGCAGTAGGAAAACCTGCTATCACAGGCCCTAGCTACTACAACTTTATCGATATTACAGAGCAACTACTGCAAGCTAACGCGATAGAAGTCTGTCAAGATAGCACAGAGCTAGCACAGCAAGTGATTGAGTTATTTGATAACCCAGAACGTCAGCGAGTGATGGGAGAAAACGCTAAAAAAGTGGTAGAGCAAAATCAGGGCGCAGTGCAACGCACCATTGATAGCATTACTGACTACCTGCATTAAATTTATAGCGATGAGAGCCCACACTCATCGCTACTTCATCCCTAACCTTGTTGATAGCCATCGCATAACGCTTGCCAATCTTGAGCTTGCCATTGAATATTACGCTTCTTCACTTCTTTGATAAATGAGCGCTCTAAACGGGCTAAGTTATCTTTTTTCCAACTTTCACCCTGTTGCTGATAGCATTTATCAAAGTCAATCAACCAAACTTGCTGCTTCATATCAAGCAAGATGTTGTGGGCATTTAAGTCGGTGTGGCAAACCTGCAGATCATGCATCTTACGGATCATAATACCAATTTGACGCCAAACCGAACTTGGCAAAGATGACTTGATAAGTAGCGCAACGAGATCACGGCTATTAGGAATTTTCTCAACCAAAATATCTGCGCGATAAACACAGCCCTTCTTTTCCGCTTTTGCGGCCACAGGACGAGGAACATTTACCCCACCTTCTCGTAAGACTTTTAGCAGCATCAATTCAGCATAACTCCGGGTCTTATCCCAACCAGCAAACCAATAACTGTCACTCACCAACTTACCAAATAAACCACCACGACGATAATGACGCAATGCCATTTCCATTTTATCTCCAGCAACAAACCAAGTCGTGCCCCGCCCTTGCGCCGAGCCAACAATTGCATTTTGTTGACGCCAAAAATCAATCTCAAAGCAACAATGCGGATCGACAGTTAAATAATTGTCATCAAACCATATCATTTGCTGTTCATGGCTAATTTTCTGCACTGTTGTCTTTCTCCTGTTTATTTTGGTTTATTTTACAATTACCAGCGCTAACTGCATAATTCGCTAACCACTTTTTATTAGGTATCACTATGGCTTTGTTTACCACTGCGCCTCAATCCATCTGTATTTTACGGCTATCCGCTATTGGTGATGTGTGTCATGCGATCGCTGTAGTACAAGCTATCCAAAAACATTGGCCAGAAACCAGTATTACATGGGTAGTGGGCAAAACAGAAGCTCAGCTTGTGGGTACACTGCCTAATGTCAAGGTGATTAGTTTTGATAAAAAAGCAGGCTGGCAAGGGATCAAGGAAGTTTGGAATACCTTGAAAGATCAAAAGTTTGATGCCTTACTCGACATGCAAGTAGCGCTACGCGCAAGCCTATTATCTTTAGGAATTAAAGCACGTTATAAAGTTGGCTTTTCACGCCAAAGAGCCAAAGAGGGACAATGGCTCTTTACGAATAGAAAGCTGCCACAAACAAATGCTTCTCATGTACTTGATAACTTTGCTGAGTTTGCTCGCTACATAGGCGTACCTTTTACAACTCCAGATTGGCAGATCCCATTATCAAGTGAAGATATGGCCTTTGCTCAGCAATATACTAACAGACCAACATTGATCATCTCACCGGCTGCTAGTAAAGATGAGCGTAACTGGCTTATAGAGCGCTATGCTGCCGTTGCAGATCATGCCGTTAGCAAAGGATTAAATGTCATCCTATGTGGTTCACCGACACAACGTGAGCAAACGTTAGGTGAGAAGATCATACAACATTGCCATCACCCTATTACTAACCTTATTGGTAAAACAAGCCTGATCCAGTTAACCGCATTACTAAAATACGCAACGGTTGTTATCGCTCCCGACTCAGGTCCAGCCCATTTAGCAACCACACAGGGCACTCCAGTGATCGGTTTGTACGGGCATAGTAATCCAACACGCACAGGCCCTTATCTTAGCCAACAATATGTCGTCAGTGTGTATCAACAATTTGCAGAAAAGCATTATGGCAAACCTGTCTCAGAACTTCCTTGGGGAGCACGAGTGAAAGGCAGTGATATTATGGCTGCAATTTCTGTTGAGGATGTTATCACCCAACTTGATACCATCATCGACCCCTTAACTTTGACCCAATCACAGTGAGAAAACAATGAACCAGCAAAACACCAAACCAAGCCTTGCTGTTGCACTGATTGTCAAAAATGAAGCCAAGCATCTGGCGGCATGTTTAAACTCAGTAAAAGATTGGGTTGATGAGATCGTGATCCTTGATTCTGGCAGTAGCGATACAACAGAAGCCATTGCACGCCAATATACTGACAAATTTTTTGTCAGTCATGATTGGCCTGGTTTTGGTATGCAACGTCAACGTGCTCAACAATATGTTGAGAGCGATTATATTTTATGGCTTGATGCTGACGAACGAGTAACGCCAGAGCTACGTCTATCGATTCAACAAGCTGTCGCAAGCAATCACATCAATACGGTTTATCAAGTTAATAGACTCAGCACAGCATTTGGTAAATTTATTCATCATTCTGGTTGGCATCCAGATTGGATCTCGCGTTTACATCGTCGCAATGAAACCCAATATAATGACGTCAAAGTACATGAGTCTATTGTGATCCCTGCTAATGGCAAAGTCGAAAAACTAACGGGTAATTTAGAACATTACACTTTTGAAGATTTCTTTGAGTTTCAGCGCAAACAACAAAAGTATGCAGAGCTTTGGGCTGAAGAAAAGTTTTTAAAAGGCAAAAAATCATCTATTGCCTCTGCTGTTATCCACTCTATGTTTAGCTTTATTCGAACTTACATTCTTAAAGCTGGGTTTCTAGACGGTAAGCATGGGTTTATTATTGCTTGTATAAACGCCCAATACGTCCTAAATAAATACTTAGGTCTTCACCTAAAGCACAAGAAGTAACGACAATTATGACAACTCGAGTAATTTATCCTGGCACTTTCGATCCTATTACCAACGGTCATTTAGACTTAATTGAGCGTGCAGCTGCAATGTTTGATCATGTGATTGTTGGCGTTGCTTTTAACCCAAGTAAAAAGCCACTGTTTGATCTTAATGAACGCGTAGAACTAGCAGGTAAAATTACCAAACACCTAGATAATGTAGAGATTGTTGGTTTTTCAGGGCTGTTGGTTGATTTTGCTAAAGAGCGCAACGCCAACATTCTAGTCCGTGGTCTGCGTGCAGTATCCGATTTCGAGTATGAATTTCAGCTCGCCAATATGAATCGTCGTTTGATGCCAGAACTAGAAACTGTCTTCTTAACCCCAGCAGAAGAAAATTCCTTCATTTCTTCAACCATTGTTAAAGAAGTCGCATTACACAAAGGGGATGTCAGTCAGTTTGTTGATCCACTCATTACTGAAGCATTATCAGAAAAGTTTGTAAAATAGACATTAAAAAAAGGCGCTTTATGCGCCTTTTCTTATTTTTTGTAAAACTCGCGATACCAATCAACAAAGGCTTTTACACCTTCTTTGACTTTCACTTCAGGCTTATAGCCCGTCGCTTTAAATAAATCGTCTGTATCTGCGTACGTCATGTAAACATCACCCGGTTGCATGTCCATGAAGTTTTTCTTCGCTTCGATACCTAAAGCCTCTTCCAACGCTTCAATATAATCCATCAGTTTTACAGGGCTGCCGTGACCGATGTTATACACGCGGTATGGGGCAGAGCTGGTTGCTGGTGAGCCAGTTTCTACTGTCCAATCAGCATTGGGCTGTGGGATCACATCCTGAATACGCATCACACCTTCAACGATATCATCGATATAAGTGAAATCGCGGCGCATATCGCCATGGTTATACACATCGATCTCTTTACCTTCCATTATCGCATTGGTGAATTTAAACAATGCCATATCTGGACGCCCCCATGGGCCATAAACAGTAAAGAAGCGTAAGCCCGTCGTTGGAACACCGTAAAGATGCGAATAGGTATGTGCCATCAACTCATTAGATTTTTTAGTTGCAGCATAAAGTGAAATGGGATGGTCAACGCTATCTGCCGTATTAAACGGTGTCTTATGATTTAAGCCATATACTGAGCTTGAAGACGCATAAACCAGATGCTCAACCTTATTATGACGACAACCTTCTAAAATCGTGAGATGTCCCACCAAGTTACTATCAGCATAGGCCAATGGGTTATCAATCGAGTAACGTACGCCTGCTTGTGCCGCTAAGTGGATAACGCGGTTAAATTGCTGCTCTGCAAATAAGTTAGCAATACCCTCACGATCCGCTAAATCTAATTCGATAAAAGTAAAACTTGGATGAGCAATACGAGCTAAACGCGCTTGTTTAAGTGATACATCGTAGTAATCATTAAGATTATCGATACCAATGACTTGATGGCCTTGAGCACATAAACGTTCGGTGATTACACTACCAATAAAACCAGCAACACCAGTGATGAGATATTTCATTTTTCTATCCTCAATAACGCTTCATTATGCGCTACTCAACCTAAATACTGTGGGCATAATACCATTTTAGATCAATCAACAAAGGTTAATCCCAAACCAACTGACTCAATAATAATGATACCTAGGTTAATTATTATCGAACCTACTTCTGGCAATCACTGCAGAACACTGTCGCGCGTTGACCTATTTTGGCTTCACTTAAAGCCTTACCGCATTTAGGGCAAGGTTTACCTGCTTTACCATACACCTGCAGCTCCTGTGCAAAATATCCCGGTTTTCCGTCTGCGTTTTTAAAATCTTTTAATGTCGTACCGCCCTGTTGAATGGCAAAGGCTAATACCGATTTGATCTCTGCCACCAGCTTCGTCATACGAGCAAGTGAGATTTTGCCAGCCGCACGTTTAGGGTGAATACCAGCCGCAAACAGAGATTCATTGGCATAAATATTACCCACACCAACAACCACATGATTATCCATAATAAATTGTTTTATTGCTGTCCGTTTTCCCTGTGCTTTTTCATGTAGATATTCTACGTTAAAATCGTCGCTCAGCGGCTCTGGACCCATTTTATCGAGCACAGGGTGTGTTACCCCTTTCTCTTCCCATAACCACGCGCCAAAGCGCCTAGGATCGTTATAGCGTAGCACTTCACCACTAGTCAGAACCAAATCAACGTGATCGTGTTTTTCAACCGGGGTTCCGACGGGTAAAACACGTAAGCTGCCTGACATCCCTAAATGCACAATCGCATAACCGACATCCGTTTCTAGTAACAAGTATTTAGCGCGACGTGTCACCCCACGAATCACTTGCCCTTCTATCGCTTTAATCGCTTCAGGAATAGGCCACCGCAATCGAGGATTACGGACAATAATTTGTTTTACCGTTTGATCTATGACATGAGGAGATATCCCCATTCGACTCACTTCTACTTCTGGTAATTCAGGCATGACTCAATCTCGTTTTTATTGGTTATTTGATACAGACGTCGGAAACAGATAATCCGCAGCAACAGACACAGCAACCCATTGTTGACCATTATTGAACAACCAAAATTTAGGTAAGGCATAAACTGTTAATCGAATCGGTTCTATTTGTTGCTCCCCCAAAACTTCTATCGTCTGTGGAGGCGGTAACTGTAAACTTAACTTTGATATTGTTGCTTCATCCACCACAGTGCCTTGTAGATGTTGCCAACGTTGTATTAACTCACTGGCTGAAATCGATAACTTAGACGAGCTTTGCCACTGCCCGTTACTTTGCTTAAGCGTAAAATGTGGAAAAACAACTCGCTGAATCAAAAGATCTGGCGAGAGGACAAAAACAGTATTGGGAATATTATTTACTTGCTCGGTTACAGTTTTTGTCACCGCTTCTTTGGGGGTAAATCGTTCGCGAAGTAAATCGGGCAATTTAATTATCGCGATAAAGCACAATACACCAATGATGATAATGTTATTCCAGCCACGTCGAGTTAAGCGCATTCATCCATTCCTGTCTTATCTTAATGAGAATAAAGATAACACTGGTAAGGTCATTGCACCATTGGCAGATAAATAAGTAACAGAAAGGAAGTCAGCGGTGTTAAATAGAAAAGTAATAGATATAAAAAAACCCAGCTAGGCTGGGTTTTTATCAAAGATTGATAAAACCAATTACTTGATTTTAGCTTCTTTGTAAAGCACGTGCTGGCGAACTACTGGATCAAATTTCTTGATCTCAAATTTGCCTGGCATGTTGCGCTTGTTCTTGTCGGTAGTGTAGAAGTGGCCTGTACCAGCAGATGATACTAGACGGATCTTCTCACGAATGCCTTTAGCCATTCTTTAAATCCTCTTAAACGTTCTCGCCGCGAGCACGCATTTCACCAAGAACGACATCAATGCCTTTCTTATCGATGATACGCATGCCTTTCGCAGAAAGGCGTAGTTTAACGAAGCGTTTTTCGCTTTCTACCCAGAAACGATGAGTTTGCAGGTTCGGCAGAAAACGACGCTTGGTGGCATTACGTGCGTGTGAACGGTTGTTACCCGTTACAGGACGCTTACCAGTTACTTGGCATACTCGGGACATTACTGTCTTCTCCAAATCGTTTCAGCTCGATATCTACTGTAGAAATTCACTGTAAAAATAATTTTCACAGATAACCACAGCTATCAAAGGTCGCGCATTATACTAAGTCAAAACCAGTTGCTCAAGTCCCGAGCAGATCCTTTCTCACTTTTTTATCGAAAAATCGGCTATTTTATAGCCAACCACGCTCGGTGAAAGAAACAATCTCTCCATCACCAACAACAAAATGATCCAGAACACGAATATCGACCAAAGCCAGCGAATCACTGATTTTGCGCGTTATTCGACGGTCAGCCTGACTAGGTTCAGCGACGCCTGATGGGTGATTATGCGCTAAAATGAGCGCTGCTGCATTAAGTTCTAGTGATCTTTTTACAACTTCACGTGGATAAACGCTCGCACAATCGATCGTTCCTTCAAATAAAACCTCTCCTGTGATCACTCGGTGCTGGTTATCTAAAAACAGGATATAAAAGGCTTCACGCTGTTTATCACGTAATTTTCGCGCTAAATATCGACGGGTATTTTGCGGGCTTGTGAGGACATCATCTTTTTTTAAAGTTTCTTCTAAATACCGCTCATTCAGTGCTAAAACTGCCTGCAATTGTGCAAATTTGGCCGGTCCCAAACCTTTAACCTGACAAAATATCTGTTTTTCAGCACCAAGCAGTGCTCGAAGAGATCCAAACTCATCCAGTAAATGGGTCGCTAATTCCAGTGCATTCATTCCTTGAGTACCGGTGCGTAAAAAAATGGCTAATAATTCAGCATCGGTTAATGCATCAGAGCCATGAGATAATAATTTTTCTCGCGGTCGCGATGCGGCTGGCAATTGCTTTAATGACATAATCCCTCCCATTGATATACCACTAGCAAAACAGCCGACACCATTATCACAACCTAACAAGACGCTTTTTTAGAAAACAGTCACAGCGAAAAAGTAATCAATAAAATATTCAGTACTCAAAATGCGAGGCATACAACTTCCCATTCAATTCAGAGTTGATCCGAATCGATGATCAAAAATTACTTTGGTGGTATCTTGTTGCCAATTTATAAGCCCAAGACACAGGCAGACGAATGCAAACACTGGCAGGAAAAAAAATTCTTCTCGGCATTAGCGGCGGTATCGCTGCTTACAAATGTGCAGAGCTCACCCGACGACTTATTGAACGTGGGGCGCAAGTGCGCATTGTCATGACCACAGCTGCAAAAGAGTTTATAACCCCACTCACCATGCAAGCCGTGTCAGGCCACCCCATTTCAGATAGCTTGCTAGATCCTTCCGCAGAAGCGTCCATGGGTCATATTGAATTAGCTAAATGGGCAGATTTAGTCCTCTTAGCACCTGCGACAGCGGATCTGATTGCTCGAATGAGTGCGGGGATGGGCAATGACTTACTGACAACGCTGTGTCTCGCAACCGATGCACCAATCGCTGTTAGCCCTGCGATGAATCAGCAAATGTACCGCAATATCGCAACACAAGAGAATATTGCCACCTTACAACGTCGCGGCTGCCGTATTTGGGGACCTGCAAGTGGTGAGCAAGCCTGTGGTGATGTAGGCCCTGGTCGTATGCTAGAACCCATGCAACTGGTACATTGCTGCGAAGACTTTTTTCAGCCACAAGACCTTAGTGGTCTAAATATTGTGGTAACGGCAGGTCCTACACGAGAAGCGATTGATCCAGTACGTTATCTAAGTAACTACAGCTCAGGAAAAATGGGCTACGCCATTGCTCAAGCAGCAGCAAAGCGTGGTGCAAACGTCACCCTAATCAGTGGCCCAGTAAATTTAACCACACCTGATGGTGTAACGCGTATTAATGTCAGTAGTGCCCAAGAGATGCACCAAGCGGCACTTGAACATGCCGTTAATCACCACATTTTTATTGCTTGTGCTGCCGTTGCAGATTTCCGTCCAGCTCATCTCGCAACTCAAAAGATGAAAAAACAAGACGGTAATGATGAGATGGTGATTCAGTTAGTGAAAAACCCTGATATTGTTGCCAGCGTAGCGGCCTTAACAGAAAACCGCCCATTTACGGTCGGGTTTGCAGCAGAGACACAAGATGTTGAGCAATATGCACGTGGTAAACTGGCAAAGAAAAACCTTGATATGATTTGCGCCAACGATGTGTCGGTACAAGACCAAGGCTTTAATAGTGATAACAACGCGCTACACCTTTACTGGTCTAACGGTGATAAAGCACTACCTCTTGCTGCCAAATCAGAGCTTGGGCTGCAATTAGTCAATGAAATTATTAACCTTTACCAACAAGCGAAACAATAGAGCAAAATATGAATAGTATTGATCTGAAGATTCTTGACCCACGAGTTGGCAATGAATTCCCACTCCCAGCGTATGCAACCGAAGGTTCTGCTGGTTTAGATTTACGCGCTTGTTTAGATGAAGCATTAACCGTCGCACCGGGTGAGACCCATCTTGTACCAACAGGTCTTGCGATCCATATTGGCGATTCAAATCTTGCGGCAACCATCCTGCCTCGCTCAGGCCTTGGCCATAAGCACGGCATTGTTTTGGGAAATCTTGTTGGCCTTATCGACTCTGATTACCAAGGTCAATTAATGGTGTCGGTGTGGAACCGAGGTGAAACCACATTTACTATTGAACCAGGTGATCGTATTGCTCAATTGGTTTTCTTACCTGTGGTACAAGCGCAGTTTAATATCGTTGAAAATTTTAATAGCACAGATCGTGGCGAAGGTGGTTTTGGTCATTCAGGCCGTAGCTAATCGCTATTGATGTTAAAAAAGCGTGATCTAATTAGCCATGTATTATCAATTTTGATGATAAAATAAAGGCAACATATTAAAGCAAAGCGCAACCTCTTCAGCTTGCGCTTTTTTTGCGAATAAAAATACGTACATTTCGATTGCGCTACTTTTCACAACGCCAAGGCATCGCTAAGATAGGCGGGTTTCATACTGTCCATGGACAGTCTCATTTTGTAAAGGAACGATAATTCATGGCAGGCACCAAAAAGAACAATCGCCGCGAGGAAATACTTCAGTGCTTAGCGCATATGCTGGAGTCCAACCAAGGCAGTCAACGCATCACGACCAAAATGCTAGCCGCGAATGTTGGAGTTTCAGAAGCAGCACTCTACCGCCACTTCCCAAGCAAAGCGCGTATGTTTGAAGGGTTAATTGAATTTATTGAAGATTCAATTACCACGCGTATTAACCGCATTTTAGATGATGAAAAAGATACACTGAACCGTTTACGTATGGTGATGCAGTTCATCCTCATGTTTGCTGAGCGTAACCCAGGTTTAACTCGTATCATGACTGGCCATGCTCTGATGTTTGAACAAGATCGTCTTCAATCTCGTATTAATCAACTGTTCGAACGTGTTGAATCGCAACTTCGCCAGATCTTAAAAGAGCGTAAAATTCGTGAGGGTAAAGGCTTTCCTGTTGATGAGTCAGTTTTAGCAGCACAACTTCTAGGTCAAGTAGAAGGCAGTTTAAACCGCTATGTTCGCTCTAACTTCAAATACAAGCCAACGGCAAACTTTGATGAATACTGGGAGCTATTAAGTGCGCAATTAGGCTAATACTTAGTTGACGGACACAAAAAAGCGAGAGCCTCAGCCCTCGCTTTTTTATTATCTCTTTTTTCTTAAGCCGTACTTATACACCATACTCGGCACGGTACGCTTTTACCGCTTCAAGATGTTGTTCCATGCCTGCTTGCTCAGAAAGGTAGGTCACCACATCGCCTAGCGAGACAATTGAAATAACCGCACAACCAAAGTCACGTTCAACTTCTTGAATCGCAGATAATTCACCTTGCCCTTTTTCTTGACGATCAATCGCCACTAAAACGCCAGCTAAATCTGCGCCATTCGCTTTAATGATTTCCATTGACTCACGAATCGCCGTACCTGCCGTGATCACATCATCAACTAACATAATACGACCGTCTAGTGCGCTGCCGACTAAGTTGCCACCTTCACCATGATTTTTTGCTTCTTTACGGTTAAAGCAATATGGCGTATCAACATCATGGTGATCAGCAAGCGCAACTGCCGTTGTGGTTGCAATCGGGATCCCTTTATACGCTGGGCCAAACAACACATCAAATTCAATCTTGGCATCAACCAAAGCTTCAGCATAAAAACGACCAAGACGTGCTAAATCACGACCGGTATTAAATAAGCCAGCATTAAAGAAGTACGGACTCTTACGACCTGACTTCAATGTGAACTCACCAAATTTTAATACACCTTTCTCTAGGGCAAATTCAATAAACTGACGCTGATATGCTTTCATTGTGTCTCCTTAAACTACTTCTCTGTGTTTTAACAATGTACCTGTTACCTAACACTCATCAGGTAACAACTAAAACCAACAAGTACTCCACTTGATATTCAGTTTTAGCTAAAAAAAAGCGGCTCCCAATAGGAACCGCTTAATATCAATTTGCTAACGCTTGCTTCTGCATCGAAATAATATCGGTTATACCGTCTTTCGCCAGAGCCAGCATTGCCAGTAATTCTTCATGGCTAAAGGCTTCACCCTCGGCAGTACCTTGGATTTCAATCATCTTGCCTTCTTCTGTCATCACCACATTCATGTCGGTTTCAGCCGCTGAATCTTCAAGATATTCCAAATCGCAAATAGGTTCGCCTTTATAGATACCCACAGATACCGCAGCGACCATACCTTTCAGTGGGCTTTTCTTAATCATGCCTTTTTCTAGCATGTAATTAATTGCATCAACCAGTGCCACCATCGCACCGGTAATAGATGCGGTACGTGTGCCACCATCAGCCTGAATAACATCACAGTCAACGGTGATCATCTGCTCGCCTAATACTTTTAAATCAACCGCAGCACGCAAGCTACGTGCAATAAGACGTTGGATTTCCATCGTACGTCCACCTTGCTTGCCACTCGCAGCTTCTCGACGGTTACGCGTATGCGTAGCACGAGGTAACATGCCATATTCAGCCGTCACCCAACCTTGGCCTTTGCCTTTTAACCAGCGCGGAACATTTTCTTCTACACTCGCGGTACAAATAACCTTGGTATTACCAAACTCAACCAGTACTGAACCTTCAGCATGGGCTGTATATTGGCGAGTAATAGTGATTGGACGAACTTGAGTCGCACTTCTTCCGCTTGGACGCATCGGGATTTCCCTTTGGCTGGATGATATTAACCGGCGATTATAGCGATAACTCAATCTCAGTGCACGAGAAAACGATAACGTAAGCTGACAAACAGTAGCCCCTTGAGGCCAATATCGCATATAATCTCAACACCCGGTAACGACGCACCTGTTATGAATAATTAAGACTTATCGTGGGTAACGGTAAGTTAGTCGTCGCACCATTCTCAACTAAAAGGCCAAAAGCCATGATCCATAGTATGACTGCTTATGCCCGTCGCGAAATTAAAGGCGATTGGGGCACTGCTGTGTGGGAGATCCGCTCAGTAAATCAACGTTATCTTGAAACCTACATTCGTATGCCTGAGCAATTCCGTAGCTTAGAGCCAGTATTACGTGAGCGTTTCCGTAAACGTCTTGCTCGCGGTAAAGTGGAATGTAATCTACGTTTTGAAGCCAATATTGCCGCAAACACAGCGCTAACCATCAATGAAGCGTTAGCAAAACAAGTTATTACTGCTGCTAAATGGGTAAAAGAAACCGCGGGTGAAGGTAATATCGGCCCATTCCAAGTCCTTAATTGGCCGGGTGTGATGGAAGCGCCAGAGCAAGACTTAGATGCGATTAACAAAGATCTACTGACGGGTTTTGAACTCGCTATGGATGACTTCATTGCCGCACGTGCAAGCGAAGGCGATAACATGAAGCAGCTTATCGACCAACGTCTGGATGCTATTTCGGTTGAAGCAACCAAGGTACGCACTATGATGCCAGAAATCATCAACTGGCAGCGTGAGCGCATTATGTCTCGCCTTGAAGAGGCAAAAGTTGATCTTGATGCGAACCGCATTGAACAAGAGCTGATCATGCTCGCGCAAAAGAGTGATGTCGCAGAAGAGCTTGATCGCCTTGATTCTCACGTGAAAGAAACCCAAAAAATCATCGCAAAAGGTGGCGCATGTGGCCGTCGTTTAGACTTCATGATGCAAGAGTTCAACCGTGAATCTAACACCCTCGCATCAAAATCAATCAACACTGAAGTCACAGCTTCTGCAGTTGAACTTAAAGTCTTGATTGAACAAATGCGCGAACAAATCCAGAATATCGAATAACTCGATAATCGCTCAATCAAGGAAGCCATCGCTTCCTTGGTTGTCGTTGATTAGCTGCTGCAATTATGAAAAACGCATTAAAGCCAACTAGGCTTAAGCTATATCGCACAAAAAGATGAATTTTCCAGCAACTAGCTAATTTCAATTATGCGCAGATCATGATAATCTTCGCGCCCTTCTATCACTGAGTGAAAATAGGCAATGAGCAAAGGTACTCTATACATCGTGTCGGCCCCAAGCGGTGCTGGTAAATCAAGTCTGATTAATGCCCTTCTTGAAACAAACCCGACCTATGACATGAAAGTATCCGTGTCCCACACAACTCGTGGTATGCGCCCGGGTGAAGAACACGGTGTTCATTACAATTTCGTTAGCGTAGAAGAATTTACTGACTTGGTAGAACAAGGTGCATTCCTTGAACATGCAGAAGTATTCGGCAACTACTATGGCACTTCACGCCCATGGATCGAAGAGCAATTAAATAAAGGAATTGATGTATTCCTTGATATCGACTGGCAAGGTGCGCGTCAAATTCGCACACAAATGCCAGCGGCTAAGAGCTTATTCATCCTTCCTCCTTCAAAAGAGGAATTAGAGCGTCGTCTAAATGCGCGCGGTCAAGATAGCGAAGCTGTTATTGAACGTCGTATGCAAGAAGCTCGTTCAGAAATCTCACACTACGATGAGTATGATTATGTTATCGTAAATGATGATTTTGATGTTGCTTTAATCGACTTTAAAGCAATTATTCGTGCTGAACGATTGAAGCAAGACAAACAAGCTGCTAAATATAAGAGCATGTTGTCTGCACTACTAGCAGATCAGTAAGTTATTTTGTACAATTTTCTATTCCTAATTTAATAACCACTGGAGTCCTCCATGGCACGCGTAACCGTTCAAGACGCTGTTGATAAAATTGGCAACCGTTTCGATCTGATCCAAATTGCTGCTCGCCGCGCACGTCAAATGCAAACCGGCGGTAAGGATCCATTGGTTCCTGAAGAAAACGACAAGTACACAGTAATTGCACTTCGTGAAATCGAAGAAGGCCTAATTACTAAAGATATCCTTGATGCTCGTGAGCGTCAGGAACTGCAAGAGCAAGAAGCTGCTGAATTAGCAGCAGTTAGTGCTATTGCTGGCGACCACCGTTAATCAGGGAACCGGGCGAATTGTATCTTTTTGATAGCCTGAAAGAAGTCGCAATCGAGTACCTGCCAGAGCCTCAGCTAGAGGCTCTTAGGCAGGCTTTTCTCGTTGCTCGCGACGCACACGAAGGGCAAACTCGCTCCACTGGCGAGCCTTATATTATCCACCCCGTTGCGGTTGCTCGCATCTTGGCGGAAATGCGTCTCGATATTGAAACGCTCATGGCGGCATTGCTTCATGACGTTATCGAAGATACCGAGGTCACTAAAGAAGATCTCGCCAGCCGTTTTGGCGACACTGTCGCAGAATTGGTCGATGGCGTATCGAAACTCGATAAATTAAAGTTTCGAGATCGAAAAGAAGCACAAGCTGAAAACTTCCGCAAAATGATCATGGCAATGGCGCATGATATTCGCGTAATTTTGATTAAGCTGGCTGACCGTACCCACAATATGCGAACACTCGGTGCCCTTCGCCCCGATAAACGTCGTCGTATTGCCCGCGAAACTCTTGAAATATTCTCTCCTCTAGCCCACCGTCTGGGTATCCATAACATCAAATCTGAACTTGAAGAGCTTGGCTTTGAAGCGTTATACCCAAATCGCTACCGTGTATTAAAGCAAGTGGTAGCTGCGGCGCGTGGTAACCGTAAAGAGATGATCAATAAAATTCACGCTGAAATTGAGGGTCGCCTCAGTGATGCGGGAATTCACGCTACCGTATTAGGTCGTGAGAAAAACTTGTTCTCTATCTATAACAAGATGAAGAACAAAGAGCAGCGTTTCCACTCCATCATGGATATCTATGCTTTCCGTGTACTTGTGAGTGATTTAGATACCTGCTACCGCGTATTAGGACAAGTACATAACCTGTACAAACCCCGTCCTAGCCGCATGAAAGACTACATTGCGATCCCGAAAGCCAATGGCTATCAATCGCTGCATACCTCGCTTGTTGGCCCTCATGGTGTTCCCGTTGAAGTACAGATTCGTACCGAAGACATGGATCAAATGGCAGACAAAGGCGTTGCTGCGCACTGGACCTACAAAGATGGCGAAAGCTCAGGTACTACAGCGCAAGTTAAAGCCCAGCGTTGGATGCAAAGCTTACTTGAACTTCAACAAAGTGCAGGTAGCTCATTTGAATTTATTGAGAACGTAAAATCCGATCTTTTCCCTGATGAGATTTACGTTTTTACCCCGAAAGGCCGTATTGTTGAATTACCTGTTGGCGCAACCGCGGTAGATTTTGCTTACGCCGTGCATACTGATGTCGGTAATGCTTGTGTTGGCTCTCGCGTTGATCGCCAACCTTATCCACTAAGCAAACCACTTAAAAACGGTCAAACCGTTGATATCATTAGTGCTCCTGGCGCTAGACCTAACGCTGCATGGCTTAACTACGTGGTGACATCCCGTGCCCGCACGAAGATCCGCCAAGTGCTGAAAACCATGCGTCGTGACGAGTCGATTACTTTAGGTCGTCGCTTGCTAAACCATGCTCTTGGTGGCACTAATATTGATAATATTGCTAACGAAAATATTACCAAGGTATTGTCTGATCTCAAACTCAGCTCAATGGATGATCTTCTCGCTGAAATCGGCTTAGGTGAAGTGATGAGTGTGGTCATTGCTCGTCGTTTGTTAGGCAATGTCGATGAGCTCACGCCAAAAGAAAATGATCGTCGCTTACCAATTCAAGGCGCTGATGGCATTTTATTAACCTTTGCTAACTGCTGTCATCCGATCCATGGCGATCCAATCATTGCCCATGTTAGTCCAGGGAAAGGGTTAGTGATCCACCGTGAAGAATGTGCCAATGTCCGTGGTTATCGTAAAGAGCCGGATAAGTACATGGCGGTAGAATGGAGTGAAGACTTCGATCAGGAATTTGTTACCAGCTTGAAAGTTGATATGCAAAACCACCAAGGTGCATTAGCCGATCTCACTAACACTATTGCTGCGACAGGCTCGAATATTCAAGGCTTAGCGACGGAAGAAAAAGATGGCCGTTTATACACCATCACCGTTAAGTTAACCACACGTAGCCGCATTCATTTAGCCAACATTATGCGTCGAATTCGTATTATGCCAAATGTCGTACGTGTCGCGCGCCAGAAAAACTAAGCGTTAAGATACGCACAGTTTTCATCATAAAAACGCCCTTTATTGGGCGTTTTGTGTATTTGGCAATAAAGCCTTATTATCATTAACCTATCTCATTTGTTTTCATTAGGTAACCTCCATGACCCCAGATCGTTTTCAACGTATCCACCAAGTATTGGCAACGCGTCAGCCCGATCTGACGGTATGTATGGAAGAAGTCCACAAACCAAATAATGTCTCAGCGATAATCCGCACAGCTGATGCTGTCGGTGTACATAAAGTCCATGCCGTTTGGCCCAAAGAAGGGATGAAAGTATTAAGCCATACTTCGGCTGGTGCGCGTAACTGGGTTGAATTAGATACCCATGATTCTATGGTTGAAGCCGTACAAGCATTAAAAGATCAAGGCATGCAGGTACTGGCTACCAACCTATCTGATACTGCGATTGATTTTCGTGATGTTGATTACACCAAACCAACAGCGATTATTTTAGGCGGAGAGAAAAACGGGATCACAACTGAAGCGCTAGCGATGGCCGATCAAGATATCATCATTCCAATGGTCGGTATGGTGCAGTCATTAAATGTGTCAGTCGCAAGCGCGTTGATTTTGTACGAAGCACAACGCCAACGTCAAAATGCTGGTATGTATGAGCGTGAAAAAACCTTACTACCAGATGATGTCGTTAACCGAATCCTATTTGAACGCGGGCATCCTGTTCTTGCTAAAGTCGCACAACAAAAGGGCTTACCTTACCCACAACTCGATGATCAAGGTCAGATTGTTGCTGATGAAGCATGGTGGGCAGCCATGCAAGCGAAGAAAATGAAAAAACGCCAACCCGCAATGGAGAATAACGAGTAATGAGCGGACAACTCCTCAATACTATTTCGCTAGCTGAACTCTCTGGCGTTGGAGCAAAAATGGCAGAGAAACTGGAAAAGATTGGGCTCCATAATGTCCAAGATTTACTGTTTCACTTACCATTGCGCTATGAGGATCGCACTCGTATTTGGCCTATCAATCGAGCCATGCCAGGGCAACACTTGACCGTTCAAGGTGAAGTCCACCATACCAGTATTACTTTTGGTAAACGTAAAATGCTGGCAGTAAAAATTGGAGACGGCACAGGCTCTGTTACGCTGCGCTTTTTTAATTTCAATGCAGCAATGAAAAATAGCTTTGCTGAAGGTAAACAAGTTAAGGCTTACGGCGAAATCAAAGGCAGTAAATTCGGTCTTGAGATTATTCATCCGGATTACCGTATTTTCTCAGAGCCAACCGAGCTTAGTGTTGAAGAAACCTTAACACCAGTATATCCAACCACTGATGGCTTACGTCAACAGACCCTGCGTAACCTAACCGACCAAGCGCTCAACTTGCTCGATAAGGCCGCGGTGACAGAACTACTGCCTGAAGGTTTATACGACCGTCAAATGACGCTTGCACAGGCATTACGTGCGATGCATCGTCCAACACCTGATATCTCACTAGATCAATTAGAAGCAGGTAAGCATCCTGCTCAACACCGGTTAATTTTAGAAGAATTGTTGGCGCAAAATTTATCGATGTTGGCATTGCGCAGCAAAGGACAACAACATAGTGCTTGGCCACTTGCCGCAAAAGATTCATTAAAGCAGCAACTGCTCGATAGTCTGCCGTTCACTCCAACAGGTGCGCAGCAACGTGTTGTCGCTGACATTGAAACCGATCTTATTAAGCCGCAACCAATGATGCGTTTAGTTCAAGGGGATGTTGGCTCAGGTAAAACCTTAGTTGCCGCTCTTGCCGCCCTACGCGCCATCGAACATGGCTTTCAAGTCGCCTTAATGGCACCAACGGAATTACTGGCAGAGCAACATGCCATCAACTTTGCCAACTGGCTTAATCCTATGGGTATTCAGGTTGGTTGGATGGCAGGTAAGTTGAAAGGCAAAGCGCGCGAAACGGAACTTGCCCGTATTGCGAGTGGTGAAGTGAAGATGGTGGTCGGCACGCATGCCTTATTCCAAGACCACGTTAAATTTGAAAATTTAGCACTCGTTATCATCGATGAACAACACCGATTTGGTGTCCATCAGCGTTTAGAGCTACGAGAAAAAGGGGCCAATGAGGGTCGCTATCCACATCAGTTAGTCATGACAGCAACCCCCATTCCACGTACTCTTGCCATGACAGCTTATGCCGATATGGATACCTCGGTCATTGATGAACTGCCCCCCGGCCGAACACCGATCCAAACTGTTGCCTTACCCGATGCCCGTCGCCCTGAAATTATCGAGCGTATTCGATCAGCTTGCGTTAATGAAGGACGCCAAGCCTATTGGGTATGTACCTTGATTGATGAATCAGAAGTGTTGGAAGCCCAAGCCGCCTCAGATACTGCCGATGAACTGACGGGTTTACTGCCTGATTTAAAAATTGGTTTAGTACACGGACGAATGAAAGCCGCAGAAAAACAAGCGGTGATGGCAAGTTTCAAAGCTGGTGAGCTGAATTTGTTAGTTGCCACAACCGTGATTGAAGTCGGAGTGGATGTACCCAATGCCAGTTTAATGGTGATTGAAAACCCTGAACGATTAGGCTTAGCGCAGCTCCACCAGCTACGTGGACGTGTCGGTCGAGGAAAAGTTGCGAGTCACTGTGTATTGCTTTATCACGCCCCCCTGTCTAAAACCGCACAAAAGCGTTTAGGGGTATTACGTCAAAGTAGTGATGGTTTTGTGATCGCCCAACGAGATTTAGAAATTCGTGGCCCAGGTGAATTATTAGGTACCAAACAAACCGGTATTGCTGAATTTAAGGTCGCCGATCTTATCCGTGACCAATACATGATCCCACAAGTGCAGAAGCTGGCTCGCTATATTCATGACAGTTACCCCGATAACGCCAAAGCCATCATTGATCGCTGGCTAGGACAACGAGAAAACTACTCAAACGCTTAGTTATTGGTAAAGTACAAATACAACAAAGCCCACATTACCGCGCGGTAATGTGGGCTTTTCATTTGCTGACTTACTTCATTTTATGTAGTGGTAACGTCACTTCAACGCGTAAACCACCTTCGCTGCGGTTACGCACTAAAATAACACCATCATGCTGATCAACAATACGCTTCACAATCGCAAGTCCTAACCCTGTCCCTTCCGCTTCACTACCGCGAGCGGAATCACCACGCGTAAGGGGTTGGAACATCTTAGTGACCTGATCAGGCGCAATACCCGGCCCATCGTCTTCAACACAGAACCATACCGATTTACGATCAGCAGAAGCCCCACTCGAGATCTTCACCCAACCCTTACCATAGCGCTGCGCGTTCACCACAAGATTGGCTACCGCACGTTTAAGCGCAACTGCGTTTGCTGACACCGAACCTGGGATCTCACCGAGTTGCTGATCAATTGTTTTACCGTAACTGCCTTCAGTATGCGCAACATCAATCAACAAGGTATTCAGGTCGATATCTTCTTCTTCCTGCTTCTTGGTCGATTTTAGATAATCCATAAACTGACTAATGATCGCGTTACACTCTTCGGTATCAGTGATCATCGATTCCGCTAAATAACTATCTTCAGGTGACATCATTTCTGTAGCCAGACGAATACGGGTTAATGGTGTACGTAAGTCGTGGCTGACGCCTGCCATTAACAGTGCGCGATCGTCTTCTAGCTGTTTAATGCCCTGTGACATCTGATTGAAGGCTTTGGTGACTGAGCGAATTTCAGAGGCACCTTGCTCAGGAAGTTGTGGCGGCGTTTCACCACGTCCCACCATAAGTGCAGCCTGTTCCAATTCCATTAATGGACGGTTTTGGATCCGAATGAATAACCAGCCGCCAGCAATCACAAGAAAGGCAATGATCAGGCTATAGCGAAATAGCGGCGCAAAGTCTTCTTCTTGCAGCTCGGATAACGGGACCCGCATTAAGAAATTTGGCATCGCATCGGTTTTTAGCCACAGCACATAACTGTCAGCACCGAGCAATAAACGCACATCGGTTGGCGAACCAAGATCTTTGGTCATCTGCTCACTGAGATAACCGATATGCATCGCATCATGGAAAGGTTTGGCCGCTTCACTACCAGGCGCGACTAAGGTGAGACCTAACTCTTCTAATAGTTTACGACGAAGAGGACGGTCAAGGTGTACACATTGATCATCCGGCATCACCAATTCATCGTTAAGCATCAATTTTACTTCATAAGATAAAATGCGGTTGAATTGCTGAATACTGGGTAATAAGGCGTAATTAACTATGGTCAGATACGAAAAAATCTGGCTTGCGATAAGCAAGCCAGCTAATAGGATTAACGTTCGACCAAATGTGCTTTTTGGCGATAAACGCATGGCTTACGCCTCGCGACCATCAGGAACGAAGACGTAACCTAAACCCCACACTGTTTGGATATAACGTGGACGGCTTGGATCTTCTTCAACCATACGACGTAAACGTGAGATTTGTACGTCGATAGAACGCTCCATTGCAGAATACTCACGACCACGCGCCATATTCATCAACTTATCACGTGACATCGGCTCACGGGCATTAGTAACCAATGCTTTTAATACCGCAAACTCACCAGACGTTAATGGCATAGGAACATCGCCACGGAACATTTCACGGGTACCTAAGTTTAAACGGAATTCGCCAAATTCAATCATCTTACTATCAACACTAGGTGCGCCCGGTGCTTCAATTGTTTGACGACGTAGTACCGCACGAATACGCGCTAACAGCTCTCGTGGGTTAAACGGTTTAGGCAGATAATCATCAGCGCCCACTTCAAGACCAACAATGCGATCAACCTCATCACCTTTTGCTGTTAGCATCAAAATAGGTAACATGTTATTGGCATTACGTAAGCGACGACAAATTGATAAGCCATCTTCACCTGGTAGCATTAAATCTAACACCATTAGATGAAACGTTTCGCGGGCTAATAGACGATCCATTTGCTCGCCATTTGCCACACTTCGAACCTGAAATCCTTGCTCAGATAAATAACGTTCTAATAGCGCGCGTAAGCGCATGTCATCATCAACAACCAGAATTTTGTAATTTTCTTGCATAATCCACCTTCAGCGGTCGAGGTCTTGAGCTTTTGCCGTAGTGTACGTCAGCTCACTAAACAGACTCAGAATTTCCTGCGTTTTTTTCAGGCAAATATGTAACAGAGTATGTATATTCGTTTTATGCGCCAGATAAGCGCCTGAGTCAATTAAGTAATTATAAAAAAGCTAAAATGAAGTGAAAACTAGGGTTGCACTCTGTTTTATCTTAGTGAAAAGACACCTGCTCTCTGTTATATCTCATCTTTAATTTCTACATAATTTGAAACTTACCGCGACAATTTATTATTGCGCTTATTGACCCATCCGTCTAAGCGTTAGATCATCGCCCCATTCCTCGTTCACGTCATGTTATAAGGATAGCTATGAGAACCAACCTGGTGACGCGTGAAGGTTACAATAAATTAAAAAAAGAACTTGATTTCCTATGGCGTGAAGATCGCCCTGAAGTGACCAAGAAAGTCACTTGGGCTGCCAGTCTGGGTGATAGATCTGAAAATGCCGACTACCAATACAATAAAAAACGCTTGCGTGAAATTGACCGTCGCGTCCGCTTTCTACGTAAACGCTTAGATGTATTAAAGGTGATTGATTACTCCCCGCAACAAGATGGCAAAGTCTTCTTTGGTGCTTGGGTGGAAATTGAAAATGAAGCGGGAGAAACAAAGACCTTTCGCATCGTTGGTCCTGACGAAATTTATGGCAGAAACGACTATATCTCAATTGATTCTCCCATGGCGCGGGCACTACTCAGCAAAGAAGTCGATGATGATATTGTCGTTACCACTCCGCTTGGCAAGAAAGAATGGTTTATCAATGAAATTCGCTACGACACCGACATTGAGTAATTAAATCATCATTACTGCATACGATAGAAGCCGTTCGTTATGTACACGGCTTCTTTTCCGATCTTTTTTCTGCTCACTGACACACTCTTAACATCGGTAAACTTGCCACTCTCATCGGGAGACGTAGAATGTAAGCTTAACGATAAACAAGAGATACCTACGGATGAGCAACTCTATCAATCAGCTGATTGCCAGCGAACTGAATGTTCGAAATGAACAAATCAATGCAGCAGTCACACTGCTCGATGATGGTAACACCGTGCCTTTTATTGCCCGTTACCGTAAAGAAGTCACTGGCGGCTTGGATGATACCCAACTTCGTAATTTAGAATCACGTTTAGGCTACTTACGTGAGCTCGATGATCGTCGTCAGGTCATTTTAAAATCGATTACTGAGCAAGGTAAATTGACCCCTGCGCTAGAGGCTGAAATCAAGACAGCAGACAGTAAGACCCGTCTTGAAGATCTTTACTTGCCTTACAAGCCTAAGCGCCGCACTAAAGGTCAAATTGCCATTGAAGCCGGTATTGAGCCTTTAGCTGATCTGCTTTGGAGCCAACCAGACAACACTCCTGAGCAAGCAGCTGAACAATTTTTGAATCCAGAGCAAGGCTTTGCTGATACCAAAGCAGTACTGGATGGCGCTCGCGCAATCTTAATGGAGCGCTTTGCTGAAGATGCAACCTTGCTTGATAAAATCCGTCGCCAGTTAAACGGTCAAGCAGAACTGACTTCACGTCTTGTCGATGGCAAAGAGCACGATGGTGCGAAATTTAAAGATTACTTTGAATATAACGAGCCATTAAAAACCATTCCATCTCACCGCGCACTCGCGCTATTTCGTGGGCGTAATGAAGGCTTCCTACAATTAGCATTGAATGCTGATCCCAACCAAGATGAAGGCGTGCGAGGCTCTTACTGTGAAGTGATTATTGCCGATCACTACGGCGTAAAACTGGGCTCGGCACCAGCTGATGCATGGCGTAAGCAAGTGATAAGTTGGGCATGGCGCATTAAGATTTTAATGCACATGGAAACCGAACTGATGAGCGCACTGCGTGAAAAAGCCGAAGATGGCGCGATGCAAGTGTTCGCCGACAACCTGAAAGATTTGCTAATGGCTGCCCCTGCCGGTCCTCGCGTCACACTAGCACTCGATCCTGGTTTACGAACAGGGAGTAAGATTGCAGTGGTTGATGAAACCGGCAAGTTACTCGATACTGCCACCATCTACCCGCACCAACCCCACAACAAAATTGCAGAATCAAGCAAAGTTGTTTTAGCCTTAATCAACAAGCATAACGTTAACTTAATTGCGATTGGTAATGGTACTGCTTCACGTGAAACAGATGCGTTTGTTGCCAAACTACTTAAAGATAATAATCTAAAAGTACAAAGCGTAATGGTGAGTGAAGCCGGTGCATCGGTATACTCTGCATCAGAGCTTGCTGCAAATGAATTCCCAAACCTAGATGTTTCTATCCGTGGCGCGGTGTCTATTGGTCGTCGCCTGCAAGACCCATTAGCAGAGTTAGTAAAAATTGATCCGAAATCTATCGGTGTAGGTCAATACCAACACGATGTTAGCCAAAACATGTTAGCGAAACGCCTCGATGCTGTCGTAGAAGACTGTGTAAACGCCGTGGGTGTGGATGTCAATACTGCATCTGCTGCACTACTGACACGCGTGGCAGGTTTGAACGCCACCATCGCACAAAACATCGTGAACTACCGTGATGAAAATGGTCGCTTTGATGCGCGTACAGCCCTGAAAAAAGTCGGCCGTTTAGGGCCAAAAGCCTTTGAGCAGTGCGCTGGATTCTTACGGATAATGAACGGTAAAAACCCACTTGATAGCTCTGCAGTTCACCCAGAATCTTATGCGGTAGTTAAAGCTATTTCGGCTGCTAATAATAAACCGGTTGATGCGATCATAGGTAACACCGATTTCCTACGTAGCTTAAAAGCCGCTGATTACACCGATGCTGATTTCGGCTTACCAACGGTAACCGACATCATTAGCGAGCTGGATAAACCTGGTCGAGATCCTCGTCCTGAGTTTAAAACAGCCACCTTTGCCGAAGGCGTTAATGAAGTAAAAGATCTGATCCCTGGCATGGTATTAGAAGGCGTGATCACTAACGTGACTAACTTCGGTGCTTTTGTTGATGTCGGCGTACACCAAGATGGTTTAGTCCATATCTCCGCCCTGTCTGATAAGTTCGTTTCAGATCCGCGCGAAGTGGTAAAAGCCGGTGATATCGTCAAAGTGAAAGTGATGGAAGTGGATTTACAGCGTAAGCGTATTGGTATGTCGATGCGTCTGTCTGATGAGCCAGGACAAGAGAAGCCGACTCGTCAACCTCGCGATAATTCAGCACGTCCTGCACGAAGTCAACCTCGTCAACGTGATAACGGTAATGCCGCAATGGGTGGTGCGTTTGCAGCAGCCTTTGCTAATGCCAAGAAAAAATAAGCTAACGTCTTATTAGGTTAAACAAAAAGCCAGACGAGATGTCTGGCTTTCTTTTATCTACTAGAAATCAAATCACTTGTAGATATTCTGTTGGCGGGTTTGGCACACTGGCTTGTGCATACTTAAATGCCACCACCCCTTTAGTCCGCTCGTTTTGATTAATTTTATCTAATTGCTCAAGTAATTCTCGCGGTAATTTAATGTGCATGCTGTAACCCAGTGCACTGTCTTTCTCAAGATAATTACTGGCAGATAGCAGATCAACAAGACGGGCAATATCCTCTTGATAACCTTTTAAAATTTCATCATCTTGCTTATCATAATCCGGATGTTCACTCGGATCCCAACTTGGTTTTTTTAGCTGTTTCTCTTCACTGGTTATTGGCTTTTCATCTGCCGCCGCACTACTTGCAGTTAACGGGACAATTTTTTCTCGCACTCGGTTATCTCGCGCAACTTGATCGGTTGGCGGATTGACCGTTGTGGCTAATGGCACACCACCAGCTTGTAGAGGAGAAATATTCATACCGAAAACAAATTCACCATGTGCAAAGTAAACAAACCCAAGTGGTTACTATTTAATCATAACGGTAATTTTTAAGATACAACAGCATCTTCAGCAATAAACTGCCGCACTGCAGCGATAAATTCATCAGGATGTGAAATAAACGGTGCATGAGATGCAGACTGAAAAACATAACTCAATGACTGTGGGCAGAGCTTGCTAATCGCGGCTTCTGTTTTAACGGGTACCAAGCCATCTAAGCGGCCATACATTCGTAGCCAAGGTTGAGTGAGCAATGACAGTTCTGCTCGCTGATCAACGGTTTCAAGTAACATTAACCCCAGCGCCAAGGCTGAGGGTTGTGGCGTCGGCCGTTCAAGTACGGCTTGCTTTAAATTCTTTATATCCTGTCGGGCTGTCGGGCTGCCCATCGCTTGTAACGCTAAGAATCGCTCTACCGTTAAGTTAAAATCAGAGGCGAGCTGTGATTGAAAATTCCTGAGTACATCCGGTTTGATCCCTCGCCATTTTTCTCGCGCCATAAAACTTGGCGAACTGGCTAAAGTCATTAATTGTGTTACACGCTCAGGTGCAAGTAATGCCGCTTGCGTTGCCACTAGACCACCCAGTGACCAGCCTAACCACGCTGCTTTCTGAGGGGCGCGCGCTAATACCGCTTGCGTGATCTCGACCAAGGACTCCGCAGTAACATCACCGCTATAACCGTAACCCGGTAAATCACACCAATGCACAGTAAAATGCTCAGCGAGGGCTGGGATCACATCTTGCCATACCGCACCATTCATTCCCCAGCCATGAATGAGAACCAGATCCGAGCCTTGACCTTTACTGTGCCAATCAAGCATTACCGCCATTACACTTCCTTATTCGGTTTTTTGAGGTTTTGTTTATGATGCCAAAAAACACAACGGCTTGGCTATCTCACACCTGCCGTAAACTATTATTTCGCCACTGTAGCTTATGTCAGTTACCACTCGAACCCAATGATGATTATTGGTGTCATTATTGTCTTTCTCAATTTCCATCCCCGCCTTACTGCCAACGATGTGGTACAACGACTTTAAACGCTGAACAATATTGTGGGCAGTGTTTGACGACTCCGCCACCTTGGCAACGATTGTATCGTTTAGGTGAGTACCAACCGCCTCTACAGCAATTAGTTAGCCAATTTAAATTTGGGAAAAAGTTCTGGCTTGCAAAACCATTAGCCAAACAATTAGCAAAACAAATTACCGACCCCGCCCCTTTATTGCTTCCTGTTCCGTTGCACCGCTGGCGTTATTGGCAACGAGGATTTAACCAAAGTCATTACTTAGCGTTAGCCTTAGCTCGTGAACTTAGTACCCAAGTTGATCACAATGTATTGGTGAGGACTCGCCATACTCAAGCACAAAAATCCCTGACAAAAAAACAACGTAAAACTAATTTAGCCAATGCCTTTGCTATTAAAGACTGTGCGCTTCCGCAGCATGTGGCCTTGGTTGATGATGTCGTTACAACTGGAACAACCGTGGCATTATTAACCAAAAGACTCCACCAGCAAGGCGTAAAGCGCGTTGATATAATTACGATTTGTCATACCGAAAAACCCGTATAGTCATCACTTATAACAAAAAAGTCGCGCATTATGATGTAAAACGTGGTGAAATTAAAAATGCTAATATTAGGGATGATAGAACGTCTCTCTAAGAGTAGAATAGAGAAAACTCACTAAATAGGTCAGGTATTACGTCGTGTCAATGATCACTATTACTGAAAGCGCTCAGCAGCACTTCGGCAAGCTTCTTGCCCAGCAGCCTGAGGGTACTAATATCCGTGTTTTTGTTGTTAACCCAGGCACTCAAAGTGCTGAGTGTGGTGTATCCTACTGCCCACCTGAAGCGGTTGAAGCAAGCGACACCGAAATCAAACTAGAGCTATTTTCTGCTTTTCTTGATGAGCTAAGCCTGCCATTTTTAGAAGATGCTGAAATTGATTTTGTTACTGACAAAATGGGCTCACAACTTACACTTAAAGCACCGAATGCAAAAGTGCGTAAAGTGTCTGATGATGCACCATTGATGGAGCGTGTTGATTACGTTATCCAAACCCAAGTTAACCCACAACTTGCCGGTCATGGTGGTCACGTTTCTTTATCAGAAATCACTGAAGATGGCGTTGCTATCTTACAGTTCGGTGGTGGCTGTAATGGTTGTTCAATGGTTGATGTCACACTGAAAGAAGGCATCGAAAAAGAGCTACTCGCACAGTTTGAAGGTGAGCTAACTGGCGTTCGTGATATTACCGATCACGCACGTGGTGAGCATTCATACTACTAATTTTTAGTATGAACGGAAAATCAAAAAGCCGCATATAAGATGCGGCTTTTTCGTTTTGAAACCAAGATGCTCGTTATAATACGGTGAGAGTGACTCTCTTTCGTCCCCAGCGTTTTGCGGCACGAATGTCTTTCCCCATGTAAATATCAATCTTATTACGCCAACGGGGATTCATTTTATCCAGCACAACATATTCACCGGGCAAACCTGATATTTTAACCTTTACACCTCGTTTTAATCCTTTTTTCAACAAATCCCGTGAAACGGCAATTACTTTCATCCCTGGTTTTAACCTATCTCCCCATGCAGCAATGTTAGGGTGTGAGCTTGTCTGCGCCCTAACAGAATTATACGCTGTCGCTGTCACATGCATTTTTTTATGGGTAGTAGCAAAGCTATTTACGCTAAACACCAATGCAATAGTCAGTAAGAAATAAGCAAGAATATTCTTTTTCATATCCAACACCCGGCTAAAAAGTGCTCGCATTTTAACCAAAAGAACATCAGGTTTGATAGCTTTTTTTGCTCAAAATTAATACAAAATGTATATTTTAAATCTAACTTACTGTTTTAATGCAGGAGATAAGAAAATATTTTTTTTCCACTGGTAACCGAAAATAACCGCTAATGTCACACCACGTAATGCCATAAAACCTAACATCGCCGCCCATAATGCATGGTTGCCATAGCTATCCATTAACCACCAAATGGCAAAAAAGCCACTGGTTGCAACAAACATACTGTTGCGCATAACTCGCCCTTGCGTCGCGCCAACAAAGACGCCATCCAGTAAAAAACACCACATAGCGACTAATGGTACTGCAGCAAGCCAAGGCAAATAAATATCAGCTTCAGCTTGAACCGCGGGAAGATCGGAGATCAAACTTACTATGCGCTCACCACCTAAAGAAAATGCCAATGTAAGCGCAACAGATATTATAAAACTCCAAAATGTAGTGTTAATTAAATAACGTCCTAACTGATCACGATTGTTCGCACCAACGGCTTTTCCTACTAATGCTTCCATCGCATAAGCAAAACCGTCCATGGCATAAGACACCAACATTAAAAAGCTCATTAACACAGCGTTTGCCGCGACTACATTATCGCCTAGTGTTGCACCTTGGAAAGTCATAAAGGTAAACGTCGCTTGTAAGCACAAGCTCCGTAAAAAGATATCTCGGTTTAATTTAAGTAGTCGCCCCATACCATGTCGCGCAGCCATAATTTTTTCTTTTAACGGCGGCAAACCTAACGCTAACCATTGACGAGAAACAAACCATAACCCTAATAACATACCACTATAATCAGCTAGTACCGACGCAGAAGCAGCACCTTGAACTTTCCAGCCAAAGCCTAATACAAACAGAACATCCAAAAGAATATTAACAAGGTTAGTGATGATCAAAAGCCACATTGGCAACTTGGCATTTTGCGCCCCAAGTAACCAGCCCATGATGACAAAGTTTGCTAAAGCGGCAGGCGCTCCCCAAATACGGATTGAAAAGTATTGCTCTGCGTAAACTTTCACTTCATTACTAGCATCACTGAAATGGAAAATAGCACTGCTGACAGGTTGGTGTAAGGCAATAAGAATAAACGCGAGTAACCATGCCAACGCGATACCTTGAACAAAAATAGCCGCTTGCCCATGTTTATCTTCTCGGCCAAAAGCTTGCGCCGTAATCCCTGTGGTTGCCATGCGTAAGAAACCCAACAACCAGAATGTAACGTTGATCATGGTACCGCCAACCGCGACGCCACCGAGATACCACGACTTATCAAGGTGTCCGATCACAGCAGCATCCACCAGCCCGAGTAACGGTACTGTAATGTTTGAAAGTACCATTGGCAGGGCTAATGCAAACACCTGATAATGTAATGATTTGTCTTTTAATGCTGCTAGCACGTACTACCTCTGCCGCGATAATTTTTGTTATATAGCAGAGCAGTTTAACCAGTTGATTATGGCGACAAAAGTCTTATTGATTAAAGCGTATAAGATCTGTCGTTCATCGGAGAGACTAACCATACCAAGGTAGTCACCAATGATAGGTAAGAAGTACTACAAATAAAGCCAATAAATGCCCACTAATGCGGTCAGTAATAACATGGCGACGACTTTTGGTTTCGTCATCGTAAGGTAATCACGCCAAACCGCTATCGCTGGCGAACGAACTCGACTGGAATGAAGCCGTTGTGATTTATCCATGCGTAGCGCTCTCCGATGCAAAAGACTCTACCTCTAATGGGGAGCGGCAATTGCATATCAGGCGATAACAGGTGGTGACAACGGTAAGTAGTAAGATTAATCCAACTACATTGTGCGCAACGGCAATCAGTAACGGCAAGTTAGCAAGCACATTGGTAATGCCTAATATTATTTGTATCGCTAATCCCCCTATCATCGCAATGCTATAGCGACGTAAGGGCGGTTTAAGCCACAGCAACCCAGCCAACACCAACACCAAAACCGCTGTGATAATTGCACCAATACGATGAGTAACATGAATAGAGACCCTTTGGGCATAATCTAAAACGCCATATTCATAGCTACTGTGTTGAGGTTGAATCAATTCAAACGCGCGAGGATCAAATATTCCCTGCCAATCCCCTTCGCATATCGGTAATTGTGTGCATACAACAGCGGCATAATTAGCCGCTGTCCAGCCTCCTAATGCAATTTGGCTTATCACAACAACTAAAGCTGCAATTGCTGCGCTTTTGAGTACCGTTAAATATCGATGTGATAATGATAAATGGGGTTTAAAACCCTCTTGATAGAAAAGGGGGTTAGGTTGAATCCGCAAACGTAGTAGCCACAATAACGATACAATAGTAAAACCGCCTAACAAATGCGCCATCACCACAACAGGCATAAGTTGCATGGTAACCGTCCACATTCCAAGTAACGCTTGAAAAGAAACCACACCCAATAACAAACTGGGTAACAATTTAGGCCGTCCACTTCGGCTCCATGCCATAACAGCAATCATTACCACCAAAAGACCTAGCGAGCCTGCAATATAGCGATGTACCATTTCATTCCATGCTTTTACTGGTTCAACGGGCGAGTCAGGGTAAATCGTTTGTGCTGCTTGTAATTGTGATTCCGTTTGCGGTACTGACATGAACCCATAACAGCCAGGCCAATCGGGACACCCTAAACCCGCATCCGTTAACCGCGTATAAGCCCCCATCCCAACCACAATCAAAGAGAGAAAAAAGGCAGCGGTGACTAAAAAGTAGAACGGTTTATCTTTTTGCGTTTTATGCATAATCAACCCCACTATTTATGACATTTAGCCAATTTTTGATACTTTTAGCAGCCTTTTTAAATCACGTAAGATGTCTTTACCTTGTGCTAAAATGGCCTGTGGTTCAGCCTCTAGCGGATAGGCCATCATCACATTGCCATGAGGATCGGCTAGGTATACTGCATTGAGTCCATATTGAGATGGCGCAAATTGCTCATATTCTGCTGTGTTGCTGCGATAGCGTTGCAGATTTTCAACATCAACGGGAACGACGGTTGTTGGTTCAACGGGGGCGAGCAGCAAAACACTTCTCACCCGATCTTGATAAGCCCCAACAGCAAGAGGCATTTGCTTTAAGTGAAATAATGCACCTTCACAACGGCTATCACATTGTTGAGGCAACCAATAAATAAGTTGCCACTTTCCAGACGCAAGCCAATTTGCCGTCAACGGTGGAGTTAATAATTGACCTTTATTGGTGACACCACCGCTATACCACTGTTGGGTTAAGATTAATTTCGCTAGGATGATAGGCAGTAAAAACATCACACCTAATAACATTAAAACCTGATATTTTTTCATTCCTTATTCCCTCTTATATAGCCACCACCCAGCCATCCCTAATACCGCAAAGGCTAAAACAAACCACTGCGTGGCGTAGCCATAATGCTTATCTGCTTTCATCACGATAGGGGTCCAATTTTGTTTAAGCGCGAGAGGATTCGTAGCTGCAATTTGAACCACCCATTGCGGTAGAGCGCGATTTAATTGTTGTGACAGCCATGCCGGTTCAATATTTTGTACCCGTAACGGCCAACTCACGGCAGATGATTCTGGTTTGAGTTGTAATAATGAGGTGGTTGGTGCAATTAGACCGGTAATGACTTTTTCGCCACTAAATTGTGGTAACACGGGATATAACTCACGATAAGGAGGCGCGGCAATCCAGCCCAGATTGACCAATATCCATTGACCTTGGCTAAGGAAAGGGAGATAAAAATGGTAGCCTGCTTGACCATTATTTAGTTGGTTATCAAGTAAGATCGGATGCTGATTATCAAACACGCCAGTAAGCGCCACATTATGCCAAACGGGCGTACTGGGTAATTGCGTAATATCAGAGATAGGTTCGGTCTGAATCGTTTCTTCGACTCGCTGCTGTAATTGAAGCTTTTCAGCTGCTCGGCTTAATTGCCAAAAGCCTAATCGCCCTAACATACACACCACGATGAAAGTAAAAATAACAAAAGCAACTTTTCGCATCGATGTTTCCTCCATCCCTATTGGTTGAAAACAGCTATCCTTAAATAAGCGCTTAATGTGTTATCACCCCTATTCAATCAGAGGCTTTCGATGTTGATAAAAATACTGCTTATCGGCTTATTACTGGTGATCATCGTCAATCTTTTTAAAGCCCTCCCAATCATGTTAAAAGGTCAATCATCACGCCCAATGTCGCATTACTTAGGCTGGCGTATTGGCTTATCTGTCGTTGTTTTTAGCCTGATTGTGATTGCTTTATTAACTGGGGTTATCACCCCCAACCCTCGCCCGTATTAATCTTGTATCTTCAAAATAAACACTAAAGAATATAAACAAACAGAAATAAACCTAACCACACCACATCAACAAAGTGCCAATACCAAGCGCCTGCTTGAAATGCAAAATGATGTTCAGGCGTAAAGTGCCCTTTTAAAATTCGACACCACACAATAAACAAGATAATCGCACCAAGCGTGACATGAACGCCATGAAACCCAGTTAACATAAAGAAGGTATTACCATAAATCCCTGCATCTAATCGTAGGTTCATGTCTTCATAAGCATGGACATATTCAACACCTTGTAAGTACACAAACACCGCGCCTAGTAATACTGTAAGCAACAGTAGCAACTTCAATCGAGGACGATTATTTTGCTCTAATGCAGTATGAGCAAAATGTAATGTCACCGATGATGTCAGTAATAAAATGGTGTTATAAAGCGGCAAACCTATTGGCCCCATCGCTTGGGTTTCGGTGCCATCTGGCGTTTTTTCCAATGGCCACATGGCGACAAAGTCCGGCCACAACACCGCATTGGTCATGACATTATTACTTGCACCACCCAGCCATGGCACAGCAATCATTCGGGCATAAAATAGCGCGCCAAAGAAAGCAGCGAAGAACATCACTTCTGAGAAAATAAACCAGCTCATTCCCTGACGAAACGAGCGATCCATCTGCGCACTATAAAGCCCCGCCATAGATTCTCGGATCACATCACGGAACCAACCCACTAGCATTAATAAAATTAGCCCCACACCTACCAATAAGATCCAAGGACCTTGACCGCCAAACAGATCTCCGACAGTCGCGCCAGCACCTAACGCTATAAGAAATAAAGCAATTGCCCCCACTATGGGCCATGCACTTTCATCGGGGACATAATATTTCGTTGTTGGCGGTAAGTTATCGGTTTCACTATAGGGCTTTGACATTATCCACCTCACTGTGTTGCTCAATCACAGGGTTATCCTTGTCCGTTGCAACGTTGAATAGGGTGTAAGCTAAAGTCAGTGTTTCTATCTCTTTCGGCAAGTCAGGGTCGATATAGAACACCAACGGCAATTCTGCATTTTCACCACCCTCTAAAGGCTGATGATTAAAACAAAAACATTCGATTTTATTGAAATACTTCGCCGCTACGCCCGGTGTTACCGAGGGCACAGCTTGTCCGATAGTGGCGACTTTATTTAAGTTTTTCGCATCGTATTTAATGATTTTTGTTTCACCAGGATGCACCGTGATTTGCTTTACCTGAGGCGTAAATTGCCACCTCACACCTGGATTAATGTAGGCAACAAATTCAACCGTCACTTCTCGGCTGGTATCCACTCGATCACTGGTTTCTGTGGGTGTTGTAGCTGTTTTTCCATTGATCCCCGTGATATCGCAAAACACGTCATAAAGGGGAACCAACGCAAAAGCAAAGCCAAACATCCCAACTGCTGCGGCAATTAACCCCCACAATGATCGCTGTTTTTTCGGCTCATCCATCACGCCTCCTAAGGATCAATCTTGGGCGGTGTTGAAAAGGTGTGATATGGCGCAGGTGATGCGACTGTCCACTCCAACCCTTCAGCACCTTCCCATGGTTTGGCAGGTGCTTTTTCTCCCCCTCGAATACATTTCACCAAGACCGCGATAAATATCAATTGAGAGACCCCAAACAAGAAACCACCAATACTGACCACGGCATTAATATCTGCAAATTGCAGGGCATAGTCAGGAATACGACGTGGCATACCCGCCAATCCTAAAAAATGCATTGGGAAAAATAAGATGTTGACCGAGATCAGCGAACACCAGAAGTGCCATTGCGCCAAACGCTCATCAAACATGTGTCCCGTCCACTTTGGTAACCAATAATAGGCAGCAGCCATGATCGAAAAGATAGCGCCAGTGACTAACACATAATGGAAATGGGCAACTACAAAATAGGTATCATGATATTGAAAATCAGCAGGCGTAATAGCGAGCATCAATCCAGAAAAACCGCCAATGGTAAAGAGCACAATAAACGCAATAGCAAACAACATTGGCACTTCAAAAGTTAATGATCCTCGCCACATCGTTGCCACCCAGTTAAAGACTTTCACCCCCGTAGGGACTGAAATCAACATGGTGCAATACATGAAAAATAGCTCTGCTGCGACAGGCATCCCCGTGGTGAACATGTGGTGTGCCCAGACGATAAAGCTTAACCCAGCAATGGATGCCGTGGCGTACACCATAGAGCTATAACCAAAGAGTTTCTTGCGCGAAAAAGCAGGGATAATGGCAGAAATAATACCGAAACTCGGCAAAATCATAATATAAACTTCAGGGTGACCAAAGAACCAGAAAATATGCTGGAACATCACCGGATCACCACCACCCGCCGCATCAAAAAAGCTCGTACCAAAATATTTATCGGTTAATACCATGGTCACTGCGCCTGCTAAAACAGGCATAACCGCGATAAGTAAAAATGCGGTGATCAACCATGTCCAAACAAAGAGTGGCATTTTCATATACGTCATGCCTGGTGCGCGCATATTCACGATGGTCACGACAACGTTAATCGCTCCCATGATTGAGCTAATTCCCATTATATGAATGGCAAACACAAACAATCCCGTACTCGGTGGGCTATATGTTGTTGAAAGTGGCGCATAGAATGTCCAACCAAAATTAGGCCCGCCCCCTTCCATAAAAAGAGAGGCTAACAACAAGCTAAATGCAAAAGGCAGGATCCAAAAGCTCCAGTTATTCATCCTTGGCAAAGCCATATCTGGTGCCCCAATCATCATTGGGATCATCCAGTTCGCTAATCCCGTAAAAGCGGGCATCACGGCGCCAAACACCATAATCAAACCATGAACTGTGGTCATCTGATTAAAAAAGTTGGGCTCCACTAACTGTAAGCCCGGTTGAAATAATTCAGCCCGAATAACCATCGCCATTGCGCCGCCAACAAAAAACATGGTTAAACTAAACAGCAAATATAGGGTGCCGATATCTTTATGATTGGTGGTAAATAACCAACGCTTTAGCCCTTTCGCAGGATGCGAATGATGGTCGTGTTCTGTGTCAGTACAGCCAGCAGTATCAATTTCAGCTTCTTGGCGCATCATATCCGTCATGCTTACTCTCCTTTATAGTTGCTGACCGTTTTTAATCGCTTGTACTTCCGCTGCTTGCACAGACTCTCCAGTATTATTCCCCCACGCATTACGCTCATAGGTAATAACAGCGGCTAATTCTTTCAAACTCAGTTGTGGACCAAACGCTTGCATCGCGGTACCTGCCTTACCGTGAACAACAACGCTGATGTGCTCTAACTTACGTTTAGGATCAACTGAAACCCCTTCACCAGCCAGTGCTGGAAATGCTCCTGGAATACCTTGCCCATTAGCTTGATGACACATGGCACAACGCGCGGTATAGGTCTTTTCACCCAGCGTCATAAGCTCATCTAATGACATTTGCATGTCCAACAAACGCTGCTCTTCTTCACGCGCTTTACGTTGCGTGATCTTGGTTTTCTGTAGCCAATCATCGTATTCTGCTTGTGGTTTGGCTATCACCACAATCGGCATAAAGCCATGATCTTTACCGCATAATTCGGCACATTGACCTCGGTAAATACCGGGCTTATCAATTTGTGTCCACGCTTCATTAATAAAGCCAGGATTAGCATCTTTTTTCACCGCAAAAGCGGGCACCCACCATGAGTGGATCACATCTTGTGAGGTGATCAAAAAGCGTACTTTTTGCCCGACAGGAAGAACTAAGGGGTAATCAACTTCTAATAAATAGTTGTCACGCTTTTGCCGTTGATTACTGATTTGTTCAGCACTTGTAGCAAGGTGGGAGTAATATTCAACATCTTGGTTGAAATAGTTGTAATGCCACTTCCATTGCGAGCCTGTCACAAGGATAGTTACATCCGATTTTGAGGTGTCTTCCATTGCAATCAATGTTTTAGTTGCAGGAATAGCCATGCCTATTAAGATAATGAACGGGATCAGCGTCCAAATAATTTCTACTTTAGTACTTTCATGGAATGAAGCAGGCTTTGCGCCTTTTGACTTGCGGTGGTGAAAGATAGCCCAAAACATAACTCCGAATACCGCCACACCAATCGCGATACAAATGTAGAGAATGGTCATATGAAGACTGTATACATTCTGACTTACCGCCGTTACACCCGGTGTCATATTAAGCTGCATGGTGTCAGCCATCAGCGGCATTGAGAAAAGTACACTCGCTATTCCTGCGATCAATGAACGAACCATCGCTCTGACCTCCCCTGTCATTCAAATATGCAATTGAACGAATTTTATGTGGCAGAATGCTTCTATGACTAACGATGCAGCTGAGCTATCAAATCGGCATTATTTATTTTTTATTATTTAAAGCATTTATTGAGCAGCACATACCAACACATAAAAATGTCTCGATATATTTAACGTAGGCAGGAATCGCAGAATACGCAAAGAATCATGGATATAAAATAACTAACAAAAAAGTAGATAACACTTTGATATATAGATACAAATAAACTACTCGCTATCATGTATCACAATATCAATAAGTTACAACAAGTACGAGAATCGTTATTTAGATTAACGATAGTAATATTCATACCTCGCTATAATTTCAAATGAACAACAACAGGCGTTAAGCGATATTTCATACTGGGCATTTTAGCAATCCAACGTTGCCATGTTCGCCATCTCGGACAGGGATTATCAAATGGGCTAAAACAATCAATCAACTCAGCCCACGGTAACCAATTAATCATTTGTTGCGCAGGATCACGATAGCCATGATGATACTCACCGCAGCCCATTTTTTTCGCAATAGGGACATGGCATAGATCGCCCGCAACCACGATACACATTTCCATGCGGCTAAAACTACACCCCATACGCTGGATAAATGTCGCTAATTGCGCTGAATTACAGGCTAATAGTGCTTGATCGCAAATTAAAAGTATCGGTGTTTGAGCACTTTTCGGTAGACGCTTTAACCAACTGAGATCAGTAACTGAACCCGTTTTCAGCATATAACGATCACTGCGATGAAATAGTTTCTCTCGCCAAAGTAAATTTTCATCAGTATCTAACTCAAACCAACGACAACGTCCGTTATCTACGCGGTAAAAGCGGGTATCAAGCCCTGCACCAAGATTAACAACCTGCCCATAAGGATAGCGAGTTAAGAAGTCTTTCACTTGTTTATCGCACTGCAAAGTTAAAGTGGCATGTAAAAGTTGACGCTGAGGAACTTGTTGCCCGACACAATCAGGTTCGAGATAACATTGACGACACGCTACGGCAGCCACCGGATCATAAATAAGACCATCATCGGCTAAGCTTTCTCGGCTGCGATACCAAAGCGGTTGAAGTAAGTCAGAGGGAATGGTGTAGCGCTTTATTTTCGTCATCATTATCTCCTTATGAATTAAGGATGATAATAATTATCAGTTAGATTTGCAAAGCTTACTCGTCATTTTCTTAAGACAATAAAAAAGCGCAGCTTTAACTGCGCTTTTTTGGCTTCACTCAATCCGTCGTTCAGTAACCATCACATCCAATCAGCGTTTCGGATCACGCCAACAGCAATGCCTTCAATGGTTAAACTTTGATGCTCAAGATCAACTTCAATGGGTGAAAACTCTTCGTTTTCAGCATGGAGTAATACTTTGGCTCCCTGCTTATCAAGACGCTTAACCGTTACATCGTCATCAACACGTGCAACCACAACTTGACCGTTATGAACATCTTGGGTTTTATGTACAGCTAACAAGTCGCCATCCATAATCCCGATATTTTTCATACTCATCCCATTTACACGTAGTAAAAAATCGGCACGAGGTTTAAATAACATAGGATCGACTTCATAATGCGCTTCAACATGTTCTTGCGCTAAAATCGGTTCGCCAGCAGCGACACGACCAATCAGTGGTAGTCCCTGCTCTTCTGGCTCTTCTTGATTGACAAGTAAGCGAATACCACGCGATGCGCCTGGAATAATTTCCAACACTTCTTTACGTGCTAATGCTTTTAAATGTTCTTCTGCCGCATTCGCAGAGCGAAAACCTAATTCACGTGCAATTTCAGCACGTGTCGGTGGCATACCTGTTTCGTCTATTTTTGCTTTGATTAAATCAAAGACTTCTTGTTGGCGTAATGTCAACGGCTTCATGAGTCACCTGTCTTTTTATACAGTTCACTGTGAGTATATCCAGTGTTAAGCCACATTAAAAGGCAATTGTTTACGAAAACACCAATTTGATCAGTTAATCAAACCTATCAGAGCTTAGGTACTAAAATAATGACAGCCGTCTCGCAAAGATAATAATTTCAGTAGAATCAATTAGATTTAACTCACTGGTCATGCCAGATTGTTTTTTAAACCACTCATCGGTCAAAAAGAAACAATAAAAGACCATAAAAAATGATAATTTAACCGCTATCAACTGTATTTTAGCTGCATGAAATCAATCATTTTCTGCTATCCTTGCGGCGCATTAAGATTCTGAGGCTCGTTATAAATATGTCACGTTGGCAAAAATTTTATCAACAATTATTAAAGTTGCCGCTTTCTTTATTAGTTAAACCAGCAACCATTCCATCTGATCCTGTTGCTGATTTAGAGTTAGATTTAGAGCGGCCAATCGCCTACATTTTACCGTATTGCTCTAATACTGATTTATTAACACTGCGTAGCAGCGCTAAAGCATTAGGGCTACCTGATCCATTAACTAAGTTAGAAATTAATGGCCGTAGCTTTCCACGTTTTGTCTTTGTTGCTGAAGGCCCGAGTGTATTCGGCACTAATAATGCTCTACCTCAAGATTCGATTGAACTCTTTACCGAGTTACTTGAGCAACACAAACAAGATCCAGCATTAAACATTCAGTTAGTGCCCGCTTCTATTTTATGGGGACGAGCACCGGGTAAAGAATCCCAACGCAAAGCAACCTTACGTCCGTTAAATGGTCCAGCAAAATTCTGGGCAATTTTAACGCATGGCCGTGACTGTTTAGTGCGTTTAAGTACGCCAGTATCGCTGCGTTATATGGCCGATCATCATGGTACCGATGATGCGATTGCACAAAAATTAGCTCGCGTGGCAAAAATCCATTTTTCACGCCAGCAAATTGCGACATCTGGCCCACGCCTGCCTGATCGTCAGCTGTTGTTTAAACGTCTACTTGCCTCTAAAGCCATCGATAAAGTGGTACAAGAAGAAGCGATCAGCCGCCAAGTACCGGTTGAAAAAGTACGTAAAGAAGCCATCGGTATGATGGAAGAAATTGCGGCAGATTTCTCTTACCCACTGATCAAGAACGGTGAGCGTTTCCTACGCTGGCTATGGACCAAACTTTACCAAGGTTTGAATATCAAAAATGCCCAACGTGTGCGCCGTTTAGCACAAGATGGTCATGAAATAGTCTATGTGCCCTGTCACCGAAGTCACATGGATTACTTATTGCTTTCTTACGTGCTTTATAACGAAGGCTTAGTACCGCCACACATTGCCGCTGGTATTAACTTAAACTTCTTCCCTGCCGGTCCTATTTTCCGTCGTGGTGGTGCATTCTTTATTCGCCGAAGTTTCCGTGGTGATCGTCTGTACTCAACAGTATTCCGTGAATACTTATCTGAGTTATTTACTAAAGGGTATTCAGTTGAATACTTCAGTGAAGGTGGTCGTTCGCGTACTGGTCGCTTATTACCAGCGAAAACCGGCATGCTTTCAATGACTATTCAAGCCATGCTGCGTGGTTTAAACCGTCCCGTTACATTAGTACCAGTGTACATCGGCTATGAGCATGTAATGGAAGTGGGCACTTACGCAAAAGAGCTACAAGGTAAGCGTAAAGAGAAAGAAAATGTCGGCCAAGTTATCCGAACATTACGTAAGTTGCGTAATTTAGGCGAAGGTTATGTCAACTTTGGTGAGCCTATTCCGCTTAACCAATATTTAAATGACAATGTACCTGAGTGGCACAAAGACATTAACCCAATCGAGCCGCAAAAACCAAGCTGGTTAACGCCTGTCGTGAACGATTTAGCCGTTAAGATGATGACACATATTAACGACGCTGCAGCAACCAATGCAATGACGTTATGCGCCCTTGCATTACTAGCATCACGACAACGCGCATTAAGCCGTGAAGTACTAGAGCAGCAAATTGAATGCTACCTTGAACTATTGCGTAATACGCCATATTCAAGCCAGTGTACAACGCCAAAAGAAAATGCTGAGCAAATGATTGAGCATGCGGTTGCAATGGATAAGTTCGTGGTTGAGCATGACACCTTAGGCGATATTATTTCGCTTGATCGTCAACAATCGATCTTGATGACTTACTACCGTAATAACATCATTCACTTATTCGCATTACCGTCGTTGATTGCGCATATTGTGGTACAGCAGCAAAGCTTAACCAATGATGAAATTCATGAACAAGTTGAATTACTGTATCCATTCTTAAAAGCGGAATTGTTCTTACGTTTTGATAATGAGCAGCTAAATACTGAAATTGATAAGATCATTGATGAGCTTGTACGCCAACGTCTATTACTTAACGATGGGATTAACATTTCTATCAATAATGCCCGTATTGGCCCTCTTCAGCTACTGGCTCGCACGATATCTGAAACATTACAACGTTATGCGATTGCACTAACTTTACTCCGTGCAGAGCCTGAAATGGCGAAAAATGATTTAGAGCATCACAGCCAAGTGCTTGCTCAACGTCTAAGTCGTTTACACGGGATCAATGCACCAGAGTTTTTCGATAAAGGTGTATTTAGTATTTTGGTGAAAACATTGCGTAGCGAAGGTTATCTCAATGACGAGTGCCACGCGGTAGCACGTCCAGTAGAAAACTTAGCGAATCTACTCACCGCGTTAGTCTCACCGGAAGTGAACCTCACCATCCAAGCGGTGATGCACTTAGATGACGCTAAAGACAAACAAGAATAAAGATACGTAACGAAAAAAAGCGCCATAACGGCGCTTTTTTTATATCTTTAACACTCAACAATTAAACTCACGAAATACAGCGTTAAATCATGTTTCTAGAAGCAGACACTTAATACAATACCGACACAGACAATCATGCCGAAGTAGTTATTATTTAAAAACGCACGAAAACAGCTTTCACGTAGGCGCTCTTTAAGCAACATCTGTTGATAAACAAATAAGCCTGACGCTAGTAACAATGACCAGTAATACACTTGGTCTAATTGCAGCACCATACCGACAGCAATCAATAAGCTCAACGTGGCAAGCTGAAGTAAGCCAATAATTAACTTATCAAAACGTCCAAATAGGATGGCAGTCGACTTAATCCCAACCTTTAAATCATCATCCCGATCTACCATCGCATATTGGGTGTCATACGCAATCGTCCACAAAATATTAGCAGTAAATAATAACCATGCACTCAGCGATAAATCACCTGCTTGTGCTGCATATGCCATTGGAATAGACCAGCCAAATGCAACGCCTAAAACCAACTGAGGTAAATGAGTATAACGCTTCATAAACGGATAACATGCCGCTAATAGTACTCCCACCACAGATAACATAATAGTTAAGCTATTCATGGTTAAAACCAGTAAAAACGACACCAGCACTAACAAGAAAAATAAGCCTAACGCTTCGCGCTCAGACACCTTACCCGACGGCATTGGACGATCTTTAGTACGTTTAACATGGCCATCAAAATTACGATCAGCAAAGTCATTAATCACGCATCCTGCTGCACGCATGAATATGACACCTAAGACAAAAACAATTAATACATTGATATTTGGCATGCCATCTGCGGCAAGAAAAAGTGCCCACAAGGTTGGCCATAATAATAATAAGCTACCAATGGGACGATCAAAACGCGCTAATTGCCAAAACGCTCTCGCCTTAGTCATTTCTAACATTTGTTATTCCTTGCATACACAGGTGAGCGAGGTAAAAACAACTCTGCCACCAGCATAGCTTTTTCATTAATCCATAATCTTGAACGACGAGCCCAAATCGATTGTTCTGGCATGCCTATTCTTGCCACTTCCAGAGCATCACGACGGGAATTGTTGCCATTAAAAATACGATACCCTAAAGGATTTGCGCCTAATTCGGCTAAATCACTTTCGTCCCCACATAATATAGTGGTCGGCATTAGTGTTCGAGCATAGACCCAAGGCTGTTGATCACCATTGAGCATAACAATGCGTTCAAGGCAATCGCTGTGTCCTAATAACGCACGTTCTGATAGTGATAACTCACTATTTTTTATTACGTTTTGTGCTAATACTGTGACTGAAAAAACACGACAATGCGCGGCTAAACGGCGCGATAAAGAGTCAGACTCGAGTAACCAAGAACCAACGGAACCTCCTTCTAATGCCCATTCAGAGGCTGGATACCATACAGCACCTTCAAGTAACGGACTATATAACTGCTTGAATTCCGACATTTTCTCACTACTTAATCAACAAACTCGTGATCGATAACACTTGGTTGTATTCAGTTAATTTATTACCATAATGATCTGCTATTGTAGCAAGCTGTAACCAGTACGAATATCGTTACCGTGCAAAGATTACACCTGTTTCTCACAAACTAAGTGGACAACATAAGTATAATGATAAAATTATCTGTTTTTGTGGCAGCGCTAACGCTTGTCAGCATGCTTCAAAGCCCAGTGGCGATAGCATCTAATGAAGATGTGGCAGCTCCCCCTCAAATCACTTACTACACGTTAGAGCCTGACATCACAACCAACTATGTTACCCAAGGTAAACGGCTGGGTTATATTCGTCTCCAAGTGGATTTGATGATAAACAATCAAACCAACCTCACCAATATTGAGCACCACACCCCGCTTATCCGTGATGCCATTATTGATATTGTGAGTAAACAACCAGAAGCAAAAATCAAATCGCTTGCTGGCCGTGAAGAGATCCGCCGAGCTTGCCAAGATCAAGTCAATCGACTCCTGCTAGCAGAAACGCGCCAACAGCCCGTTGCTGAACTGCTCTTTACTAAGTTTCTTTATCAATAAAAGAAAAAGCGGTGAAATATCGTTAAAGCAAACTGCCCCTTTAACGATATTTTCTCTTAATTATTTAGCTTGCTTTAGTGGATTCACTTTAGCGTCAAATAACGCAATCACACAGCCTGAAATTAAGCCAAATAAGTGCGCCATATTGGCAATCGACATTCCCATCGGCTCTGCAAATCCGATCACTAGCCATACCAACATAAACACAACGTAAGAGCGGGCAATCACTAAACCTCGTTGTGGTGCCAGCCATCCCATCCACCAGATGTAGCCCAATAGCGCATATACCACACCAGATAAACCACCAAAATTAGGCCCATCAAGCCAGAACTGACCAAAACCTGAAACTAATGAGGACAGTAAAAAAATCTGCACTAATTTAGCAGAACCACTATGACGTTCAATTTGCCCGCCCAGTAACCACCACCATAGGCAGTTAAAAATTACATGAAGAGGAGAAAAATGCAGTAACGCATGAGAGAAATAACGCCATAACTCCCATTGATCGCCATTCATAAACGGGAAATGTAGCCATTCAAATAAGATCTGTTCAAACCCGAGTAACCATAAGCCATAAATCACCAATGATGCGACCATGACCAATAAGGTAAAAGGCCCAGCTTGAGCTTTAACCATGTTGATCAAACTTGGATTACTGTAGTTAAACTTTGCGGTTCGGCTTTCAGCGACTTGCCAAGATGCCGCTTGATATTTGTTATTATTTGGATCGAGTAAAAATGCATTAAGCTCAGCTTCTGCTTCAACGAGGTATTGCTCATCTGCCAACCATAATGCAAATTTACCTTCAGGCTCTGGCGCCATCGATATTTCGATACCTCGATAGGCCATATAATCGATAAAAGCTTGTGCCTGTCGTGGGTTATAAAATCCCGCTAAGCGATACATAATGATGACCTTTCTGTTCAAAAATAGAATCTGACTTAAGATCTATCATTATCGCGCGCTCGATACCACTGTAAAGCCTTTATGCTTCAATCACAGGTAATGCCGCACGACGCCAACCTTCAAAGCCACCATCTAAGCTATACACATTTTCATAACCTTGATTGATCAAATACTGTGCAGCGCCTTGACTACTGATACCGTGGTAGCACATCACAATCACCGGCTGCTCAAAGTCCACCTGATCCATCCAACTAACCATGGTGTCATTGGTTAAATGAAACGCTTGCTCTGGGTGCGCTAGGGCAAATGACTGAGGATCGCGAATATCGACTAAAACTGCCTGGCTATCCGTTTGTTGTAATAACTGATAAGCCTGCTCGACTGAGATATGTTGAAACTGTTCCATGATTTTCCTTTACCTGACTTGTTATTTTTATCATCGCATCGTGATCTACATATGCTAAATAATATGATCCGCCAAACCCAGACAAGATCCTTTTCACATGATCCTGACGTTTTACTGCGATATCTCATTATTAAGCACAGTATACCTCAGCTTTTAGGGATATATTCCATGCCAAAATCAGGGTTTATCCACACCTAAGTATCTTCTTGGCTAATGAAGTTTCAAATGAAGACAAGGGCTTGTCGATGATCATAACCACAACATGAACACAAAGTAATCGCCTGTGGAAAAAACTGTGAATTGCGTTGATAATGTGTTTTAAAAACAAAGGATCCACTACATATAGTTAGGATCCGATCATAAGCTGTGGATAACATGCTATTTAGTACACAATCACACCCACAATTGTGATGTATATCTCATTAAATTCAAGACGATACTCTGCTCCATCAACTAAGTTAGATCACTCTGTTTCTCAGCGTCATTACGGATCCTCAGGCACAAAAAAGCCGACACTTAGGTCGGCTTCTCATCTTCACGAGGCAAAGGATCAATAAAAATCGCCCACTGCATCTTTTAACTTTTTCATCGCATTTTTTTCTAACTGGCGAATACGCTCGGCAGAAACACCGTAATTATCGGCTAAATCTTGCAATGTTGATTTTTCATCATCTAACCAACGTGAACGTACGATATGCTGACTACGTTCATCAAGGCTCGCTAACGCCTGAGATAATCGATTGTTAGCATGATTTTCCCAGTTGTTTTCTTCATAGGTTAATGCGACATCAGAGCTTTTATCTTCTAAATAGTAAGCTGGAGCAACCGGTGTGGTATCACGCTCATCATCGTCATTTTGCATTTCAAACGTAGGATCTTGCGCTGCGAGGCGTGATTCCATTTCACGTACATCGGAAGGCTCAACCCCAAGCTGCTCTGCGACCATATTGACTTCATCATTATTAAACCAACCCAAGCGCTTTTTCGACTTACGTAGGTTAAAGAATAATTTACGTTGTGCCTTGGTCGTTGCAACTTTCACAATTCGCCAATTACGCAGTACATATTCGTGGATCTCTGCTTTAATCCAATGCACAGCAAACGACACGAGTCGTACCCCAACTTCGGGATTAAATCGTTTCACCGCCTTCATTAAACCAATATTGCCCTCTTGAATAAGATCGGCAATTGGTAGGCCATAACCAGAGTAACCACGAGCAATATGAACAACGAAGCGCAGATGCGACATTACTAAAGCTTTCGCAGAATTAATATCATCATCGTAATGCAGACGTTCAGCTAACTCTTTCTCACGCTCAGGCGTAAGCATTGGATAACGATTAACAGTTTGGATATAACTATCTAAACTTTCCGTTGATACCAGAGCCATCGCAGACATCTCTTGTGACATTCAAAGACCTCGTATGTTTGTGCTATTTTTGTTCTATCGTAACGATAAATAAACGACAACGAACGTTACGTGAACATGCAATAATGCCTGTAAACATAGTTCAATTGCAAGCTCAAGTACAAATGAATATGAATTACAGGCATCAATAATAAATAAAATGATGTCAGGGCTGAGAAACAATACGTTACACAGGCTCGATCTCTTTTAGATGTCGACCAGCAGAAAGTCGTGCTGCCAACAAGCCTAAAAACGTAGCAAGCATAACCATAATTAAGCTTTCATCCCAGCTCAATCCTATCATTCTAAAATTGCTTCCATAGAGGTTAGCAAGTTTCGCCACAGCTTCATCAAGCAGTAATGTCACAATCGCCACTAAGATCCAAGCAATCACGGCCGCAATCAAACCATACCAAGCACCAACATAGAGATAAGGGCGCAAAATATAACTGTCAGTTGCCCCCACCATTTTCATCACTTGGATTTCATCTTTATGGCTCAACACTTGTAAACGTAATGTATTGCCAACAATTAAAAACACGGCAAAGAGCATTAAGCCTGACATCAATGCCGCTAACGTTATAGCAAGATCTTGAATAGCAGCTAAACGTTGTAACCAATCACTATCTAAACGCACTTCATTAACTTGTGGCTCTTTACCTAATTTATCGGCTAGCGCACGGGCTTGCACATCGCCCTGCCAATCAGGTGCAGGCTTAACAATCACCACCGCTGGCAATGGATTATCTTTACTATCAAACAAACTGAGTGCTTTTTCAAAGCCACCGTGTTGACGGAATTCTTCTAATCCTTTGGCCGCTGAAATATATTGAACACTTTCTGCTTCAGGCCAAGTTTTAACAGTATCAGCAAAAGCTTGACCGTCACTGTCACTGACATCGTTATTCAAATACAACGTAATTTGGCTAGGGTTTTGCCAAGAATCTGCCACTACCGTGATATTTTTAGCCATTAGGTAGAAGGTGCACGGTAGCGTTAACGCAAATGCGAGTACAGCTAAGGTTAAAAAGTTACCTAGTGGGCGACGAAACATATCCTTTAATGCGGCACTTCCTTGCTGACGATGGATCGCAAAAAAGCCCGTAGATTTACGCGCCATGAGTAAGCTCCCTTAGATTTCCTTTTTGTAAATCAAAGCGACGATAATTTCGACTCGCTAATAATGATGTATCGTGGGTTGCCATTAAAACGCTGACTCCAACACGATTAAATTCTTCAAACAAGCGTAGTACTTGTTGTGATAAATCCGCATCTAGGTTGCCGGTAGGCTCATCAGCTAGCAGTAACATAGGTTTGTTAACAACAGCGCGGGCAATACCCACACGCTGTTGTTCACCGCCAGATAATTGGATCGGCAAACATTTTGCTTTATCCAATAATCCAACTTTATCAAGTGCCGCACAAACACGACGCTTAATCTCATTTTCCGAGACTTGTTCCACTCGCAGTGGTAACGCGACGTTGTCGTACACACTGCGATCCATTAACAATTTATGATCTTGGAAAATAATACCGATATTTCGGCGCAGAAAAGGGATCTGCTTATTTGGCAATCGCGTGATGTCATGACCGTTAAACCAGATCTGGCCATCACTTGGTCGTTCTAAAGCACAAATTAATTTCAGCAGGGTACTTTTACCTGCACCAGAGTGACCAGTTAAAAAAGCCATGTCTGCTGGACGTAGATGAAAATCTACTTTCTGTAGGGCTTGCCTACCGCCACGATAAGCTTTACTTACCTGCTGAAATCGAATCACACTTTATTCCTCATCACTAAATAATGCTTCAATAAATTCTTCTGCAGCAAATGGACGGAGATCGTCAATACCTTCACCGACACCTATGTATCGAATCGGAATATTAAACTGATCTGCCACCGCAAAGATCACACCACCTTTCGCTGTACCATCTAATTTAGTGATCGTAATTCCTGATACAGGAGCAACATCACTGAACAATTTAGCTTGGCTAATGGCATTTTGACCGGTGCCCGCATCGACAGTTAGCATAATTTCATGAGGGGCATCAACGTCCACCTTTTTCATTACACGTACAATCTTACGCAGCTCTTCCATTAAGTTGCCTTTGTTTTGCAAACGGCCAGCAGTATCAGCAATAACCACATCAACATTTTTTGCTTTTGCCGATTCAATGGCATCAAAGATCACTGATGCGCTATCAGCCCCCGTATGCTGGGCAACAACAGGAACGTGGTTTCGTTCACCCCAAACTTGCAGCTGTTCAACGGCAGCAGCACGGAATGTATCACCTGCTGCTAACATCACAGATTTACCTTCCGCTTGGAATTGCTTCGCTAACTTGCCGATAGTGGTCGTTTTACCCACCCCATTTACGCCGACCATTAAGATGACATAAGGCTTTTTGCTAGTATCGATAACCAAAGGTTGTTCGACTTTAGCTAACATGCCAGCGAGTTCATCTTTTAGTAAACCATAGAGGGCTTCACCGTCTTTAAGTTCCTTTTTTGATGCTTTATCGGTCAGATTTTCGATAATTTTCAGCGTGGTATCCATGCCGACATCTGCAATGAGTAGCTGCTCTTCCAGCTCTTCAAACAGTTCATCATCGATTTTCTTACCGCTAAATAAGCCAAAGAAACCCGCACCAAAGTTGGTTTTAGTTTTCTTTAAACCACGCATTAAGCGGGCAAAGAAGCCTTCCGATTTTGGTTTTTCTTGTTCAACGGGTTTTGCTATCTCTTCTTCCGTCGCTGATTCAGTTTCACCTGTTTCAACGCTTGTTGAAGTGATAGATTCGACAATCTCAGCATTATCTATTGCATTAGAAGGCTCAAGAACATTTGAAGCTTCAGGCTCTGTCGTTACAGTTTCTTCAATAACACTGCTTTTTTCAGTGTCATCTACTTGCAACGTCTTTGCCAATTCGACATCATCGGTCTTAGCAATCTTTTCTTGCTCTGCCGCAGCGCTTTCGTCAGTTTGAACATCATTATTATGCTCAACTTTCGTCTTCGCCTCGTCAGAGGAATGTGTTGATTCAGGGCTATCAATAGCCCCATCCACTACTGATTGTTCAGTAGTTTGTTCCTTTTGAGCATCGTTATCTTCAGAGCCAAATCCGAGCCATGAAAATAAACCGCGTTTCTTTTTTTCTGCCATTGGCGAATCCTAGCGCTTGATTGGTACAATTTGCAGCCTAAAAACAGGTGTATACTATCATTTTCTTAACGGTCAAAAAAATCTATGACGCAGCGTAGACAACAAACAACTCGCAAACCACAAAATAATCGTCCTGGCGGGTTCGTTCGCATCATTAGCGGACAATGGCGTGGACGCAAATTACCCGTTCATGATGTCGAAGGACTACGTCCGACCACTGACCGTGTAAAAGAAACACTTTTCAACTGGTTAGCGCAAGACATTTATCAATCTAAATGCCTTGATCTGTTCGCTGGTAGCGGCGGTTTAAGTTTTGAAGCTCTTTCTCGTGGTGCTGAAAGCGTAACGATGCTTGAACTCGACAAAAAAGCCGCGAATCAATTAGAGCAAAACTTAAAAACCGTTGGGGCAAAAAATGCCACTGTGGTTAATGGTGACAGCTTAACGTTTTTGTCACAACAAGGACGTGCACATGATTTAGTCTTTATTGATCCCCCATTTAGAAAAGATCTTATTCAAGACGTAATCGCCGCATTAGAAAACAACGGCTGGCTTGCTCCCCATGCAATGATTTATATTGAAGCAGAAAAGGAATTGGGCAACCTGATAACGCCAAGCCATTGGCACCTACACCGTGAAAAAACGGCAGGACAGGTTTGCTACCGCTTATTTGCAAGAGAGGAACCATGAAGGCGCTAATACTTATCGCAAAACTTGCCATTGCCTTTGTTTGGCTGGTACTACTGATTAATATCGTTCACCCATTCCCTGGCGTTGCTGCTATGGCGTTATATATCATGACAGCGTTCTTGTTTATGATGCATGGCTTACAAATGCTGATATTTATTGGTGCATTTGGCGACAAAATTAACATGTCCGGTTGGGAAAAATGGTCCATTTTAATTTTTGGTATCTTCGCCCTACTTGATATCCGCCGTAAGCATATGATGTAACCAAGTTAAAGATAATAAAAAAGCGAACCATAGGGTTCGCTTTTTTTGTTGCATCACCTCATTACCGATAATCAGGGTAATTACATGCGTGCTTTAAAGATCGCTACGATTTCTTCTAGGCTCGCTTGGCGTGGGTTCGTTAAAGAACATGCATCGTTTAGGGCGTTTTGCGCCATGAACGCTAGCTTGTCTTCAGTTACACCTAAATCAGCTAGGCGTTGCTTAGTACCCACTTTTTCAGAGAGTGCATCAATCGCTTCAAGGGCTGCATTTACTGCTTGCTCTTGGGTCATTGCTGCTGTGTCGATACCCATTGCTTTGGCGATATCAACAAAACGCTCTGGTACTTGTTTGGCGTTAAAGCGTGAAACTTCTGCCAATAGAATCGCGTTACATAGGCCGTGAGCCAGGTCGTAAACACCACCTAATTGGTGCGCCATTGAGTGAACGTAACCTAAAGATGCATTTGAAAATGCCATCCCAGCAAGGTACTCGCCGTACTGCATTGCATCACGTGCTTCGCGGTTTTGGCCGTCATTCACTGCGGTTTCTAGGTTATTTACAATCAGTTCAATCGCTTTAATGGCAGATGCATCAGTGATGGGTGTTGCAGCTGTTGAAACATAGGCTTCAACGGCGTGTGTTAATGCATCCATACCGGTTGCAGCAGTTAGGAACTTAGGCATTGCGACCATTAGCTCTGAATCGTTTACTGCAATAATTGGCGTGAAGTGCTTATCAACCACAGGATATTTGGTTTCATCTTCCTGGTTAGTGATGATTGCAAATACGGTCATTTCCGAAGCGGTACCAGCAGTTGTGTTCACGGTTACCAATGGAAGTTGTGGCTTTTTAGAAAGGTGTACACCTTTCGAGTAATCACGAATATGACCACCGTTCGCTGCCACAAGTGCGATACCTTTAGCAGTATCGTGTGATGAACCACCACCGAATGAAATCACAAAATCAGAATGGCTGCTTGCAAGTAACGCTAGGCCATCTTCAATGTTTTTCTCAGTTGGGTTAGGTTGCACACCATCGTAAATAGTGTAATCAAGGCCGTGCGCAGTAAGCTCGTCAGTTAGTTTGCTCACTAAACCCACTTCAACTAATACACTGTCTGTCACGATTAGGGCTTTTTTCAGCTCTTTTGACGCAAGTTCAGCACCTAAAGATTGAATAGCGTTAGGACCCATTAGTGTTACAGGTGGCATGTAGAATACATTGCTCATAATAAAGCTCCGATAATATTAAGAAATTTATGCTGGCTTATCGCATGTGCCATAAGCCGGAATTTTTTACAGAGTGTGAATAGCAAAGTGAGTGTTACCGGCACCGAATCGTTATGGTTGTTGTTGGTGTCGATGCCGACATCTTCTCATTTACTGAAATATAAACAATAGAGTTAAAAGTAAATTACTATTACGTGTGGGTAATAATAGAAATGGGCGTATTGTTTACAGCGCTCAGCGGCTTATTTATCAGCAGCAGACAGTAGCTTTTCAGCAAAAGTAAGTTGTGATGCTGATTGTGTGAATACCACACCTGAGTGTGAACGCTCTGCAGTACCTTGTTTTTGGTAGTGCGCCGCATTCATAGTGCTAGCCGCTGCTTTTTGAAATTGAACATTACCTGTGAACGCACCATCTTTAGCTGAAGCGTTGTAAGACATAGCGATAATAGCGGCTGCGATAGTTGCTTTAATAACTGTTTTCATGAGTAATAAAACCTTGTGTCTTTATGTTTGTGAACGCCTTGTGCGTTTCGATGGGTGTATTATTAATAATTACACTAAAAACAACAATACGATAAAAGTACAAAAGATTATTACTGATAGGTAACAATCAAAGAGAGTATCGTGAAGTACTTAATAGCGGAATAGGTAAGACGAGGAAATTAGACAGCAAAAAGATAATTCGGAATAACCATCTATCAAGAAGGGATACGCATTAAAGAATGGGGTTAAAGACGGTTGGGTTTTCTTATCATTTGCACGTTGATTTGATACTTACTTTTCACCTCAATTAAGGCTCTTGATCGCGGTCGCATTGGCAATTCCAACACAATTCAAATTGCCCTTGATTCACTTCACCGCACTGCGAACAATGCCAATCATGGTAATCAGTGCGTTTATAATCACTGACAATCCCTTGTGCGCGTTGCCATTGCCATTGCTCAACCCATACTTTCACTTCAACAACATTCGCTGGAAGCTCTCCCATCGCAGCACCTAACGCCTCACCCGTTAACCGTGCATTCACTCCCTCACTTTCTAATAACCCTTTCACGCTGTGCGCTTCCAAGCTATTACAAGCGCTATAGATACACTGCCATTGCTCTGACATAGATAACTCCTCAAATGACAGGCTATAAAACGAGTACCGAGCCAACAAATAAACCTTGGGCAATAAAGTACGTCGACATAATGATCGCCGTTGCGGCACTGAACTCACCCTTAAAACGATTAACAGCCAAGGTAAGATCTGATAGCACAAATAAAATAGCGCCAACGATGGTAAATAGTGCGGCTTGGCTATGGGACAACAACCAATACTGCCCAGCAGCAAAGGTCATCGCCATAATAATGAGTATATAGAAAGCAACTGGCGTTTGTAGTGGTGCTAGAGAGGGTAACAACAGTAAAAAAACGACAATACCTATGGCAAGACAAAGCGCAAGTAGCCACCAGCTTATTGTTCCTTGCCATTGACTGGCAAATGCGACGGTAAAAGCAATATGAGCAAGAAAAAAGCTCATCAGGCCAGCAAGAAACCGATCTGCTGGCAACATTAAGTAAATATCACCAATGATTGAAAAGCAAAGCCCTATAACAATTGCCCAGTAATAAAAACTAGGGGCACCGCTCCATACACATAGTATTACCATCAACATAACCGTTAACGGTTTACTGACATAGTAAAGCCAGCGTGGTCCTCGATAAGCAGCAGTAATGTGCAATACCGCTAAAAATATAATACATAACCACATAATCAGACATTCACTACGCTGTTAAATACACTCTTTGTAAAGGTGAGCAAATATCATGGTGTTTGCCATCTCAATAATCAGAAATGGTGTACAACCACCTCATAACAGCCCTCAATGCACCTTTGATAGATTGTAAAAGCAACCGTTTATCTCTCGTAAAAAGCTATTTTATTAATTTTTTACCACTTTATATCCACCAAAAACATCGCAGCCTCAAGAACACTATAAACCAAATTAAAAAAAACCAATAAGAACATTAAGATAAGAAAAAAAATCATGCTATCACTGTAACTTTTTACGCATATCACCTTGGTGAATAAACCACCAAAAAAATAAAAACACAATTCAAATAGGCGTTTTGGTAATAAAAACACAAAAAACGACTGATTTAGTTATAAAAAAACAAACATCACCACAGAAAAGTTAGAATAAATAAAAGTACAAAAGACTAGATAACATAAACACTTATTTTGATAACTAAGCAATTCGCACTCACATCGAAAAACCAATAAAAACAATAAAATCAAAAAGATAAAATAAAAACAAAACAGAAAACATAAAAAACACCATAGTAAAAAAACAATAAACTTCTCTTTTTCTGCCATTTAAAAGCTTTATCTTGATTTTAAAATGTTTTTATCTAAGTTTTTCACCAACCTCAATTGCCAAACCAGCTAAAAAAATGTTATTCTTTTTGTCAAGAAAAAAATAACCACTAAAAAAGGATGAAAGAATAATGACGCCTTCACAAAAACAAGGACTTATGATGATTGCAGTTGTTGTAGGCCTAATGACATTGCCCGTTCTTTACTAAAAGAATTATCAATTTCAAAAAATAGCGCCTATTGGCGCCATTTTTTTATCTACGTCACAAAATGTTAATATTCGTATTAAATTCCTACAATTTTTGATCTTTAAATAAAAGAAAACCCGACGCATTACTGCACCGGGCTAAATAAGAAAATCTAATATTTAACGCTTACAACTTAATATGATGCCAATTCACGCTATAAAACCATATTGCCGCAAGTGTAAAGCCACACAATAATGTAATAGCCACTCCCCATACCAAGCGACTACTTCGCGGGGCTAGCTCTTTTTCACACCAATTACATAACTTGATAAATTCATCACTCGAATCAACTAATGTATCTGATGAAGTGAAGTGTTTATTTAATTCAGCAATCTTATCCAGCTTAATTAGCACATCATGTGGTAGGCGATCTTCACAACTGATAATTAATTGCTGAAGCTCAGAACCTTTCGCGTGATAATGCTGACGTAATAAATCTTCAATACGGCGAGAACGATCAATCACTTGCTCAATATCAATCATGAGCCCACTCCTTGTTGATGCTATATCTTTACCTTACAACTAAAGTGCCAATATGCAATATAACTAACATAAAATTTGCTTCATTTTGTCACGTATAGATCACGCTTTTCTATCCATTGATTAGTGATATTTCACTGATTGTGAATAATAGCCATGAAACTGTCTTTCATCGTTCAAGGAGTTAGTGTTATGCCAACAGGGATCATCGTGGCAATTTGCATTCTATTTATCTTCTCATTTGGCTATTTTATTTTTAGCTATCGTCGACATACGCTGGGGCTTGGCGCGCCAGAGAAAAAACTCGACGTAATGATCCTCGATAAACAGAGCAATAAAATCATCGGTGCTCAAGCGGGCGAAGAAGATGAAGAATATTGGATTTATGTTGAGCCGATATCAGGAGGACCAAAGCGTGAATTTATGGTGGGCATCCACTATTACCATGCTTTAAACCCAGGAGATAAAGGCACTATGACCTATCGTGGACAGCAGTTTATTCACTTTGCCTTACAGCGTGATTAACGCTATTTAAACCGCCAATAGGACGCAATAAAAAAGCCTGACGTTGTCAGGCTTTTTTATTTTATGGTACTAACCAAGCAGTTTTCGGACTACGGCTTAATAACCAACTAGCTCCTAACGCTAGCCCCCCCGCTATCACTGTCCAAACAGGGATAGCAATCAGAGGGTTCGCAAAATACCAATCATAATTTCGCAATGGCCACAAGAAAATAGGATGGAGCAAATACACGCCTAAACTATAGCGGCTCAGCATTGCTAATCGAGAACGCGCACTCTCACTAAATTTATCAAACATGTAACGACACAAAACAAAGACACCTGCGGCCGCTATTGCTGTATTCAGGGTTTTGTATGATAACCAGCGACCAATTTTATATTCGCCAGCCACTAAACTATGGCTCACCACCATATAATCTGTCACCAACAAGGCCACAATTGCTAAAGGAATAAGCCACTTCATCGCAGGCCAATGATATTTGTACAGACAGTAGCCTAAGACTAAATAGCCACTGTATAGCAGGTAAGTTTCACTCCATAGGCCATCAATGTGATACAAATACGATCCTGTGATCACCAGCCATACCATCACCACCCCTTTTACTTGTCCAGGCTCCATACGTTGTACCGCCCATTGATAAAAAGGGACTATGACATACAAAGGAATAAAGTAGTAAAAGAAACCTAGGTGGTAGTAAGTTTCATGAAAAGGCATGTCTGTCAGTAGCTTCCAACTGGTCGAAAAGTCTGTACCTGAGGCAGAAAACGCCGAGAAGAAAGCGTAGAAAGCAGACCAAACAACAAATGGGATCAACACTTTACCGACACGACGCTTGAAATAATAGCGCCCTTCAAATGGGCGTTCATCACTGAGCATTAATGCCCCTGTGATCATAATGAATACAGGTACAGCCCAACGACTAAAACTGTTAAAAGTAATCGCGGTGATCCATTCCCAGTTAGGTATTTGCCCTAATTGTTCTCGATACGGCCCTAAAACATGGATCACGACTACCGCAATGGCCGCAACCACCCGCAGAAGATCAAAATACCCAACCTTTTCTCTCATCACCTATCCCTCTGCTACAAAAAAGAGATGTTATTAATATCACTGATACCAATAACATCTCTTTAAATATAACAGGGGATCAATAACATGTATTGAATAAGCGCGTCTTTATTCACATTACTCACGACACGCTGACATTCCTTCCTTCAACACCAACGCATTATGGTTGTTGGCGCGTTGCAGCAAGCACAATTTCACGAATACATAAATTCTGCGGTTGGTTGTAAGCGTAGCTAATCGCATTCGCAATATCTTGTGGTGCAATCACCCCACCCATACCTTCTTTCCACTCTTCATAGCCTGCTTTAATCGCGTCACTACTGGTATGGCTCAATAATTCTGTTTCAACTGCACCTGGTGCAATGGTAATAAAGCGAACATTATCGTCAGCGACTTCTTCACGGATATTTTCAGTGATCGCGTGAACCGCAAATTTAGTTCCGCAATACGCCGCATGATTAGGGAAGGTTTTACGTCCTGCAATAGAGCTAATGTTGATCACTGTACCGTGTTTACGTGCTTTCATGCCCGCCAATACAACGTGAATACCGTTTAGCATACCCATCACATTAACATTAAACATCGTCTGCCATTCTGCTGGATCTTGTTCATCAGCTAAACCAAGTAACATCATGCCAGCATTGTTAATTAAACAATCAACAGGACCAAACTTTTCTTCCGCTTCAGTAACGGCCGCTTGGATGGCTTGCGCATCAGTCACATCGACTGCTCGACATAGTGTATTAGGTAGGTTCATTGCTTCCATACGATCTACACGACGCGCAAGTAATAATAATGGATAACCTTCTGCAGACAATTGACGCGCTGTTGCTTCACCAATACCCGAACTTGCACCCGTAATAACAACTAAAGATTTAGACATAAGACTTTCCTACTCTGGTAATTCGAAAAATATTCAACAGGCCGACATGTTGTTGATGCATTCACTATAGGTCGGATTGAGAGAAGTGAAAAATATCAATTTCTTAGGTTTATCATCAAAAAAAATTATGGATAAGAGATTTTTTTATTCGCTTTTCTTATCTAACTGAAACTTTTTATGCAACAAGAAATACAACAGTAAAAGCAGTTTAAAATTCTACCCAAAGACAAGTTTTAAAGTCTTATTCATTACCTGTTTACAATTAGAAACAATTTAACATTGATTTTACAACATTTTGCGAGATAACATCTCATTCACAAAAGCAGTACCCATTGATGGGATTAAAACTATATTGGAGGTAGTGATGCATTCATCAGCTTCACAACAACAACCACATCCTAAGAAAACACTTTTTACCCGTTTTCTTGATACCGTCGAATGGTTAGGTAACTTATTACCTCACCCAATCACACTCTTCGCTATCTTCTGTGTCGCGATTTTAGTTGCCTCTGGCATCGCAGGCTATTTCGGTGTTTCTGTTGCCGATCCTCGACCAGAAGGCGCACCAGGTCGTGCTGCAGACGGCATGATCCACGTGGTCAGCCTATTAAATGCTGAAGGCTTGCAACTTATCGTGGCAAACCTGGTGAAAAACTTCACTGGCTTTGCACCACTAGGTACCGTACTGGTTGCCATGTTAGGTGTCGCGATTGCTGAACACTCAGGCCTACTTTCTTCGGCGATGCGTGGTTTAGTGATGGGCGCATCTCGTCGCATGGTAACTCTGGTTGTGGTATTTGCCGGTATTATCTCTAACACCGCCTCAGAGCTTGGCTACGTGGTACTTATTCCACTTGCGGCAATGCTATTCCACTCGCTAGGTCGTCACCCATTAGCAGGTCTTGCAGCCGCTTTTGCTGGTGTATCTGGTGGCTACAGTGCGAACTTACTACTAGGTACGGTTGATCCCCTGCTATCGGGTATTACCCAGACTGCAGCACAAATGATCGATCCTAATTACACTGTTGGCCCAGAAGTGAACTGGTACTTCATGTTTGCTTCAACCTTTGCTATCACCATCATGGGTGCATTCGTTACAGAGAAAATCGTTGAGCCGAAACTAGGCAAATACGATGCCTCTGAAGCCAGTGATGATTTAAGCCAAGATAAAATGGGCAAACTGACTGCGCTTGAGAAGAGAGGTTTGAAAGCCGCGGGTCTTGCAGCGCTAGCTGTTGCAGCACTACTCGCACTGACAATTGTGCCTGCTGACGGTATTTTACGTAACCCACAAACAGGTTTAGTGGCAGGCTCTCCGTTCCTTAAAGGTATCGTGGCATTTATCTTCGTGTTCTTCGCCATCCCGGGTTTTGTCTACGGTAAAGTAGTAGGTACAATGAAGAACGACCGTGATGTGATCAACGCGATGTCTGTGTCAATGTCATCAATGGGTATGTACATTGTACTGGTGTTCTTCGCAGCTCAATTCGTGGCGTTCTTTAAGTGGACTAACTTCGGTCAAGTGTTCGCGGTTGGTGGTGCAGATTTCCTACAGTCTATTGGTCTAACAGGCCCAGCGCTGTTCTTCGCCTTCATCCTAATGTGTGGTTTTATCAACCTCATGATTGGTTCGGCATCAGCGCAGTGGGCGGTAACCGCACCTATCTTTATTCCAATGTTAATGCTGGTAGGTTATGCGCCTGAAACCATTCAAGCGGCATACCGTATCGGTGATTCTGTTACCAACATCATCACCCCTATGATGAGCTACTTCGGTATGATCCTAGCAGTAGCCACTCGTTACCAGAAGAACCTTGGTTTAGGTACGCTAATAGCAACCATGCTGCCTTATTCGATTGTATTCGTGATTGGCTGGAGCATCATGTTCTATGTTTGGGTGTTCGTACTGGGTATCCCAGTCGGCCCAGGTGCGAATACTTACTACAACATCGCAGGTTAACCTGTAATCCTCCTTTAGCCGGGCACCATGTCCGGCTTTTTTGTGCCTGTTTTCCCGCTTATTCGATTCCTATGATAATCTGCTCACTTAGCATCATATGCAGGTAACTTACGATGGATTTACGACTACTACGCTTTTTCATTGCAGTTTATGAAGAAAAAAACATCACCCTTGCCGCAGAGCGCTGCTTTGTTTCTCAACCGTCGATCTCTAACGGTATTAAGCAACTAGAGCAAGAGCTGAATACTGTACTGTTTTTACGTCATAAAAAAGGGGTTGATGTCACCGATGAAGCTCACTACTTATATCCGTTAGCGATCCGTTTGCTTAATGATGTAAATACCCTACCGCAACTGTTCCAGCAACGCACCGAGCGATTACCACTGACCTTGGCAAATTTTCCTGATTTAAGCCAAAGCCAACTGGCGAAAGTCTTTGCAACTTTACACCACAACATTGCCAATTTATCGCTCGAACTGGTTGATCACGAAAAACCTGCCGATGCGCGCTTAACTCTTGATATGTTCAAAGCAGAAGATGAGATCTTTTTGCCGCTATGGGATGAAGATTACGTGCTTTGCATGTTGCCTGATCACCCGTTGGCAAACTTACCGTCGGTCTCGCCTGAACAATTACATCAGCATGATTTTATTGAGTGCCCACCTTGCGAAGCTCATCAGCAAACCATCAGCTTACTCGCCTGTGATGGCCTATCCGTTAATCTCGTTGCAAAAGCTGAGCATAAAACTCAAGTCATGCACTTGGTTCAAGCTGGGCTTGGCATTTCGTTTCTCCCTACAGGGGTACTGGAAAGTGCCAATCAATTGGTGGCAGTACCGTTAGAAGGACCACGGATGTTCCGCCGTTTAGGGCTGTGCTATCCCGCCAGTAAAACCTTAAACCCGGCCCTTTCTGAGTGTATTAAGGTACTGAGCCAAAGCGTGACCGCAACACAGGCAGAAAAAGGTTAAGTTTTTCCTATCACCCCTTGCTATGGTGAAAACTGCCACGGTGATCTAATCTCAGCGTAAATAGTCATCACTCTCTTTAGAAAGCCACTCGATGTTTACCGAATCACATCGGGTGGCTTTCGCTTATCTAGCCAATAAAGATAGCTAAAACCTATTGGTACAATAGAACCTAACAGTTATATCTATCATGAGGTTCGCCCTATAATGAATACATCTTCTGAGAGGTCAGCACCTTTTAGCTAATTTATCGAATAAGTGAGGAAAGTAGCATGACTAGCGAAATGAATTTAATCGGTCTCAATACCCAAAAAGCGCAAGCTCTGGCTACAGACCTCAATAAATTATTAGCTGATTACCAAGTGTTATACATGAATACCCGTGGCTATCACTGGAACATTAAAGGACAAGAGTTTTTTGAACTTCATGTGAAGTTTGAAGAGATCTACACCGATCTTCAGCTAAAAATCGATGAACTTGCAGAGCGGATTTTAACCCTTGGTCATACGCCAGATCATAGCTTCAGCAGTTACCTCACCGTGAGTGATATCAAAGAACATCGCAATGCAACACAAGGTAAAGACTGTGTTGAAGGCTTAGTAAATGGTTTTAGTGTCTTGCTACGTTTAGAACGTCAAATTTTAGCGCAAGCAGGTGATGCGGGTGATGAAGGTACGGCAGCATTGATGGGTGATTACATCCGTGAACAAGAAAAACTGCTATGGATGTTAAATGCATACCGCCAATAGAAAATAGATAAACAAGCAGATATGAATTTAGTTGGGCCATATTATATGTGCTGTATCAACGGCGCGGCCCGCTTCGGCTCTCCAACTGCAATATTATGATTCCCATTCGGGGGCGAGACTACATAGCCCCCATTTTTTCATCGTTTTAAATTCACTGCGGTACATTTATCTGCCCACTCAACCGCAGCTAAATAACTTTCATGCACCACTTTTTCTTTTATCCCCAGCACCTGACAACAAATCTGTACCCGTGTCCAATCTGCAGTACTAAACGCATCAACCACATCCAACACTAAGCCCAATCGCCCATTACGTTGTAAAAGTGCGGATTTAATTTCAGGTTGAAGCTGGATCATATCCAGTAAGCTCTCTAATGAATTATCAAGCAAGGCATCCAATAACGAGAACATCCCAGCTAAAAAAGCTTGTTCTGAGCGCAGCACAATGCCGCCTTTTGTCACCAGTAACTCACACATTTTGGCGCGTAATAACGATAAAGCATAAAGCTCTTTCGGCTTATCAAGCGCAGCATGCGCGGTCGCCACCACACCAATAAATAAGCGTAAGTTATCTTCACCTAAATACACTAAAGCTTGGCGAAATGAGCTGATCGGTGAGCGTAAGCGCTTGGTCACAGTATTGACGTAACGGAGTAATAAATAGGACAGAGAGACATCACTGCTAATAATGGTTTCGATACGCGAAAAATCGACCGGATCATGGGAGATTTCATGCAGTAGCTGTACCGTTGTAAGCTCTGATGGTGCCACTTTACGGCTTTTTAGCATTTCAGGTTTACTGAAAAAATAACCTTGGAATAAATGAAATCCCGCAGCTAATGCTTGCGAATAGTCATCATAGGTTTCGACTTTTTCCGCTAAAAACTTGGCTTTTAGGTGCTGGTTATCTTTGACATATTGGCAGGCTTGATCGAGACCTAGCGCCAGTAAATCTAACTTAATGACGGATATATACGGCAGGAAACGCTGCCATTCAGGATGACAATCAAAATCATCAAGCGCAAAGAGATAGCCTTTTTGGTGGAGATGTTTAACTGCCTGTAAAAGCTCATCACTTGGACGACAACTTTCAAGAATTTCAATAATAACTTTATCTTTAGGCAGTAATAATGGCATCAATTCAATCAAACAATGCTCAGGAAAATTAATAAAATTTCGCTGACCTTTGTATGAGCGGTTGTCACCAATCGCCATGTAATTTTCCATAACTAAGCGACATGTCGCTTCACTCGCATCGATATTCGGAAAAGCATTACTTTCTCCGTCACGAAATAATAATTCATAGCCAATCGTTTGTTGCTTACGATTAAAAATTGGCTGACGAGCAACATAGGAATACATCAAACCTTTCCTTTATCTATCATCAAAATTTACGCGCGAGCCAAAGCAAGTAAAGCACCACATCCGATAAACATAGATCCGAATAAACGGTTTAAACGAGACATCACCGTTGTTGAACGGATATAGCGGGTAAAGCGTGACGCTAACAGTACATAAAATAACATTACACAACCATCGACGACTAATGTCGTGATACCAAGTACCAATAACTGCGGTAATTGAGGTTCTACTGGATTGATAAACTGAGGAAATAACGCAACTAAGAACACAATCGTTTTAGGATTGGTTAAATTGACAAACACTGCTCGTTTAAACAATGTGGTAGCCGATATGGAGCTATCACGCTCATCTAAGGCTAATGCTGACTTCTCGCGCCATTTTTGGATCCCGAGCCACACTAAATACACCGCGCCTAGCCATTTAATAATGGTAAAAGCCAACTCAGAGCCAGCGACTATCGTTCCTAGCCCTACGCCAACAAGAATGATGTGTGCAGCCATACCACACTGCAAGCCGATAATAGAGGCTAATGACTTACGCCAGCCATAAACCATCCCATTACTGATTGAATTTACGGTCCCAGAGCCAGGTGCAAAACTAAAGATAACTGCAGCGAGCAAATATGCTAACCAAACATCAATACTCATGTGATCTCAATGAAATTTTTATGACATTTATAAAATGCGTTTATAACCTGAATAGAACAAATAAAGCAATATGGATACACTTATTCTGTCTTAGATAAATAAGGTATACTGTACTAAGTATGCCATTTTTGACTAATCCACAGTAATCGCCACGCCATAATTTGCTGTGATGATTTTTAAACAGATAAATTTCGGACGCGCTTTAATGACTTGTCAACCTTCGACTTTTCTCCCTTTTTCTCAAGAAGAACATTTCACAGACACAATGACGAGTGCGGTAAGTGAAATGTGGCAACAACGTCACGAAGGAAAATTCACAGGCGTTAAACAATGTGAATTAGGATGGGTCAGTTTAACCCCAAAGTGCAGTGATAAAGTCATTATCGTGGTTAATGGACGAGTAGAAACCTATTGGAAATACCAAGAGCTGTTCTATGATTTAGTCAAACAAGGCTACCATGTTTATTCCTTCGACCATCGTGGTCAGGGCGTGTCAGAACGCTTAGTGGACGATCATGAATTGGGGTATGTCGAAAACTTTGATGACTACGTTGAAGACCTGCATCTTTTTATGCAAAACATCGTCAAACCACAAGGTTATAAACAGCACTTCATCCTTGGTCATTCGATGGGGGGGGCAATCACCAGTTTAGCACTTGCTCGTTATCCCACTCTTTTTGATCGCGCCGTACTAAGTGCGCCAATGCATGGCATCTATGTTAAACCTCACTTAAAGCCCTTTGCCGAAGCCTTGATTGGCATCACCGAATTATTTCGTCGTCAACCTCACTATGCTATTGGTCAAAAGCCCTATTATGCAAAACCGTTCAATGGCAACTTGCTTACCCACAGCCAAACACGTTACCAATGGTTTCGCGAGCTTTATGATGTCCGCCCTGAATTACGCATTGGTGGCGCAAGTAATCACTGGGTATGGGAAAGTATTAAAGCAGCACGTCGAGCGATTCAACAAGCCAATACCATCACTATCCCTGTTCTTTTACTTCAAGGCAGTGAAGATAAAATTGTTGATAACGCCTGTCAGCAGCAATTTCATCAACAGCTAAACCAAGGCTCTGGACACTGTGATTTTCAGATCATTGAAGGTTCTCGCCATGAGATCTTATTTGAAAGTGATCCGCTCCGTAACCAAGCGATTACCGCACTCTTGGCGCATTTTGCTTAATCTTCACTAACAGACTTTCGTTTTTATCAAGCGAACGAAAAGCGGAAGTCTAATTATCCAACTTTAGCCTCTTTTTTCCTCTTTGACTTGTTCTAGAATTAATCTCTCATTGGCATGCTACATACCATTACCGCCCGTTTTACTATCGAGAGTTCACATGTTTAAAATTGTTGCTTCAGATCTAGATGGCACCTTGCTTACTCCTGAGCATAAGATCGCCCCGTTTACTCAAGATGTCTTACAACGTCTTTATCAACACAATAAGCATTTTGTATTTGCAACAGGTCGCCACCATATAGATGTCGCTGAAATGCGTGAAAAACTGGGTATTCCGGCTTACATGATCACATCAAATGGCGCCAGTGTGCATGATGCCGACGGTAATCTTGTGTTCCAACAAAGTTTAAGCCCTGAAGTGATCCGTGGCGTTATTGCACTCGCAAAGCACGATCCTGATTTACACATTCACTTGTACCAAGGCGACCATTGGCTACTCAATCATGAAAATGAAGCACTGCGTGATTTCCACGATAGCTTTAACTATCAGTTATTTGATGTTGAGAACCCGCCGACAGATAACGTATTAAAAGTTTTCTTCACCCGTGATGATCTTGACCATGAGAAAATGGTGAAGTGGGAGCAAGCCTTTAATCAAGAGTTTAAAGATAAAGCGAATATCGCATTTTCCACACCTTGGTGCTTAGAAGTAATGGATGCGGGTGTCTCTAAAGGCGATGCCTTAGCCGCTGTCGCCAAAGCGCTCGAGCTGACATTAGACGATTGTATTGCTTTTGGTGATGGGATGAATGATGTTGAAATGCTATCAATGGCAGGTAAAGGCTTAATCATGGGCACCTCTCATGACAAAGTGAAACAAGCACTGCCAGATAATGAGGTTATCGGTTCAAGTGCTGATGAAGCGGTAGCGCACTACTTAGAAAAGTATCTCCTTAATCACGCATAATCCCCCTATAGAAAGGCTGTTAAACACAGCCTTTTTCTTTTCCCCTTGAAAAACAGTTTAGAACTGCCCTGTCATGGTTAAAATTTCCTGCCATTGCGCGTCAGTAACTGGCATCACACTTAAGCGACTGCCTTTTTTTACTAATGGCATCTCAGCCAAGGCTGGATTAGCTTTCATACGCTTTAAGCTAACTAACCGTAAGTGACGTTGGTATTCAATATCAACCATAAACCAGCGTGGATTTTCTGGATCTGATTTCGGATCAAAATACGGGCACTCGGGATCAAACTGGAAGTGATCGGGATACGAGGCTTTCACCACCGTAGCGATCCCAACTACACCGACATCTTTACACGATGAATGATAAATGAAGACTTGATCGCCTAATTTCACCTCGTCACGTAACATATTACGCGCCTGATAATTACGGACGCCTTCCCAAGGTGAAACTTTTTGTGATTTTAGGGTGTCTATAGAAAATGTATCTGGTTCGGTTTTAAATAACCAATAGGCCATATTGTTCTACCATTACTGCCAACTTCCTCATGAATTTGAGCCTACCATAGAGAGAATAAAATGACAGTTTCACGGTTACCCCTCGCCCTTATCTTTACCGCATCTACGCTAACTGGCTGTGCAAGTTGGTTACCAAGTAGCTTTGGTGGCGATGACAGTAATAGTAATTGGGTGGGTGAGTATAAAAGTCAGCCAGAAATGGGATTAACGACTCTACTGAGCCTTAAAAGCGATCACTCTGCAACAACCACATATCAATACACCAATGGCGATCCAAGTCTAAAAGAAAACGGGAATTGGCAAGCGATCAGCGACACTCAGCTGCAAGTAAAGATGACCTCACATCATGGGCTCAATAGCGAACGTATTTATACCTTTGATCCAAGTAAGAAGCAGCTCAGCGCAACAGAAGAAACCGTCAACGGTCAGAAATATCATATCGGCAATAATGGGTTAGTACTGACAAAACAAGACTAAACGCCATTATCACTGTCGTGACTTAAGACATCGACTTATGCCACACTGCAAGGGTATTTGAGGTTAGGAGAAATAACCATGTCATGCCCTCGCTGTGGCTTTCAGCACAATTGTATTTGCAACCTTGAGCCACACCTTCAGTGCCCCGCACACTTTGTGTTATTAACTCACCCTCGAGAGCTTAATAAAGATACCAACACAGGTAAGTTGCTGGTAAACAGTTTGCCTCATTGCCGCGTTGAGGTATGGCAACGTACCGAGCCGCCAGCACACTTGCTCGCGCAACTGCGTGATCCTCACTACCAAGCCTATCTGGTTTTCCCAAGCGATGAGCAACATCCCCCTATTGAGCTACCTCAAGCCGATACTGACCAACCCATCCCCCTGTTTATTATTCTTGATGCGACCTGGCAAGAAGCAAAAAAAATGGTACGTAAAAGCCCTTGGCTTAGTGACTTACCGCGTTTAGCTTTAACGCCACAACAGACATCAAACTACGCCTTACGACGTAATCAGCAAGACGGTAATTTATGTACCTGTGAAGTAGGGATAGCGCTACTGACTCAACTTCAATTCACAACAGAAGCAGCACAATTACACCAATACTTCTCGGCATTTATTAACACTTTTCATGCTGATAAAAGTGGACATAAGAGAACGTATTAACAGATTCAATACCTTATATTTACTGTTTTAGTAAAATGAGTTTTCGTGCTTTCTTTTCTTATCGAATAAGCTCAAATTACACCCAATATTTAAACACTGTATTTTTATTGAAGAAACAACATGAAAACAAAGATACTTGTCTTAACCGTGATTTTATCGACGTTAGGTCTCGCAGGCTGTGCAACCAATCCTTATGGTAATGCTTACAATGTTAATGATGCACGCCAGATGCAAGAAGTATATTACGGCACCGTAACTCGTACCCAAGCGGTAACACTAAATGGTAACGGTAATGGTATTGGTACACTTGCTGGCGGTGCTATTGGTGGGATTTTAGGCTCAGGCGTAGGCGGTGGTACCGGCTCGCAAATTGCGGCAATTGGTGGTGCGCTATTAGGCGGTTACCTTGGTAACGAAGCAGGTAACGAAGTCACTAAGCGTAATGGTGTAAACCTAACAATAAAGCTAGATAGTGGTCGTACCGTTTCTATCGTGCAGCAGGTTAACCCTAACGTCATGTTCCACGCCGGTGAGCGCGTTCAAATTAACATCTCTGACGATGGCACTTCTCGCGTCACGCCAGCTTAAGTATTTCTTCTTAAAAAACACCCCAAAAGGCGCTAATTTAGCGCCTTTTTCTTTGATCGTAATAGATATTGCTTCAGCATTTATCATCAATGACTGTAATCATCGGGCATTTAACAAATTAGGCTCATTGTTATGAGCTGTATTGTCGGTTGCTTGATAGCAGATCTTAAAATAGCGTTCTAAATGAAAGGGAGGAGTATGACCAGCCCCTTCCGCTCCCTCTGCGAAATTAACGTACATGACATAATAATGCGTATCTAAAATCTATTATTGTCAGCATACTGCCAGCCCAACCACTCCAACAATGATCACTTAACGTGAGTGTTTTCATATCCATTCGATAATGATATCAAGTATTCGGTGAGGCTAGCGCTTGAACAATACCCCTCTTCGTTGCAGTGGGGTAATCATTTGCTATCGATATAGCATCAACGGTACTCAATAAAGCTGTTTCTTTCCCACTAATCATCGCTTTGATATTGATGGTTACGAGGTTGGGGTATCGCAACAACAACTAAACTCTCTAAGCTAACAATAACGATGACTAACTCTAAAAGAGTAAAACCGAATTTACGCTTCATTAATCCACCGCCAACACCTAAATTATTTAAAGGCATAATAAATCAATGCGTATTATTGAAAATAATGACGGTCTTTTATTACAAAAAACGATTAAAAATATTATTAATATTCCATTTATTATTAATGAATCCTGAACGTATCATTTAAGTTTTTACTAAACCTCTCAAAGTGACGTCGATTTCTCACTAAAAAAGTACTTTTTACTGTCATTAAATAAAAATTAACCCTGAATAAGAAAAAAATAAACATCATACAAATGGCATTAAATCGCACGAAAAGTGAATAAATATATTTCAACTATTCACTTTTAAAGTCTATTTAATATGATAAATCTCACCCTGCGAGACTTACAACTCATTGTTATTCATTGCTATTTTTACCTCCTTCCTGACAACATCAACTCATGAGTTGACGTTATTCACGATAGTTACTGAACGAATAACGATACTGTTTGTCATTATTGACACTAAAAATGGAACGTTTCATTCCGAAATTAACGTTTTTTTTTAAGCAAAACAGTCGCATTATACGCTTCATCGAAAGGACAACGAATTCACTCTCATATATAAGTCTTAATATCCAAGGTTTATATCTGAGTTATTTTTTAGTTAGTTCCCCCTACTAAAAAATAAAATAATAACCTTAATGTTATTAATGAATTCGCCATGGATTGGGTCTTATTAAATATAACGATAACTACTTTCTTATTTAGTAGTTATTACCTTCTAATCATAGGTGAATATATGTCATCAGATACTGGCACTAAAAAAATGGGCCTTGTCGGTTTAACTGTACTTGTTGCAGTTAACATGATGGGTTCCGGTATTATTATGCTACCAGCGAGCTTGGCTCAAGTTGGTGCTATTTCAATGTTATCTTGGGTGGTTACAGCATTAGGTGCAATGTGTATTGCTTACACGTTTGCTAAATGTGGTGCTTTTTGTAAACGTTCAGGCGGTATGTCAGCTTACGCAGAAGAAGCACACGGCAAATCATCTTTCTTTATCTCTTCTTACACATACTATGTATGTCTAGTAATTAGTTGTGTAGCAATTGCCGTATCAGCTGTTGGTTACATTAAGCCATTCATGCCTTGGTTAGATACGCCAGTACACACTTTCTTCGGTGTATGTGCGATTCTTATCATTACTATGGTTGCTAACTTTGGTGGTCCTAAGATCACAGGTCAAATCTCAGCATTCACTGTTTGGGGTATTATTCTACCTGTACTTGGTCTATCTGTTATCGGTTGGTGGTGGTTCGATCCACAAACATTCATGAGCGCATGGAACCCACACCATGACACAACAATGCACTCTGTATCTTCAGGTATCGCACTGACTCTATGGGCGTTCCTAGGTATTGAATCTGCTGGTGCTAACTCTGATGCAGTTGAAAATCCAGAGCGTAACGTACCACTAGCAGTACTATTTGGTACAGGTTTCGCTGCTGTTATCTACATTGCGTCTACTGGTGTTATCCAGGGTATTATTCCTAACGCAGAACTAGCAGCATCTACTGCACCATTTGGCTTAGTATTCAGCCACATGTTTAACCCAACAGTAGGTAACATTGTTACACTAGCAGCGGTTATCGCATGTATCGGTTCACTATTAGGTTGGCAGTTCACTAACGCTCAAGTATCTAAAGCAGCGGCAGATGAAGGTCTATTCCCTAAAATCTTTGCTAAGACTAACAAAGCAGGTGCACCAATTGCCGGTATGCTTATCATGCTAGTTGCTGAGTTAACTCTAGCAGTGATGACTATCTCTCCAAACTTGATCAGTCAGTTCAACGCGCTATTGAACCTAGCCGTATTTATTAACATGGTACCTTACATCCTATCTATGACAGGTTTGGAAGTGCTACTTCGCAAAAACATGGTTACACCAAAACAATACCGCCTAGGCGCTGTTGTGGGTACATTAGCTGTTATCTACAGCATCTACGGTGTATACGCTTGTGGTGCGACAGCAGTATTCGGCGGTACCATCTTGACGCTATTCGGTTACATCTTCTACGGTTTCATCGCAGCACGTGATACTAAACCAGAAGTTAAAGCAAACTAATTAAGATTTAATAAATTCGATACTAAAGAAATTTATTAATAACCAGCTAGAAATGAAATGGGAATAAATAATAAATACACTGAAAATTAATATAAACATTAATAAGCAGTATTATTTATTCCCTTCTAAAAGTATTAGGCAAGGCGTTTAATTACTTCATATTAATTATGTCGTGGTAAAACACACCTGCTATCAATCATTCTATTCAGGCGTTATTATGAACAACAATAATAGTACTAATAAAATGCGTGCTCTCGTTATTGAGCACCAAAACATTACTCCAAACAGCTTTGCCGATCGTGCAACTAAATCATTAATCGCTGAATTAGAAAGCCGTACTATCGAAATCGTTACTGCCACTTCTTACGAAGATGCACGTGCGGTTATCATGGCATCTCAAATCGATAGCCTTGTATTAGCTCTTGAAAAAACTGAAGAGCAAATCGTTAACTCTCACGAAGAAGTTGATTTGTTAGCAGCACTACAAGCACGTCAACCTGAAGTGCCAGTATTTCTACTAGCAGAACGCGCTCGTACTTCTATTC